>CAZXLQ010000006.1:33372-40307 GCA_964641945.1 uncultured Clostridia bacterium
CTTTGCGCCTGTGCGAGAAACTCTTCAATCCGTCGTAGAGTTTCTCGGAAAGGCGCAAAGGAAGACGCAAAGTCGCAAGAGAGCAGCTCGTCTCAATGACGCACTCTCGTCGCTCCACTACCGCGCACGGTAGCCGTCAGCGAGGCGTGCGTTGACTTCGAACCGGTCGCCGGGCAGTATTCGAGCGCTTCCTGACGGAATCGATCCCTCCCTATGGCCGACCGAACCGACATCCAGCCCGGCAGTGCACCCGGAGCCTACTACGTCGACAAGCAGTGTATCGACTGCGACGTCTGCCGCGACACGGCACCGGACTTCTTTACGCGCAACGACGACGACGGCTTCTCGTACGTTTTCGCCCAGCCGCACACCCCTGACGAGATCGAGCTTTGCGAAGAAGCACTTCAGAGCTGTCCCGTCGACGCCATCGGCAACGACGGCGAGTAGGGTTCTCTCACCAGTCGCTCGGCCCGCTTGTGCGAGTCGAGGACGTCGGCGCGGCGAAGGACCATACGATACTGGGCGAGCGCTTCCTGCCGCTGCTTCAGGGCATCGTGGCACAAGCCGGCCGAGAGCCGCGCAAGGGTAACCAGGTCACGGTCGGCGCCCTTCCAGGTCCAGACGAGCGCATACCTCGAGAGCGCTCGATCGTAGCGTCCGCCGATTCGGAGTGCTTCGCCGTGTGAGTATTCGAGAAAGTCCCGGGCCTCGGCCGTGGCGCGAGGCGTGTCGGCAAGTTTTGCAAACGCCTCGTAGGCGTCATCGTGACGGTTGAGCTTCACGAGAGTGTTGGCCTCCTCGAGCGCCACGATGTAGTTCACCGGGTACTTCGCCTTGAGCTCGCGAAGGGTGGCTAGAGAATCGTCGAGCCGGCCTTCGCGGGCATAAAGGCCCACGAGCATGACGCGCGCGTCATCGCCGACTCGAGCACCCTGCTTCGCTGCCCGCTCGATTTCGGTCAGCCCTTCCCGCCTGGAACCGCGCACGCCACCCATTACGGCCGCGATCTTCACGGCGAGCGGCAGGCTGCCTACTACGTAGTGGTACAGCCCGATCGTGAGGTAGGCGTCGGCGAATTTTGGATCGAGCTTCAGTACTTTCTCGTGCAGGTCGACCGCCTTCGATCCGTTCCGCAGGGCGGCAAAGAATGCCCGCGCCATCGTCGCCTCGTATCCACCGAGCGCACCGTGGGCGGCACCGAGGTAGTAAAGCGACTCGACATCCTTCGGGTTGGCCTTCACCCGCGCATCGGCGAGCTCGATCGCACGCTTCAGATCCGCCCGGAATGCCTTGTCCACGACCGGATCGACGGTTTTCTCCTTCTGCGCGTAGAAATCGTCGCGAGAATAGAGGCTGGTCGACAGCAGTCGCTGGTCGAACAGAGACTTCAGCCACACGGTGGTGGCGCGATACAGGTAGCCTTGCGGTCGATCCGGCGCCAGACGGACAAACTCGTCAAAGGACTTCTGGGCTCGCGCATATTCGAGCGAATAAAGCGCCACGAGTCCGGCGGATCGCTGTTCGTCGAGTGCCTGTTCGAGGGCCGATCCGGTCAGTGCCTGGACCTGCATCGGAGAGGCTGCGCGTGCCGTCATCGGACTGACGAGAGCCGGCACAAGGAGCGCGGCTAGAATCGCCAGAATCAACATGGAGCTCTGCATCAATTTCACTCCCGTTCAGACCATTCCGGACCGACGACTACCGTCAGAGCGTCCGGAACGGACTCGAATTTCATCGGAAGCTGTCCCAGCAGCTCCCCGTCGACCTGAACCCACGGTTGATTGTCCGGCGATCCGGTCGCCGTAAGTTCGGTCGTCTTCAGGTACGTCACATCGCCGAACCGGGTCGGATCGCCAAGCGCGCACGCGAGCAGGTCCGGCGCATAGGCAATCGCCAAACGACGGGTTGGAAAGATGCAGACATCAAGTTCCGGCTCCGAGAGAGAAGCCTGCGGTGTGATGCTGAGCGAACCGCCATAACAGGCCGCGTTGCCGACCACGACCGCGGCGCCCTCGTGGCGAACGCCACTGACTTCGATCTCAAATGGCTCGGGCCGCCAGCCCACGATGTGCTTGAGCCCCGACACCCAGAACGCGCCTTCTCCGTAAGTCGCCTTGAGCTGCGGACTGACGCCGCGAACGATTGACGCGTCGAGCCCGATTCCCGCCATCAATGCGAAGTAGCGCGAACCCGCCTTCCCGAGCGCGACGCGAATGCGGCGATCCGCGGCAATCGTGGCGACCACTCCTTCCGGGTCCGTCGGAACTCCGAGTTCGCGCGCAAGCACGTTTGCCGTTCCTCCGGGCCAGATCGCCATTGGCGTCGCCGTCTCGGCAAGCCCCTGCACGACCTCGTTGATCGTGCCGTCACCGCCACTCGCGATGACAAGATCGACGCCGTCGAGCGAGGCCTGTCGCGCGAGCTCCGCCGCCGTCCCGGGTCCCGGAGTCGGCTTAGGCTCGGCGTCTATGCCGACCGACGATAGACGGGCGACCATCTCGTCGGCATCGTGTCCCCGGTCGCGCTTTCGATGCGCGCCCGAATTCGGGTTGTAGATCAATGCCGCGGTGCGTCGTTGGCTCACGGGCTGCCTCCAGTACAATCGTCGTGCCAGAGCCCATGATAGCCCCGCCGTCGACCATCGGAAACGAGAGGCCGCATCGGGTCAACGACTTAGGGCCGTTGACGTCAGAGACAACCGGATTCTGGCCATCCGGCCGGCCGCCGGATTCCTCCGACAGGTGTCAGCGGGTCGCTTTGGAGAGTCGCGGGCCGGGGAATCCGAACTCGAGCATCTCGCCGAACCTCGCGGCCCACGCCGATTCGTCGTGTCCGGCGCCAGCGTACTCGCGAAAAAGCAAATCGGTCCCGGGATTCCATCCCTTGCGAACGAGCGCATCCCTGAGCAGGCGCGCCTGCTCCAACGCCCCGGGCCCTTCGTTGGTGCCCATGTCGAGCCAGATGCGCTGCGCGGTGCGCTCTCCGATGGCGTCGACACCCTTGACGATCGACAATTCGTCCCACCACACCGATGGCGACACGACAAGAAGAGTGCCGAAGACCGCCGGATACTTGAGTCCGAGGTGCAGCGTGACGAGTCCGCCCAGGGATGACCCGCCGAGCGCCGTACGATCGGCCGATGACTGCGTCCTGTACGTTCGGTCGATGAAGGGCTTGAGCTCCTCTACCAGGAACCGGCCGTACGCATCCGCCTTGCCGCCGAAACGCAGAACTCCGTTTGGCGTATCGCGACTCATAGGTGTGGGGGTGTAGTCGTCCACGCGACGATCCGAAACACTGTGCACGCCGACGACGATGACCGGTTCGACACGCCTGGCTCGCGCCAGTGCGAGCGACGACTCGTCCACCTGCCATTCGCCGCCATTCCCCTCGGCCGCGTTGAAGAGATTCTGTCCATCGTGGAGGTAGATGACCGGGAACCGGCGGCGTGTCGCGGTGCCGTATTCCGCTGGCAGCAAGACCGTCACGTCGCGCGCCTGGACGAATCTGGAAGGAAACGCTGGATGACGAGATACCCGGCCTCGGAGTGTGTCTGGAAACGGAGGACCGGCTGCATCGAAGGCGCGAGTCACTATGGCGCCCGGGCGCGAGATCAACAGTGGTCTGTTCGGCCCGTTTTCCCATCCGTCGTTCGGATTGTCCGTGCCATCAACCTTGAACTTGTGCGACAGGAAGGCAGTGCGTGACGGACGGAACGGTACCTTGATCCGGACCTCGTACACGCCGTCCCGGTCCTGATCGACGGCTGCGAGCGTCGTGCCCCACGACAGTGGCGAGCTTCCGCCGCGCACTCCCACCGTCTCGGTCTTCGGATCGAACCAGCCCGCCTTTATCGGCGCGCGCATGTCGATGCGCACCGTGATGTTCGACGACGGCTCGCGCCCCTGCGCAACCGATCCCGAATGCGCCAGAAGGCACGCAAGCACCGCGCAACTCGCGAGTCGGAGGCAGATGTACATCGGTCTCAGTCGATCTGGTAGTTCGGCGATTCCTTGGTGATGAAAACGTCGTGCACGTGGCTCTCACGAAGGCCGGCCGAGCTGACGCGCAGGAACCGCGTCCTCTCTTTCATCTCGGCGATGTTGTGACAACCGCAGTATCCCATTCCCGCCTGCAGGCCGCCGACGAGTTGCGTCACCAGGTTTGACAGCGATCCCTTGTATGCAACTCGTCCTTCGATTCCCTCGGGCACGAGCTTCTGGGCTTCCCGCTGAGCTTCCTGACCGTAGCGGTCCTTGCTGCCGTCCTTCATCGCCGCAATCGATCCCATGCCGCGATAGCTCTTGAAGCTCCGCCCCTGGAAAAGAATGATCTCGCCCGGCGACTCGTCCGTTCCGGCAAAAAGCGATCCGATCATCACACAGTCGGCTCCCGACGCGATTGCCTTCGCCACGTCGCCCGAGTACTTGATCCCGCCGTCGGCGATGAGCGGCACGCCGGTGCCCTCGAGGGCGCGCGCAGCTTCCGCGATGGCCGTGAGCTGCGGGACTCCGGCACCACTCACGATTCGCGTCGTGCAGATCGAGCCCGGTCCCATGCCCACCTTCACCGCGTCAGCGCCGGCGTCGACGAGCGCACGCGCGCCATCGTACGTAGCGACGTTTCCGGCGATCACGTCGACCGAGTCGTACCGCTTCTTCAACTCGGTGACGGCGTCGAGTACTCGGGTCGTATGACCGTGCGCCGTGTCGACGCAGAGCACGTCGACGCGCGCCTGAACGAGCTCGTGTGCTCGCTCGAGGTAGTCTCCGGTCGCGCCGACCGCGGCGGCGACGCGCAGCCGGCCGAGTTCATCCTTCGCGGCGCTTGGATACTTGATGGCCTTCTGTATGTCCTTGACCGTTATGAGCCCCTTGAGGCGGAAGTCGTCATCGACGACCAGCAGCTTCTCGACGCGGTGCTGCTGAAGGATTCCGCGCGCCTCCTGAAGCGTCGTTCCCACTGGAACCGTGATCAGGTTCTCCCGAGTCATTATCTCGGAGACCGGAAGGCTCGTACGGTGCTCGAATCGAAGATCGCGATTCGTGAGAATGCCAACGAGCCTGCCTCCCGGCTCGACCACCGGCACACCCGAAATCCGGTAATGCTGCATGAGCTCGAGCGCGGCCGAGACAGGTCGTTCCGGGGTGATCGTGACCGGATCGACGATCATCCCGCTTTCTGAGCGTTTGACCTTGTCGACCTCGTCTCGCTGCGCCTGAACCGACAGGTTCTTGTGAATCACGCCGATGCCGCCCTGCTGCGCCACGGCAATCGCCATGGCCGCTTCCGTTACCGTATCCATTGCGGCGCTGGCGATCGGGACGTTGACGGACACGCGTCGCGAGAAGCGCGTCCTGGTGTCGGCCTCGGCCGGCAGGACGTCACTCAGCGCCGGAAGCAGCGAGACGTCGTCGAATGTAAGCCCTTCAACCAGCTTCTCGTCGAGCATGCGCGCGTCGTCCTCCTGTTGGCCCTTTCGGGTAAAGGCGGGAGTGTAACAACGAAGGCCGGCGCGTCGCAACCGGCCTTTCACGGTTGGATCGTGGGCAAAGGTCGGGTAGGATCTGACCATCCCGGTCCACGGACAAGGTGCCATGAAAAAAGGACTTCCAGCTATGTTTGCATTACGGACCCTTGCAATCTCATTGATCGTCTCCGCCGTCGCGTTCGGTTTCACCGTCGTGCCGGTTTCGGCCCAGGCGACCGGAGCCGATCTTCGTATCGTGAAGACGGCTCCGCTCATTCCATACAGCACGAATTCGGTCATCGAATACACCCTCCAGATCTCGAACGACGGTCCGGCAACTGCGACGATCGTCCAGGTCGTGGACCCGACACCGGTCGGTACGACCTTTGTTTCGGTCTCAGTGCCCGCAGGCTGGATCTTCACCGCTCCGGTGGTCGGCGGCACGGGAAACGTCGTCTGTTCGACCTCCAGCCTCGCACCCGACGCTACTGCGACCATCGTCGTGCAGGTTCGCATTGCAGCCACGACCCACGCCGGTGTCCGAATCATCAACACCGCGACGATCGATGCGCAACAGCCGGATCCCATTCCAGCGACGAACACGTCCTCCTGGGAAATCGAGGTCTCGGGCGCTGACACCGACACGCCGGGAATCGTGGACTCGACGACCGGAGCGTGGTTCCTGCGAAACCTGAATTCAAGTGGCTCCGCCGATGTGATCTTCACTTTCGGAGCCGGTGGCGTGACGCAGCGACCGTTCGAAGGCGACTACGACAACGACGGAGTTGATACTCCCGGCATCTACGATCAGACGTCCGGCGCCATCTTTCTGCGAAACTCGAACTCTGCGGGTGGAGCGGACATTGCCTTCACTTTCGGCCCCGCGGCCACGAACTGGATCCCGATCACCGGCGACTGGGACGACGACGGGTTCGACACGATCGGACTCTACATTCCGGCGACCGGCACGTTCTTCCTGAAGAACTCGAACACTCCGGGTCCAGCCGACATCACGTTCACGTTCGGTATAGGCGGCGCTGCGATTCCCGTCGCGGGCGACTGGAACGGCGACGGCGTCGACTCGATAGGCATCTACGATCCGGCGAGCGGTGCGTTTTTCCTTCGCAACTCGAACTCGAACGGAGGCGCCGACTTCGTGTTCACGTTCGGAGCACCGTTTTCAACTCCGCTTTCGGGGGACTGGGATGGCGATGGCATCGACACGATTGGCATCTATGCGCCGGCTAGTGGCGCGTGGTTCCTTCGAAACGTGAATTCCGGTGGCGCCGCGAGCGCTGCATTTACCTATGGCGCGCCGAACATGACGCCGATTGCCGGAGACTGGAACGGGCTCTAGTCCACCGTTTCGTTGAAGCAGCACCCCGTATGTGACGCTGAGCCAGTCCGGGATGCTCCGGGTTCGCTCGGGTCAGAGGCTCACCGTCTGGGGGACGACCGCGGATCG
>CAZXLQ010000007.1:0-39365 GCA_964641945.1 uncultured Clostridia bacterium
GCCACCACATCTGCCGATTCTCTAAGCGACGTGCGCTCGCGCTCGATCCAGGTCGACAGGTCCTTCGCGTCCGAGACTTCGAGGAAGGTGTTGCTGCCTGCCTCGGTTCCCGAGGAGCGCATTGCGTCCTGGAGGATGGCTGCCGTTCGTCGGCCGAGGAACTCGGCGCCGACAACGGCACACACGGCGACCGCAGCCGAGACGACAACTGCAACGCCGTATGCGGACGGTCCCGCCATCGCCGAGACGGCAAGTAGTGGCGAAAGACCGGCGACCACGAATGCCGGACCGAAATGGCTGGCAAAGCTGCGGCCGGCGATGGACTGGCTCGTTGCCCGGACGATGGATGGAAGCGCCGTTGCTGCGTCGGATACGACACCCGTGACGAGCGCCGACGCGACGGCGGCAAATGCGTGGGCTCCCCAATCGCTTTGATACTGAACTGCACACAAAACCGCGCCGATGGTAGTCCAGAAGAGCGTGACGACGGGCGTTATGAAATACCCGCGCCGGACCGCTTCGCCGGTAGCCGATGCTGCAAGAACCATCCCGGCGGCAACGGCCGGAGTACGCCACATCGGCACGGCAGAGATCGTTCCGGCCAAGGCCCCCCACTTCCAGCCGTGCATGGCGGCGGAAAGGAGGACGGGCGCTGCGCCGAGACGAAGGGCGGCGCCTGAACCCGGAACGGGAATCGGCAGGAGGTTTGCAATCAGGCCTGCGACTCCGCACGCAGCGGCCCACGAGGCGGGTGTCGCGTGAGCGCCGCCGTCGTGCCCGTCCGCGGAATTCGAGATCGGAGCGCGTTCCGCCATCTGTCAATATTCCGGCGGCGCGCCCGACTCGGAACGCGGCGGAGCGGATGGTACGGCCGCAAGCGCATCGCCGGCCGGCGTGACGTCTTCTGACATCCGGGTCGATTCATCCTCGCCATTCCGGGCATCTTCGGTGATGTCGTCGTCTTCGTCGTCCGGAACTCGCCGATTGACCAGCCAGGAGGCCGCCAGCGCAAGCAGGGTTGCCGTAAGTGCGGACGGCACCGGCGGAACCGCGAGAGGCACACGCAATGCAATCAGCAATACAAGCATCAAGGCCACGAATGTCACGACGGCTTGAGGGCTCGGCACGGTGGCGACTCCTAATTTTGCAGGGGGACGGCCAAGTCTCGGTCGACACGCGCTGGAAGGTCAAGGTCAGCACCGTCAATTCGTGGCGACTGCAAAATCGCGGCAACGCGATGTCCGGCGGCATTATTCACTGTCAAACGCCCACTTGACACGAGTTTATTACACTGCTAGCCTGTGTGTATGGATGATTTAGCTTTCAATGTGGGATTTGACGCGAGTTTACCACTCGATGCGATCGACCGCCGCGTTCTGCGACTGCTCCAGGAAAACGGCAGGATGACGAACACTGCCCTGGCTGAGTCCGTTGGACTGACGGCGACGCCACTCCTTCAGCGAATAAAGAAGCTCGAGCATCGAGGCGTGATTACCAAATATGTCGCCCTGGTCGATCCGGCGGCGTTGGGGCGCAGCACGATGGCCTTCGTGAGCGTGAAACTGGCCGCGCATAAACTCGCGACACATGAGGTCTTCCTGGCAACGGTCCGCGAAATGCCGGAAGTCCTCGAATGTCATCACATTGCGGGTGAGGATGATTTTCTTCTGAAGGTCGTCGTTCGAGATATCCGCGAGTACGAATTCTTCCTGCTTCACCGGATCACCGGTATACCGGACATTGACCGCGTGAAGACGACGTTCGTCCTTTCGACGAGCAAGAACGAAACGGCGATTCCGGTCGAGGGAGACGAAGGGGGGCCGAGATCATGATGAGTGCATTGACTTTTGGCGTGTTGAGTTTTTCGTCGCTGCTGACGATCATCGACCCGATTGCCGCGGCGCCACTGTTCGTGGCGCTCACCGACGGGGCCGACGCGGAGCGCCGCCGAAGAACGGCACTGAAGGCGTGCGCCGTTTCGCTCGGACTGCTGGTGGTCTTTGCCGTCTGCGGTGGACTCATCTTCCGGCTCTTCGGAATCACGATCGACGCGTTCAGGATCGCGGGCGGAATCCTCTTCTTCGCCATGGCGATGCCGATGCTTACCGGTGCCGAGCGAAAGGCGCCCGAAGACGGCGAAGCAGCGCACACCGGCGATCCTTCTATCGTTCCGCTCGGGATGCCGATCATCGCGGGCCCCGGCGCCATCAGCACGGTGATGGTGCTTATGGGTCAGTCCGGTTCCACGCTCGAGGCCATCTCTCTGATCGTCGCCATTGTGGGTGTTGTTGCCGTGACGGCAGCCTTCCTGATCGTGTCTCCCGGCCTCGTAAGACTCATCGGAAAGAGCGGCATTCACGTCGTCACGCAGGTGATGGGGCTCATCATGTGCGTCATCGGAATCCAGTTCATCATCAACGGACTCCGCCCGATCGTCATCGACATTCTTTCGTCCGTTCGGTGATATCCGAAAATTCGGATTCTTCGACTCTATCGAAAATGGGTGTACTGCTGACTATAACTTGTTTATTTGCAGTGCAATGAAATATGAGTTGACAGATTCGGCATCGAGGTTGCATAGTTGCGGCGTGAGTCTCATCTTCTCCTCCAACCGCAGTTGGAGTTCTGCCGCCCCCGGATCCGCCCAGATCCGGGGGCGGTCTTTCGTTTGCCCCGAGGCATAGGGCGCAACTCGCTCAGTATTGCGGCACAAGCGGATCGACGTCACGAGACCACGCGAGGATGCCGCCGCGCAGACTGCGGACGTTGTCGACCCCGGAAGCGCGCAGGGTATCGAGTGCCCGAGCCGAGCGAACCCCCGAACGGCAATACACGACGATCGGCTTCACGGTCCCGATCTCGCCTAGCCGATCGGAGAGCGATCCCACGGGAATCACGGCGTCGGTCCCGGGAATCGCTGCAATCTCGACCTCGTGAGGCTCGCGCACATCGAGCAGAAAGACCGGCTGCCCGGTGTCGAGGGCGACCTTCAGTTCAGAGGCTGTAATCTCCCAGTCTCGACCTCGCAGTGCCTCGATGGCGGCGTTCTCTTCAACGGTGGCCGGCGGCTTGATGCCGCAGAACGCCTGGTAGTCGACCAGTTCCGTAACCGTCGGATTCGGCCCGCACAGCACGCACTCGGGATTCTTGCGAAGCCTCATCTCGCGGAACTTCATTCCGAGCGCGTCGAAGAGCAGCAATCGACCGCTGAGCGAATTCCCTTCCCCCAGAATCAGCTTGATCGTCTCGATCGCCTGTATCGAACCGACGATCCCGGGAAGCACGCCAAGAACGCCGCCCTCGGCGCAACTCGGCACGAGACCGGGTGGAGGCGGTTCCGGATACAGACATCGGTAGCACGGTCCGGTCGTTGCACCGAACACGCTTGCCTGCCCTTCAAAGCGAAAGATCGACCCGTAGACGTTCGGGATGCCGAGCATCACGCAGGCGTCGTTGACGAGATACCGCGTAGGAAAGTTGTCCGTTCCGTCGGCGACCACGTCGTACCCTCGAAGGATCTCGAGCGCATTTGCGGCCGTCAGCGCCTCGCCGTATCCGACCACGTCGACGTTCGGATTAATGTCCAGAATCCGGTCACGGGCGGACTCGAGCTTTGAGCGTCCGACGTCCTTCGTTCCGTGAAGCAGCTGCCGTTGCAGGTTCGAGTGATCGACGACGTCGAAGTCGACGATCCCGAGACGACCGACACCGGCGGCGGCCAGGTACATAGCCAGCGGTGACCCGAGCCCGCCAGCTCCGACGAGCAGCACGCTTGCGGCCTTCAGCTTGCGCTGACCGCCGACGCCGACCTCCGATAACAGCAGGTGGCGACTGTAGCGCTGGATCTCTTCGATCGAGAGCTCGACATCCTCGGCGATAGATGAACCGCCGGCGATGGACGGGATGATGTGGACTTCGTCTCGGTCGCACACGGGGGTCGCAAGGCCGGTCGTGTATCGAATGTCCTCGTCGTTGACGAACACGTTGACGAAGCTGCGGAGGTCGCCTTCGTCCGTGTAGAGGTGCTTGCGCAGAAGCGGATGTGCGCCAACGAGCGCTTCCAGCGCTTCGCCGACGGTTGAGGCCTCGCAGGCGATTGAGACGCTGTCTGCCGTGAACCGGCGAAGCGCTGACGGAATGTTGATGGTGATAGCCATGTGTTCATCCTTCCACGAGCGGCCGGCGTTGAGGTGGCCGCCTCTGTTCAAATTTCTGTCGAGATCGGTTCCTCTTCGAAGGAGAGTCGATCGTCGGCGAGCGTCCAGCTTCGAAGGCCGATGGCGGTGCCCTGACTCACCGAGACGATTGGATAGGACACGCCAGGCCACGTTGCGTGCTCGAGGTCGTAGCCGCTCGGCTCGGCAGGCGCGTCCGGATGCGAATGGTAATAGCCGACGACATCGAGCCCGGCCCGCCTGGCGTGGCGTTCGCCATCAAGCATTGACCCCGCACTTACGGCATACCGGTTCGTTCGAGAGTCGAGGCGCTCGTTGTCGAGAGGAAAGAGCTCGATGACGGTGCGGTCCGCGCCTGCCTCGAAACGGCCGAGCAGCAATCCGCAAACCTCGTGCGGGTAGCCTCGTTCTCCGAGCCGAGCTATTTCGCCTGCCAGCGCCTCGTCCATTCGCAGCGTCACCGCGAAGCCTCCGTTTCGTCTCCCCAGAAGCGCTCACTCAGGTATCTGAGTCCTCCGTCGCACAACACGGTCACGATGACACCGTGTCGAATTCGCCTGGCAAGATCGAGCGCCGAGGCCACGGCAGCGCCGGCACTCACGCCGACGAACACGCCCTCTTCCCGTGCGAGCCGTCGCGCCATCTCGTAGGCACTCTCGGTCGAAACCTCGGCGCGTTCGTCCGCCAGGCCGGGATCGTGGATGCCCGGAACGATGGCGGAATCGAGGTGCTTCATACCCTCGAGTCCGTGGAACGGACTATCGGGCTCGACGCTCACGAGCCTGACGGCCGGGTCGAGCTCGCGGAGCCGGCGACCGACTCCGGTGAACGTACCCGTTGTGCCGAGCGTGGCGACGAAGTGGGTGACTTCGCCGTTTGTCTGTGACCAGATCTCGGGACCCGTGGTCTCGTAGTGCGCAAGCCAGTTGTGCGGATTGTTGTACTGGTCCGGGTAGAAATAGCGGTCGGGGTTCTCGGCATAAAGCTGCCGTGCGGCGCGGATCGCCCCGTCCGAGCCTTCCGACGGATCGGTCAGGACGACCTCGGCGCCGTAGATGGCAAGAATCCGCCTGCGTTCGATATTCGCGTTTGCAGGCAGGCATAGCCGCACGCGAAACCCGCGCGACGCTGCAATCATCGCGTACGCGATACCAGTGTTTCCGGATGTCGCATCGAGGAGGATCCGCCCGTCGGCGAGTTGTCCGGTTCGTTCGCCCTCGCGGATCATTGCGAGCGCCGCGCGATCCTTCACGCTTCCACCCGGGTTCAGCCACTCGGCCTTGCCATAGATCGCAACCCCCGGAACCTCGGAGTCGATTCGTCCGAGCCGAACCAGCGGCGTGTTGCCGATCAATTCTTCGATCGACCGTTCGCCAGAATGTCTGCTCGCCGTCGTCCCAACCATCGTTGCCATTGGTTGTCACCGCCTTCCGTGTACGAAGGACACGATAGGCCGATCTATACCTAAGTGGCAAGCTTAAGTTTGGCGGGTCGCGCCGGGGCCGAGGCTCGAGCCAGGATTCTGCGAATTCTCAGGCCGAGGCTCGCGTATGACCCGACTGCGGCTTTGCGGAGCTCGACTGCAATGACACGAGGTCGGGAGAGCAGAGTTGCTCGAGTGTCGTCTGATGAAGAACGCCGGCGATGGTCTCGGTGAGGTATGTCCAGACATTGCGCATCGAGCAACCGGTATGTTGCGAGCACTTGTGTTCGATCGGCGGGGCCGCCGTCGAGGCACAGTCGAGTAGCTGGATGGGACCCTCGAGGACCTCGAGAACTTCGCCCATGCTGATTTCAGAAGGCGCCTTCGCGAGTCGATACCCGCCACGCGGTCCTCGAACACTCTCGACGATGCCTCCCTTTCTCAGGTCCACCATGATGAGCGACAGGTAATCCTTCGGAATGTCCTGACGCTCCGCGATGTCCTTGACCTGCACGGGATCGCAACTGGCGTAGTGGCGGGCCAGGTCGATGGCCGCCCTCATCCCATAGTCACCTTTTGTCGAGATCATCAACACGTGATCAATACTGGATGCCGGCAGACCGGGCGTCAATACACGGAGAGCGGCGGCTTCTCGGTTGTTCGCTTGTCGTCGGATGGTTTCTCGTCGGCGGGCGGAGCGGGCTCGGGGTCGTCGACCTTGGCCGGAGCAGCGACCACGCGCTTGACTACGCGCTGAGCGCTTCCCTTTCCGCTGCGTTCCTCGAATACGATCTGAGCATCGTCGGCGAATGCTCCGGCAATCTTGTCGATGGAAACCAGTCGTCCGTTGTACAGCTTCGCTCCGTTAGTTGCGAAGAACGTGTTGCCCGTCGGCGTCGCTAGCAGGAAGACGCCGTATCCGGCATCCGTCTCAAAGAGCCCGGTGACGAGAACCTCGCTGACGAGATACTGCTCGAGCGGATCCGGTCCGGTCGCGCCCGCCGCGTTGGCGGCTTCCTTTCGTCGGATCCAGTCGGCGCGGCGCGTGTCGAACGATGCAGCGGACGTCGACGTCTTCGGTTTCTTCGACGATTTTGCCGCTCGCCCGCGCGGCTTCGAGCCGCTACCGGCTTCGGACTGTCCGTGCGCCGGTGGCGCGGGCGCAACAAGAACGAGCACGCACGCGACAACGGACAACAGGCAGCGGGTCATGAATCTGAACGGCTCCACTTCGCGAAGACTATCGGTCGCCAACAGACCACGCAAGCCGTTCCTCCTGAGCGAATTGACAAGATGGATACGAGCGTGCGATTCATAGTGCCTCACCTGATCGCTCACCCTGGAGACAACGGAATGGTCATTGCGTGCCCGAACTGCAAACGGAAGTACCAGATCGACACGACGAGAATTCCTGTCGGAGGAACGTCGTTCACGTGCTGGAGCTGCCGTGCGACGGTTCGGGTCGATCCGCTGGGCAACACGGATGCCTCTTCGCAGAGCCCCGTGCCACCGCCGCGCCCGGCGATCCCGGGCCGTGACCTTGCCACGGGTGCCGTGGATCCCGACTCGGACGTTCCGCCGTCGGCGATGCGCTTCTTCGAGTCTCTTGCCGCCGAGGCAACCCTCACACGACAGATGTCCGCCGAGGAGAATGGCGGGGCCGAGCCCGAGCCGCCGCGTCGCGTGACCGGCAGCATTCCGATGGATGCGCTCGAGCGCCTGCAGGGCGACGACGTTCTCGACCTTCCGCCGATCGAACCGATCCTGGATGCCGCCGCGCCAGTCGGAGACGTGATAGACCTCGAGCTTCCGCCGTTGCCCGGTCAGCTGCCGGACATCACGGCTCCCGAGCCGGCCAGCCAATTCGGATCGATGCAGACCGTTGCGTTCGGAACACCAACCGCGGACGACCTGGCCGCGGCGGCTGCCGTCGTCGACCTTCCGCCGCCGCGTCCGGTGCCGCCTCCGATTTCTCTTCCACCGTCCATCTCCGTCACCCAGCCGATGTCGGCGATGGGCGTGACCGCGTTCAGCGCCGAAGCACCTGCGAATATCGTCGAGGAACGTCGCGACGACCAGGAACTCCTGCCGACTGCGCCTTTCGAGCGGCCTGCCTCGTTCGAACCGCCGCCGAGTGTTTCGAACGTTGACCAACCTGAGACTTTCGCCGGTGCGGAAGCCCCGACCCGAATGACGGCCGCCGAGATGGCGGTCAATCAACAGCGAGCCTGGGTGGCCCCGGATGTTCAGGCTCCGGAGCCCCGATCGCGCTTCGGACTGCTTGCGGTCGCCGCCGTGCTCGTCGTGGCCGTGTGTCTCGGACTCGCGTGGCAGTTCGTTCTCAAGGACCTTATTGTCGGACGACCCGCGACAACGGCATCGAGCGGAGCGACTCCCGCGCCTGCGCCGCCCACGTCCGCACCGTCATCGGAACCGGCGTCGTCGCCAGAGTCCGCTACACCGGGCCCGGTGGTCGACAAGCCAGCCGAAACGCCGGTCGCGACGAACTCGGCGACTGCCGACGTTCCTGCGAAACCGGCTTCCGACAGCGGTGGATTCACGATCCAGATTCGGAGCAGCCCGAACGAAGCCGAGGCAAGACAGTTTGTCGATTCGCTCAAGTCTGCCGGCTTCGACGCATACGTCATGCGGGCCGACCTTGGCGCGAAGGGCGTCTGGTATAGGGTTCGAGTCGGGCGCTTCCAGACTCGCGAAGAGGCACAGCGCGAGGTCGGGAAGCTGCGATCGACGGCACGCGCTGCCGAGGCCATCATCCAGCCGTTCGCCGAAGGTTGATCGCGGCGGGTTCCGATCCGGATCAGCGCTCGACGCCACAAGTATGCAGGTCCGCCATCGCGACGGTCGCGACGTCGGGAGCGTCCAGGCTGGTGCCGTAGTGAGCGTTGATCGCCGTCACTGCGGCCGCCGCGACGAGTGCCTGTCCCGTATCGCTCAGGTGATATCCATCGAGTCCGTACAGGCCGCCGAGGAACCGCGTCGTGAAGATGCCGACCCCGTCGACTGATACTCCACGCCTCTCGTAACGGTCGAAGAGCGTGTTGAGATCGACGTAAGCCCATCCAACGGCCCGGGCTCGGCGCTCGATTGCCAGGTTGTAGGAGGCAACGGCTTGGTCGAGTCGTGCGACTTCCTCTCGGGTGAGAATCTGCGATGACGCGAGCGGACCTTCGGCCTGGCCAGCGGCGATTGCATCGACGGTCGGCAGCGCGCTGATGAGTACGTACGACGTCTTCCGGACCCCCAGCCGCTTCCGAAGTTGCTTGCTAGAAAGGCCCGTCCTGCTGCGAAGCTCCTTCCCCGAGACGAGAAGCGCGGTCGACGTCACGTTCGGAACGTTGAGAACCACGCCTTCGGAACCGGCGGCCGAGACGCGTCCGATGACCTCGACCAGACGCTGTTCGAACGCTGCCGCCGAAAGGAGCGTCGCGTTGCCTACCTCTCCGCCCAGCGTCGGAAGCACTACGTCCATGTGACCGAGCCAGATCGCTGCGAACGTCGGGTTCGCGGCAACCGCCGTTTCAACCTGCGAACGTGGAGTGCCTCCGGAAAGCGCGGCTGGAAGTCCCAATACGTGGTCCTCGAATGCATCCGGGTCGTTCGGGTTGTCGGGGTCGATGTTCCAGCGTCGATCGAGCGAGTCTCCGATCCGGTGGTACGGAATTGCGAGGTTTGCCGAGGTGACCGACGGATCGAGCCGTCCGATGCTCACTCCGCCAGCCAGATCGAACGAACCGTAATCGCAGGTTCCAGGCCGCTGCATGAGTAGGCCGAGTCCGGTGACGGTGTCAGGCGCCGGCACGCCTGGTTCGCCGATGAGCGGAAGAGCGAGCGTTGCGTGGGCAGCGCTCGCGAGCAGGACGACCCACGATCGCGCCTGGCTCGTTGCGCGAAGCGCTCCGTCCTGGAAGCCAGCGGTCTGTCCGTCTCCAAGCGCCACGAAACGGTCGAACCGGACATTGCCCTGAGCCCTGCTGAGCGGCACTGGAACGAGCAACAGTAAGCCGAGAGCGACGACAGCAATTCGATTGTTCACGGGTGCAATCACATCGACGCCGAAAACTTCGGGAGCGCGTGCACAGAATAGCACCGGCGCCGGAGCCTTCGAACCTCCAAGGCGCGTCTTGAAATCGCCGCTCCGCTGGTATCATCGCGTGACGATGACTGATGAATCGCCAAGTGCTTCCGCCAAATCGTCGCCGGCACTCGACCGGCTCGTTGAGGTCATCGAGCGACTGCATCGAGACCACCGCGTTTCGTTCATCGCCGCCGGTGACCAGCGAGTCTACGCCTACGGAGGCGGGGGATACGTCGCAATCGTTTCGGACCAGTTGTTCGACGGTGCCGTCGACATCGAGGCGCCAACTATGAAGTTGCGCGTCGAGCGCGATGCAGACGGGCGACTCGTGGCGACATCGGCCACGGCTCCCGAGGGCCCGGCAGACGGAGATCTCTCGGACATCGCGGACGGATTGGAGCGCTACTACGCGCGGCGTATCGGAACCGTCTGATCGAGAGCGTCGGCTGCCTTGCCACCCTGGCCTGCCGCTACTGCTTACCGAGCTTCTACTCCTCGCGAGGTGTGACTGACGCCCCGTCGCCGGCAAGGCGGGTCGCGGCAGCGCGTGCCACGGCGATATCGGCGGAGTCAGCGGCACGCGCGAGCTGCGAAGAGCCGAGGCACGCCAGGTCAAGTCGCTCCTCGATCTCGAGTGCTTCGCGAACCTGATCGGAATCGAGAGGTCCCAGTTCGCGCACTCTACTGCGAATCTCATCGCACGCGTTCGAACGCTCGCGCCAATATGGTCCCTGTTCGCGCAACAGCGCGGCAAACTCCTTGTCGTCGAAGGCTCCGATGAGTATCGACGCATCTGCACGAGCGCCCCGAAGCAGCGTCTTGACGTCGGCATCAACGACTCGCGACTCGTCGCGGAATCTCCCGATTGCATCGAGACGCCACTTGAATGCCAGTCCCATCCCCAGAACCGAAGCGACGACCAGACCGATGACGGCGAGCGTGAGATTGCGCCTCGACCGCATGGCATTGACGAGCTCCTCCGACGCCGCACCACGATCAAGCACGTCGATTTGGCGCTGGCAGCGCCGGCAGCGGCGAGCGCCCGTCGCGTTCACGAGCCCGCACTTCGGACACTTGAGGGTCGGACGGAACACCGTCATTGACGGCGATCCTTCTGAGGTCGGCTCATCGGACATGCCCGGACGGTAACGGAGCCATGGAGTGCGGTCAACGGCGGGTCGTTTCGACCCTGTCGCGAATGGCACCGGTTTCTGGCACTCGCTTCGTCGTGTAGACTGACGGGGATTTCACCAGACACTCCGGAGGTTCTTGTGCCGTTTCGACACCTGCTGATCGGTGGGATTCTGGCCTGGCTCGTGATCGGTCCTGTCGCCGTACAGGCACAGACGCCGATTCCCGCGCCCAAGACAACGAATACGAAGGGCGGTTCGCCGGCGTCGGCTCTGGCTCCGGGCGCCAAGCCTGCAGGTGCACCGCTAGAACGTCCCGCTAAGGCACCTGTTGCGCCTCGGGTCGCTGGTCCAATTGCGCCGGTCGTCGGGGCAAACGGAGCGAGCCCGGTTGCGGGAACTGTCGGGACGTACGCGGTCGAACGCATCAACGTCGCCGCAGCGACTTCCGCTGCACTCGTGCCGTCGGCACCCCGATGGGTGCCTGTCACGATCGTCAACAGATCGGGAGGCCGCGTGCCCAACCTGGCGCTTTCGGATCTCGGCATCATCGAGAATGGAGTGCGACAGCGCGCGACTGCCATCGAGCGATGGCCGCTCTGGCTCGTAATCGTCCTCGACGTCGGTCGGCAGATTGGTCCGGCCAAGCAGCTCGCGGTCCATCGGCAGCTCGTCTACGACCTGCTCTTCGCGCTCGGTGAGGACGATCACGTCGCGCTCGTTCAGTACTCGGATGGCATCGACCTCATCCAGCCCTGGACGCAGGACGCCCGTGTTGCGGAGACTGCGGTCGAGGAGAAGTTCCAGTCGGGCCTGGACGGACAGCTCTGGGATTCCGTGGCTTTCTCGGTCACGGACCTGCTTGCCGGCAAGCTCGGACATCGAATGGTCGTCGTAGTCACGGATGGCGTAGATGATGCTGGCCGGGACAGCACGTACGGCCGGGCTTCACAGTTGCTACGGGATTCGGGCGTCACGCTTCACATCGTGAACCTGAGCAGGTACCTCGCGGAAGGCATCCGCAAGGAGGCCTTCGGGATGAACGGTGTTCTCAATGTAATCCAGAGTCCGTCGTATCTGGGTCGCCGCAAGGAACTCCGCCAGTACGCCGAACAGCTTGGCGAGGCCCCCACCAAGATGGTCGAGGCAACGCGTGATTCCGGCGGCAAGCTGTTCATGGTCGCCCCCGAAGAGGATCCGACGCGTCTGCCGCAGCTCGTCTGGCAACAGATCGAGGGACAGATGATGGTTTCGTACGTTCCCGATCGACCGGGAGATGTCCGATCGCCCAGCCCGGTCCGGTCCATCTCGGCGTTCGTGACGAGGGGCGACATCGAAGTTGCGGTGCCGGCCAAGCTCTTCGTGCCGATAGTTTCGCCTCGAAGCGTCCAGCCAGGCGCGACGCTGAAGAAAGACTGACATGAGCGACGAACCGAACGACGTCGGTGGCGATGGATCCACACGACAGGACAGGTCAAGCGCCTTTCGCGGACCGGGAGGAACGCCAGGGGGAATCCTCGAATTCGTCGGGGGCGTGGCACTCTTCGTGCTCGGCTTCTACCTGGTCCTCTCTCGGGTCATGGTCTTCTCGTATTTCCCGAGGTGGTTCGGCGACAATACGTTCGGCATAACGATGATTCCGTTTCTGATCGGCGTGGGGCTGCTCTTCTTCAACGGCAAGTCGATTGTCGGTTGGGTGTTGACCGGACTGGGGCTCCTGGTGATCTTCGCGGCGGTCGTTGCAAGTCTGACGTTCAATTTCCAGCCCACGTCGCTCTTTCACACACTGCTGATCTTCGGATGCCTCGCGGGCGGCCTGGGACTCATGGCGCGCGCGCTTCGAGACCACGGATGACGGTGCGGGCCGTTGTCGCAGCCGTCGTGTTGGCGATCGCTCTCGACTTTCCTGCCGCAGCGATCGACAGAGGTGGGAAAGGGCCGGTCGACGTCCCGGTCAACGTGTCTGGGACGGCAACCGATTCGCTCTCGCCGGTCGTTGCAGTCGCAGGCGACACAGTTCACGTGGCCTGGATCGAATCGGAGCCAACGACGGACGGTCTCAGGGCAACGATCTGGTATGCGCGGTCTGTCGACGGGGGAGCGACCTTCGAATCGGGGCGCCCGATTGCGCCGCTGACGGGATACGCCTCGGGGCTCCAATGCGCGACGGTTGGCGCCACCCTGCACCTCGTCTGGCTGGCGACGTCCTACACGACGGGTTCACCGGCTGCCGTGGACTACCAGCGCTCCAGCGATGGCGGCGAGACGTTCGAGCCGTACGTTGCCGTCAACGGTTCGGAACCCCCCGGCGCGCCGATCCTCGTTGCGTCCGGGGCGAATGTGGGTGCTGTGTGGCACGCCGAAGACCGGATCCGGATCGCACGATCCGCTGATGGCGGTTCGACTTTCGATGCCGCGTCGATCGGTGAGACGGACTCGTCGCGCGCGAGGGCGGTTCGTGCCGTGGCCTCGCCGAATGGTATCTTGCTTGCTTGGCTGACTCCGGCACAGGCAACGGGCGCGGCGCTCGGCGTCGGTCGCGTAGAGTGGAACTCGGGTGATCTTCTGGAGTCGCCGTCGCCGGATCCGGTAGCCGTCACCGAGGTGTCGATAGCCGCGAACGGCGACACTGCGGTCGTCGCGTGGGTAACCGCCGGAGAGGACCGGGTAGCGAAGGGTTCGATTTCAACGGACGGTGGAGTGTCCTTCGATGCGCCGTTTCAGCTGGGCTCAGCCGGGGGCATCGCCGCTCCGAATGCTGCAGCGGGGAGTCGGTATGGCTACATTACGTGGATTGATCCACGTGGCCGGGTTCGCGTCTCCCGACTCGGCAGTGAAGCTTCGCCGATGGACATCCGCATGCGATCGAACAAGCGCGCGGTTTTTCCCGAGATCGCGGTCGATGGCGATGGCGCCGTCATGGCGTGGCGAAGTGGTTCGGGTCAGTCGAGCCGGGTTCGCGTATGCGTCATCGGACCGGGCGACAACAGCACCGTCGGCGTGACGCTCGCACGCCCCGGTCGGTCGGCGGCGGCTCCGCGCGTCGCCATGGTCGACTCGCGTTCGATCGTCGTCTGGCAGGAGATATCCGGCGGTGCGGCCGAGGTGTTTGCGGCAAGGATTCCACGCTGACGAGACGCGCACGGACCTGTCACACGATCAATGACGACGCTTGCGTTGCACTCCTGACGCATCGGTACCGTGCGCGGTACCGCATGGGACGATCCGAGTTATGCGACCGCTACACTACAAGCCAGCCGGGAGACTGACCCGTGCGGTACCGCGCACGGTACCGATGCGTTGAGCGCGCGTCTTCGAGACACGTTCATGGCAAACCTGCGATCGTCTCTCTAGCGAATCGTACGGAGAAGCGTTGGACGCGCCGTTGATGCTTCTTCGCAGCAGGCTGCTTGTCGACGGTTGCAGCGACACTGGCCATCTGATTCAGGCGTTCACGCATGGCGTTCACGTAGCAGACCATCTCCTCGTCGCTGGCTCCACAGGCACGAAGACCATCGCGAAGTTGCTCGTCCGAGAGCTGGCCGAGAAACTTGTAGACGAACCGAACGTCTCGTGCGGTGATACCCTCGGCGACATCGGAAGTCCTCTGACCGGAATAGCCGAACTCGACGATGCCTCCGGCCTTCACACCTTTGATGAAGTTCCGGGACTGAGAGGCGAATCCCTTGCAGTCCCACTTCTCTCGCGAAAAGAAGTTACCCCACTTGCCCATCGATCCGCCCCAGTCCGTGAAGAGGTACCGGGTTTCAATGTTCCCGCCCGGAAGCGTGTATTTGTAGATCCCGGTGTTCGATCCGCGACCCGCGTCGCGCCTGTCCTTGCTGTCCCAGTTAGACACGAGCATTAGTACGATCTTGAGACCGTTCAGGTGTTTCGTACCGACGAACGGGTTCGAGTTCCAGGCCCAACTTTGCTCGTCCTTGAGCTTTTCGACGTTCTCTTCACGGAGCTCGAACCGGGCATCAGTGAAACTGCCGTCGGTGGCAACGAACTTCCTGGCCCGGTCGAGACCGCCGGATGGGATGCCGTCTATTCGGCCACGAGCAACGAAATACGCCGGTTCGACGAAGTAGCCGGCGGCCCAGGCGATGCGCGTGGCGAAGACCTCGGACTTCACTTCGGTACCCCACTTCACCCCCCATCTGCGCCCCGAGGCATCGGTCACCTTGATCTTGGGATTCGTACCACCCGAGTCCTCTTCCTCGAACTGGAACGGCGCAAGAGGCGCGCCGGAACGGCCACCGACGCCACCCTCGAGATCGAGTTGACCAACGGCTCCGGGGTCCCTCCAGATCAACGTCTCGTTCGCGGGCCGGGTGACGGTTCTGGGTCGTCGCTGAGCGAACGCGTCGACCGGTCCCGTCAATGCAACGAGAATCGAGACGACAACTGCTGCGAGTATTGCTCGCTTCATGATGATTCCTGGTTGATCGGCCGCCAACTGTCTCGGCGCACTGAACCGCGGCGGCGCTCCGGGTTGCACTGCCGAGACTGGGAAACGATCCTCGCCGAAAATCCGCGCCGCGGAAATGCGGCCACTGCACTAACCCGCTCTAGAAGGTTGGCTCGAACTGCATCCGCGGCGCAAGCACGTGCCGGGAAATGAGTCGGAGTGTTTCGACTACGCCGCGTCCTTCGCTTGCCACAGCCTCGATGAACGGCTCGTTGTCACAGCCGAGCAAAGCGAGGAGTTCGTGATGCGGAACGGCATGCTCGTCGTCGCACTTGTTGAGCTGAAGAACTGCCGGGATGTCGTCTACGTCTCGACCGGCGTCTTCGATGGCGGCCGCGACCTCGGCCAGGGCCTCGATATTCGCGTCCAGTCGGTGCCGCCGGCTATCGGCAACGAAGACGATTCCGTCGGCCTCTCGCAGCACTCGACGTCGCGCATTCACATAGAAGCTCTGTCCGGGTACCGTGAAGAGCTCGATACGGAGCTTCGTGTCTCCGCCCATGGCGAGCTCCAGCGAGAGCAGGTCGAAATAGAGTGTTCGCTGCGTCTCGGTCGCAAGCTGGAGCAGTTTGTGAAGTGCGTGAGAGGGGAGCAGCTGCGACAATGCCTCGAGATTGGTGGTCTTTCCGCTCTCGCTCGGGCCGCAATAGACGATGCGAATTGCCCGTCCCGACGCCGTACGTTCTGAAACGCTCATGGGATCACTTCCCTCCTGGTTACCGAACGGTCGCCTGACACAACCGTACGCGCCTCACGGCCAGCGGCTCCGGCAGGCACGTACAGACGGTCGCAGGTCGCATCGATGGACGTCGATACATCGATCGTCGATGCAACGATCCCGGAACAACCGGACACGCGATTTTCCAACCGGTCCAGGCGCTCGTGGTACGAGGTCATGGCGCTGACTCCATTAACCTAACCGCTGCATCGGAAATACCGCTGCGAGGGCTGGGCTCGTCTCGGCGAATGCGCCGAGACGCTGTTGCGCGAGACGTCCGACTCGAGATCGACGCTCGCAGGTGGAATATCGACGGAGGAGGAATCCAATCGGGTCGACTTTCGCCAACTGTCAGCAATAGTGTGCCGTTGTCGGCGACTCGGAACGAGCCCGCGCCAGACCACCGCCTCGAGTCTCTCGACGTGCCTTGAAGTACCGGGCGAACGTCGGTCTCGATCTTCACGAACACACTGGGCCGGCTGGTCGATCGTCTTGTTTCGGTCATCTCTGGGGATGCGGTTTCCATGCGCTTGTGTCTTGCCAGGGATCAGCTGTTCGCGGTCCACTCGCCCAGCCACCTTTCGAATGGCACGGCCTTGAGAGCTGCAAGTTCCTTGCGAATGACGTAACGGACGTGCTCGTCGAAAGCCGCAGTCGGCATTTTCCGAAATGTCTTCTCGTGACTCGAAGCGAGAAGCTCTTCCCGCTTTTCGCCCACCAGCTTCGCGAGCTCATCAGGTGAAAGGTCTTCATAGGCACGCAACCCCAACTCGTTGAGATAGGTCTGGTACGCGTACTCGACCTCGTATGTTGACCGCGGCTTGGCGGGAGACGCCGGTTGGGGGCTTGCAGCAACGGGTGGAGTGGCACGCGAAGTAGGGGCGTTCCTGTCGCTCTGGTTGGGTGCGCCGCGACCGATCAGGCTCACGAGGAAACCGCCGGGGTTGGCGAATCGCTTGCCGAGAGCGAGTTCCCCGTCCAGGTATCGGATCGCACGATCGATTCGCTCGCGCTGCTCCGCGGTATCGTCGTGACACAATCGCGAGGATACTGCCGGCACGACGCCACGCTCGACGAGCAGTCTCTCGAGAACTCGCATGTCGGCGCCGGCATCGGGTCCAGCCGGCTCGCACGCGGCCAGAAACGGAAGGGCGAGTTGGACACGCGCGCCGAAGTCGGGCCGCTTGTAGACGTAGAGATTCTCACCTGAGAGCAACCAACTCTCGAGGTATCCCTTCTCCACCAGCGTGTTCAACGCTGGCTCGAGACGTTGCATGACTTGCGAGATGTACTTGTATTGCCGGCTGACTCCAAGGTGTTCGTGTGAGAGGTCTCGTACGTTGAGGACGAGCGAGAACTGCTTGTTGTCGAAGTAGTTGTCGAGGTAGCGGAAGAGGCGCCGTTCTATGGCCGACGTAAGCTCCTCGAAGTAGAACGATGCATCGAGATACCGCGTGAGCTCCTGGTTGATCGAATCAGCGATCCTGTCGGACCAGAGAATGTAGCTCGACTTCTCTCCCCCGCGAGTTTCGCTGTTGAGCTTCCATTCCTGAATGAAGGTCAGGCCCATGTTGACGAAGCGCTTACGGGCGCGATCGCCGAATGCATTTATTGCCTCGACCCGAACCGCTGCGAGTTTCTTGAAGCTCGTTTCGAGACGAGTGTAGTAGGTTGCGTTGATGGGCCAGCCCAGCCGCTTGAGCAGGTCATAACGTGAGAAGAAGACCTTCTTCGAACCACCCTGTTCACGTGTGAGTTCAAGAAGTGCCATCATCACGTCGTCATCAATAGGACCCGGGAATCCTTTCTCGGGATGCGGAAAGACCTTCCACATTCGATCGACCCGCTCGCCGTTCCAGGTGATCGTGTCATTGAACTGCAGCGGCTCCTTGCTCGATTGAGCCTTCTTGTCGAGAACGGAGATTGGAAACGTCGCGAGATTGAACTCGTCGAACGCCACGCGAACGAGATCACTGGCGTTCCGGTCGTGACCAATCCGGCCCGCAAGCCCGTGCGTGGCAGTACGCCGTGCCAGACGACGGCTCGCATTTCCGGCGGGCTTCGAAGTCGAGGCTTCCGGTATCGACCGCGTATTTCCAGTTTTTGCCATCTCGTTCTCCAGGTCTCGTCCCTGTCTGATCGCTTTACGGGACCGGCGACCAGGAGTGCGTATTTCCAAAAGTGCGGCGATCGCTCAGCAACTCTTCACTCCTACGTCGATCACCCTGAATCAAAGGCTCGGATCGAATGTCCGAGCTGATTGGGCCTGACCGCCTGACTGTAATTCTCGCTGATCTGACCATGCTGCGAATTCGGGATTCGACTTCCCCCAAGTGTCAACGGACTTCGTCCAATGAAATGCTCCGGCACCGGCATCGTGTTCAGGAATCCTCGATCAGAATGAACTCCCGGCAATATCCTTGAGTCTGATCTGACTTCGTGTGCGCCGCAGGCTCGACTTCTGCGGGACAGGTCGTGGTTTAGCGCGCGACACAGCTAATTCTGCCGTCCAACCTGATTCAGCCTGGCAAATACGGCTCCTTCTGGTGTACCTCCCGCGATGTAGGCGTCCCGCCCGGTCCAGCGTCTGCTCCAGAAGTCCCAGGCAGGAGGCGACAGCGCCAACACCAAAGGTTCCAGTACCGGTCCGGCTCCATTTCCATCCCCATCCCCATCCCCTGCCAAAGCTTCCGTACCATCTCGAACCCGATTCTCCGTCTCCCCAACCATAAAGATCGTATTTGCATTCATGACATTCAAAACATTCAGACAACAAAGAGGACCCGCCAGCGCCGACATAAGTACTGCAAACAGGAAAGTTAGGGTTCGGCGTTTCCGCCATGTGTCGTGAGCCTTCCTCCAAGTGTCAGTAATCACTTCCTCCAGATGTCAGTAGTCCGAACCTGCTCGTACCTCGTCGCTTACGCCAATGTTCATGCAATTTCTCACAAAGATCATGGCTCTTTTCCCCAAGTGTCAGGAGTTCTTCTCCCAAATGCCGATGTTCTTATGCCAATGATCAGTAATTCTTATGCCAACTGTCAGTAAGTCTGAAGACTCCGCAGGCCGTGAATCTGCCTTGAATCGGAGCTTTCCGACAGAAAATCGTGGGGAGGCACGCAACTCTTCCAGAGAATCCTCGACCATGACAATGAGGACTGATTGTGCGATAGTGCGAATCGCATCGCTCGTTTGGCGCCAGAGCCTGTCAGATCCAGTCAAAGAGCAGCACAGGAGGTCCCAGTCGCACCATGCCATGTATCACATAGGTAGCGCGGGTGCTTAGGTTTCCTTCAAGTATCAATAGTCTTATGCCAAGTGTCTGGCATGTTTCTTCAACTGTCGGTAGTTGCTGAATCTGGAGTACGAGACGTGGCGCGTGTACTGGCGGTGTTCAATCAGGCGGGAGGGGTTGGTAAGACCACTCTGACGAGGGATCTGGGCTTCGAGTTCGCGACCCGAGGAAGTCGGGTCTTGTTGATCGACGCGGATCCCCAGGCATCCCTGACCGAGTTTCTCGGTGTCGATGCGGACAGCCTTGATGCGAGCCTCTTCGATGCTCTGCTTCACGATGCAGTTCCGACGATTGTGCGAGTTCACGATCTGGACATCCTTCCTTCGTCGATCGACCTAGCCGCCGCCGATTTTCTGCTTGCAGCTGAGATCGGGCGCGAGCTGAAACTCCGTCAAGTTGTCGAGAAGATCTCAGCGTCATATGACCTGATCTTCATCGATGCGCCTCCCTCGCTTGGCAATATCTCGATAAATGTTCTTGTTGCGGCAGACGAAATCCTGATTCCGGTTCAGTGCGAGATAAAGGCGCTTCGGGGCACCCGTCATCTGTTTGACACGATCGACAGAGTTCGAACCCTCAATCCTAAGCTCAAGATTGCTGGTGTCGTTCCGACGTTGCTGGACCGACGAACCCGACTGAATACGGAGAGCTACGAGGTGCTGAAGAATCGGCTTGGAGATCGATTGACCGTTTTCGCGCCGATTCGTCGTGGGGTCGCGTTTGCTGAAGCAAGCGCACACGGCGTTCCTGTGCACAAGCACGCGCCATCGTACGATGGAATAGCTGATATTCGGGCGCTCGCCGACGCGCTGCAGTTCTGATGAATCGGCGTCCGGAGTGAGAAACGAGAAACAAAGGACAACGTTGTCCTGGCTGGTCGTGAATTGGCGACGATGCGGTCGCTGTTGTTGGCGAATGTTGCGGTAAAGCTGCAGAAGGAGACCGTCCGGTGGGCGCAGAGCGAATGTCAGAAGATGTGAGCGCCGCTTCTAGCTCGTCTGTCGGTTGGTAGGAGTGACACGTAATGGCGAAGAAACGCATTGGAATCGACGCGCTCTTCCAGAGCTCGGTGCCTGCAGCTGACCCCGCGCTGGCGGCGGAAGCGGCACTGCTTGACTCGACGGGCGTCGACAGGACTCCCAAGTTCGAATTGGCGGTCGAGTCCTTAGTACCGGGACGGCATCAGCCTCGTGTGACCTTCGACGCTGCCGCGCTTCGTGACCTGACTGAGTCAGTGCGTGTTCACGGTGTACTGCAGCCCATTCTCGTACGGCTTATTGCTGAATCTTCGAATGAATACGAGATAGTCGCTGGAGAGCGCCGCTGGCGTGCGGCTCAGGCCGCCGGACTGACAGAAGTGCCTGTACGGGTTATTTCAATTGATGACGTGGGTGTTCGCACCGTGGCAATGGTTGAGAATCTCCAACGCGAGGATCTCAACGTGCTTGAAGAGGCCGAGGGGTACCTCGATCTTCTGTCTGATCGAATGCGTTCAGGTGCGGAGTTTGAAGCTTACGTTGATGTTGAGAGTCCTCAGACGGGCGCAATTCGACTTCTTCGGGCTTTGAATAATCGCCTCGCCGGGAACTCCAAGGACGACGCTGTCCTTCGACTCGAGCCGGCCGTTGCGGAAGTCTTCAGCCGTGTGGGCCGCATCACTTGGCAGTCGTTTGTCTCGCATCGCCTGCCGCTCTTAAGCCTGCCGCGGGAGCTTCTTGATGCGCTGAGGTCGGGGAAGCTCACCTACTCCAAGGCGCGTGCAATTGGTCGGCTCACAGCCGAAAGACTCGGCGTAGACGAAGAGAGTGCGCGTGGTATGAGGCTCGACTTGATAGATCGTGCCGGCCCTGGCGGACTTTCCGTTCGCGCCTTACAGGCAGAAGTCCTCAAGCTCACAGGCGAGCCGGCTTCAAATTCACAGCAGGTTACCGAGCGTACCTCGACAACCGTTGAGTCCGTCAAAACCTTCCAGCGTGGAACATCCCCACTAGATGGGAAAATCGTGGATCTCATTGACAGACTCGAATCGACAAACCTCGAGGATTACGGACCGGCACGCCGAACCGAGATTTCATCCGCGATCGATGCGCTGCTACGAGCCCTGTAACCGGATCGGCGATCATCGGCAGAATACGAAGGGTCCAACCACTTAGTCCGACCTATTGGAGACTGCGCTCCACGTGGAACGCCGCGCACCAGCGCGAGCTGCCCATAACGCGCACCCTCGCGCGAAAGCCAGAAGTCAGCCTGGCTGGCCCGAGAATTGCCGTCTTCCAAAGGAACGAGAGCCGAATCACGGCAGGCCTTTCGAGAGAGACTTGCTCCGAAAGCTCCGCTCAAGATTCTGAGATCAACTCTCAGATCCTAAACGCGTACCCTGTGGCCTTTGCGTAGCCGATACCGTCATCCTGACCTGAGAAACTCGCTCAGTCTTCGCTGCAGCCGGGAATCGACCCTGACACGTTTACAGACTGCGCTGTTTTACAGACGCAGGCTCCCTGAAACGGAACAGGGGGCCTGTTGTGGACAGACCCCCTGAGCCATAGCTCGATGGCGCAACGGTGACTCACCGATGCGAAGCGCTCACGTGCGGATAGTAATGTGAAGACTGCGCTGGCGATCTCTGTTTGCCAGAAGGGCCTCTTTGCTTCGAAGGAGACCTTCGCGCGTGAAAGAAGCCATCTCAAAATCGTGTCCGTGCTTTATGGCATCCTTCGGACACGCCTCCACGCAGAACCCACACAGAATGCAGCGACCATAGTCAATCCGGTAAACCGAAGCATACCGGGCGTCGACTCCAATTCGTTCCGGATAAGGTCTCGAGTCGTCGGCGCCCTCGATATAAATGGCATCGGCGGGACAGATGGCCGAACATAGGAAGCACGCAACACATCGTTCGCGACCGGTCTCGTCTGTGTCGAGGAAATGCTCACCGCGGAATCGGGCTGATAGCGGAACCGGATCGTCAGGGTAGCTGATAGTGGTCTTAGGCTGTGGGATACGCGCCATGGTATGTGCGAGCCCACCAGCGAGCGTCCGGACGGTCTCAACTACTTCCGAAAAGATCGACATCACTATTCTCCGTCTATGAGTGGATTGACGATTCGGTCTTGCAGGGCTTTCAGAGCAGCACTTCCTCGGCGCCGACCAGCACCCTCGATCGGAGCAGCAGAATAACGATAGTACCCAAGCTTCGTCAATCCAGAGGTCATAATCAGGGTCGACCGCATAAGCCACCGCATCAGAACCGCTTATCAAAAAATTTACTTCAATCGACGCCTGTCACCAAACTTGAGAAGCAGACTGGATCAATGACTCTGAGGAACACCGCGAAGGCTGCCGACCGTCCAAATGCTCGACCGGTTCTGTCTGGTTTCGCCGCGGTTGATCTTTGACCCTGTCTCCACTTCGGATAACCCGGAGGGAATCGAGCCACTTCGAAGACCCGCGTCTGAGTCCACTCCAAGTCTGGACGGCGGTGGACTTCCAGTCGACTCGTCAACAGACCCTCGGCGAAATGTATCCTGCAACGGATACTGCGTGGCCGCGACGGCCTCGGGCGGGAGTTGACCAGGAACGTGGCCATCCGTAAAACCGATCCGCATCAGATCAGATTGCTCCTGGTCAATCGTCGCGATAGCTCGCAAAGTGTCGGCTATGTGAAACTTTTCTTCATCGACTATATGCAGGAAGAAGTCTCGAACTCCATCATCTGCGCATGCCGTCGCCAACTCGCGATAGCGGTTGATCGTTTCGAGCTCGCGGGAAACCAGATCTCGAAGCAGCATCAGATCGGCTTGAATATCATCCATTCGCGTGGGTCCTTTGGACGGAACCTCCGTCCTGGTGAAAGCGCGCCGAGGAGCGACAAGCGAGCCATCAAGAGGAAGGTACACTGAAAACTAGACGAGCAACGAATCCAGCTTGGCTCGCTCGCAGTATGAAATTCACGGCCATCGTCGTCAAGGAGACCACATTTTAATAACGAATCCGTTGACCAAGTTTCTGTGAGCCCGTATGCTCAGGCCTTATGTTGACGTACATCGAGCTCCTCAAGTCCACCCGCGCCGAGATCGTTAACCTCCTCAAGAGGCAGGGAACGATGAGTGTGGAGTCTCTTGCGACGGAGCTCGAGATTTCCAAAGTCGCAGTGCGGCGACATCTGGATCAGCTCGAAGATCAGGGGTTCATTGGTCACAGTTCCGAACGATGTGAGCGTGGACGACCGAGGTTCGTGTACTCGTTGACCGACGAGGGAGATGGACTCTTTCCGGACCGGTCGGCTGACTTCGCCTGCGACATTCTCTCGCAGCTTGGACGAAGGCATGGAAACGAGGCCATTGACGCGCTTCTGATGGATCAGGCCGACGCGAACATTCAGTCGCTTCGCCGAGACGTCGAAGGACTTGATTTCGATGCTCGCGTCCAGGCCGTTGTGAATCAGTTCAACGAGCGTGGGTACGTCGCGGAAATCGAACGGTTGGACGACGGCAGTTTCCGGATCGTCGAGCACAACTGCCCGATACGAGACGTCGCCGAGCACTATCCCCAGGTCTGCCGTGAAGAACTTCGCGTCTACGGCGAGGTGACGGGCGGCACGGTGATCAAGACCTGTTGCATGATCGCGGACGACGCACGCTCATGCGAATACCGCATAGTGCCCTCGGGAGAACCATACGGAGGGCGATCCCTTCCAGTTGTAGACCGAGCCGAGAGTGCTTCAATGTCGAACTCGTACATCTTCGAAACATCGGGCGAAATCGCCAAGGAAGCTCGATCGCCGGAAACCGCTGCATCCGGTCTGACTGGTTCCGGGAGAACCGGCTCCGGAACGACCGACGAATCCGGTACTCGGGAAGTAAACGTCGATTCGTCGACGCGAGGCAGTTCTGGCAAGCACTGCATGTCCGTTTGCGTGAACGTCCACTGCTCGATGAACGGCGCTGACGAACTGGTCGAGCACCTCGTCTCGAACTACGGCATAGCTCCCGATGTTCCAACTGAGGACGGACTCTCACTCGAGCTCACATATTGCTTCGGAGCTTGCGACATGGGTCCGAACGTCGAACTCGATGGCGAATTTACGGATGGCGTAACGGTCGAGCGGCTCGACGAGCTCTTGTCGAGCTTGAATCTGGAGCGTCGATGAGTGCAGGTCCAGAACTGGAGCCGGAGGCGTCAACGCAGAAACGTGTGGCAACTGACGCGCGTCGCAAGTGTTCACGTTATGTCATGGTCCCAGCGCTGCTTCTGTCCAGAGCATCGGAGTCGGACAAATCGAAGAGGAGGCGCGAATGAGCGCACATCAACAGGCTCCCAAGGAACCCATTGCCGGTATTCGAAGCATTGTTGCCGTCAGTTCGGGGAAGGGGGGCGTCGGAAAAACCACCGTCGCAGTCAACCTGGCAGCAGCCCTGGCGCTGCGCGGCCTGAAGGTCGGCTTGCTCGATACGGACGTATACGGCCCGAACGTTCCATTGATGGTGGGATTGAGCGGCCAGCCCAACATCGAGGGCACGAAGATCATTCCGCTCGAATCGCACGGCCTTAAAGTAATGTCGATGGGCTTTCTCAATCCAGGCGACAAGCCGGTAGTGTGGCGCGGACCGATGCTCCACACCGTCGTCCGGCAGTTTCTATCGGACGTCCTCTGGGGAGAACTCGACGTACTCGTCGTCGACATGCCGCCGGGAACGGGCGATGTCCAGCTCTCGCTCGCTCAGCTGGTCCCGGTCCAGGGTGCGATAGTAGTGACAACGCCACAGGATGTCGCAACCGCGGACGTACGCAAGGCCATAAACATGTTCGAACAGGTGGGTGTGCCGCTTCTCGGCATCGTGGAGAACATGAGCTCGTTCACGTGCGGATCGTGCGGCACCGCACATGAAATTTTCGGCAGTGGCGGAGGCGAGGCGCTGGCGAAGCAGTTCGGCAGCAGCCTCCTTGGCAGCATCCCGATCTCGGCTTCGGTGCGTGAATGCGGCGATCAGGGCACACCAGTCGTAGTCCGCGATCCGGAGTCCCCGCAGGGTGTCGCCCTGTTTGCCATTGCCGATTCTATCGCCGCATCCTTGTCCTCCGGCGCAGCTGCAAAGGCGCTTCCGACAATTTCGATGTAGCCTCGAAACCCGAGCATGAACGCCGACAGACCACAGAATATGACACCGGCCGCAGCGTTCAGCATTGCGGACGTCGAGCGCGTGCTCGCTGACGTGAGACCCGCGCTCGCCCGTCATGGCGGCGGCATCGATCTGGTGTGCGTCGAGGGCTGCAATGTCCGAGTATCGCTTCGTGGGGCGTGTGTTGGCTGCCCCAGTTCCATGATGACTCTGCGCGAGTCAGTTGAACGGCACTTGCGTGAGGAGCTTTCGGGATTTGGCGAACTCATCGCCGAGGAGCAAGAGTCGTCGAAGGGCCGTTTCTCGTCGGTCCTGAAAAAGCTCGTGGCGCCGAAATCGACGCCTCGAGCCTGTTGAGAATCCGGAGTAGGTCAGGTTAGATTTGGTCACTGGTAAGGAGAACGAATCACGATGAATCTCATGATGACGGAAGCAGCGGCCCTCGAGGTCAAGAAGTTCATGTCGGAAGAGGAGCTCTCGGACGAGGGAGGTCTTCGCGTCCGTGTTATTCCCGGGGGGTGCTCGGGCTTCCAGTATGCGATGGAGATCGAAGAATCGCCCCGCGAGGACGACAGCATCTCTGAGATGAATGGCGTCCGCGTCTTCGTCGACATGTTCAGTGCTCAGTACCTCGACGGGGTCGAGATCGACTACGTCAGCTCGGTCATGGGTTCCGGATTCACCTTCAAGAATCCGAATGCAACAGGCGGGTGCGGCTGCGGAACGTCTTTCAGCGCCTAGCCTTCCGATCGACCTCGATCGCAGGAACGCCCACGACCTCGTGCCCATAGGCGGCATGGCGGTCGTGGGCGTTCCCGTGCGTGGCTCGCCTTGACTCAGACGCGCCAAGGGCCCGCGAGACGATCCCGGGCTCTCGGCGCCGTGCGTTGCTCCTACTCCTCGTGCATCGCCGCGATGGCACAACCGCGAGCCGTGGCGGTGAGCGGGTCCGACGCCAACCGGACGTCCGAGACCTTGAACGGAAGATCCGCCTGCTCGAGGGCAGCGACGAACTTCTCGACGAATCCCTTCGGTGACGCCGTGCCTCCGCTCAGGACAATCGGGATCGGCCGATCCATCCGCGGAAGATTGGCGGCCTTGACGAAGTCCGTCCGAAGCGCCTCGACGAGGGAAAGAATCATCTCCTCGTAGTAGATCGACAGGGCCTGCTCGATCTTGGACTGCGGCGATCGACGAAGGTCAAGACTCTCCTCCTTGGCCACACGCACGCGCGTCGTTGCCTCGCCCACCACGGAAGCCACGCTCTGGTCGATGTAGTCTCCAGCCCGACTCGTGCTGAACTGGAAAACCGGCACCGACATATACGCCAGGCACACGTTGCACATCCCGCCGCCGGCACTGATCCCGATGCCCGTGAAGTTCTCGCTCTCCAGCTCCGAGAAGATCACGGCCAGGCCCTCGTTGATCGCCTTGGCGCGGTATCCGAGCCCCTGAAGCAGATTCTTGAGCATGGCCTCGTGATAAACGAGATCCGACGTCATCTCGCGACCCGGGCCCGGAACGCTGAAGCAGACCATCTCGTGCTTCTTCGTTTTCGGAAGCAGCTTCTCGATGATGGTCTGAATGACGAGCAGGCCGTTGTCTTCGGACGGATTCAGGACACCGGCCTTCATCGGTCTTCGCGCGTCGACGTTGAAGAACGACGCGAACTTCTCGGATTCGTTCCCGAAGATGAAGATCTCTCGCCCACCGTTCAGGTGATAGCCCACCTTGTTCTGTTTCAGGATGTTTTCGGTGAACTTCGAGAAGGGAACCGAGACGAACGCGTTGAGCTGGGTCTCCGTCTTGGCGCCGTGACCCGTTCCGCGCATGAGCACGATCCGGCTCGTACCTATGTCGAGGCCGAGCGGCGCGGTTTCCTGCGAACGCTGATCGCCGTGCTCGGATCCGCTGCGCTCGTCCTGGTTTGGTCTGTGATCCATGACTCCTCCGAAAAGTGTGGTTGTCGATTCAATATCGGTGGGCGTTGCCCGGCGCACCCGGGCCGGTCGCAAACGAACGGACCGCCGCCCGTCCCGGGTCGAACGGGTCTCGAGCATTCCGAGTCCCCGAATCGACACCGATTCTCCACGCGCCAGCGCCTTGCTCATAGCGCTGAGCATCGATTCGATCGCTCGCGCAATGTGGTCGGATTCGAGATTGGTCCGCGAAGCGACGTTGTGGCGAAGCTGATCGCGGTTCATCCGCGCACCGTGCCAAGCCGTGCGTCGACATTCCGATTGACGTTTCTTCCACGCACATCATTCTCCCTGGCCCGCCTCCACGTCACGAGCGCTCAGCCAGCTCTTGAAGTTCCGATATCGCTGTTGAAGGTCGCGCCTGTGGTCCGATTCTCGTTTTCCTGATGCGGCGGCCGACTCCAAAAGGCGGGACTCGGCGAGCGGTATCCCGGGCCAGATTTCTCCGATGGCTCTATCGAACTGCCCGTCGTGGTCGAATCCGAACTCCGCAATGCTGGGAGTCTCGACTGCGTACTTGTCCGAGAGTCCGATGGCAGCAAACGGAAAGGCGCGTGCCCAGTCCATGTGGAATCCGATGAGCCTCGACGACGGGCTCACCGAAACGAGGGCATGCGTCACGCACATCGAGTCATCGATTCCATACTTGCTGCGCAGCATCGCCGTCAGCACTCGACCCGCATAGATCTGCGCCTCGTTGATCTCGTCCGCAGCGAGCTTGGTGTCGGGCCGCCATTCCGCCTCGAAGCACACGCCGAGCGTTCCCCCCGAGAGATCAAGGTAGTTGTACTCGTCGTCGGCCCACACTGAGTTCCCGGCGTGGTCCGCAGCGTGTTCGTCCCGAACCACACGATATATCCGACCGAAGCGATCGATGACGTAGTTGTAGAGCCGTCGCCTGGCGACGAAATCAAGCAGTGCCCTCGCGCTCGTCTGGAGTTTGTCGTTGAACTCTTCCTTGAACGGCGCTATGTGGCTCTGCGAGGTGTGGTACACGATGCCGACGGGGTTACCGACGCGCTCAACGGCTGCATCCGGTGTCTCGGCACTCTTCGGAAAGCCGTAGAATCGCCGCGCGGGCCCGTCGGTTTCGAACTCGGTAAGAATTCGAGCGCCGTTCGAATAGACCTCATAGCCTTCGCCCTGTTCGACAAGCCAGATCTGCTCGGGCGAATACTGCGGCAGGTCCGCCGCCAGGACGACGCCGGAAGGCGCAACGGTGGCGACCGTAGCATCGGCCTGCGCGGGCGTCGCGTACGAAGCCAACGCGACCTGAACCCCCAGGTACCCCATGATGCCGACAAGTCCCACGCTCAACGCCGCCGAGGCCGCATAGATCGGGACTCGGAATCGATATGCCGTCATCGCGATTCGAACGGACTTCGGAACCCGTGATGCCGGAGGCAGAAGCGGTACAAGTTCCTCGACGACGATCTTCCGCAGTCGAAAACGGTCGAACAGAGGCCATCGCGCCCCCTGACCGACACCCTCGTCCTGACATCTCGCGACAGCTTTCCGGATAAACCGGAGCCGAAGCGCGGGAGAGTCGAGAAGCTCGCAGTAGGCTTCGATGATCCGAGCCGACGTCTGATCCGGTGGCCGAAGCGTCTCCATCCTCGTCGCCGAAATGCCTGTGAATAGGGTGAGTTCCCGCCTGCGTCCGTAACCCCGCGAGAATAGCCCAGTGCTGCGAGTCGTGTCCAGACAAGCCGTTCGGAAACCGGTCGATCCGTTGGCCTATTTGCCAAAGTGCCGTTGCGTAAAACAGTGTAAAACTGAGTCTGTCCCCTTGCCCTTTGCCGGCAAGGGCGGGAGTTTCCCGGCGTTGGGGTCTCCGCTACATCGGCGAGGACTCGAGAGCGAGCACGCGCCCCAATTCGAAAAAGGCAGGATTTCATGACAACGAAGAACAGACATCCGTGGATGACGGCCATCGCCGCGGTACTAATCACCACGGCAGGATCGGTCGCCGCGCAGACTTCCGCAACGCTCGTCGCATCGCACACCGAAGCGGCGCGGGCCGCCAAGCTCGGCCAGGAGGCTTATACGGCCGGCAAACTCGACGTCTTTCTCGTCGAGATGCGACGCGCATTCGCGCTGCGTCCGGACCATCCGCGGATCATCTACAACCTCGCGAGCGCACTTGCCCTGAACGGGAAGCCGGAAGAAGCCGTCAAGCTCCTCGAACGCCTCGGAGCGATGGGACTGTCGATGCCTGCCGAAAAGGACGAGGACTTCAAGTCGCTCGCCGCGACGGACCGTTTCCGTGCCGCATGCGCCCGACTTGCCGCCAATTCGAATCCAGGCGGCAAGAGTTCGCCGTCGATGACGATTCCGGGGAAACAGCTCATCCTCGAAGGCCTCGCGTACGACCCCGTCGGCAAGGTCGTTTTCGCCAGCAGTGTCCGCGAGCGAAAGATCCTCAGGGTCGACGCCGCCGGCACAACGACGCTGCTTGCCGACAGGTCGGCAGGTCTTTGGAGCGTCTTCGGCATGACCGTCGATTCGAAGCGACGCATATTGTGGGTCGCGACCGGCGCCGTTCCGCAAACGGACGGATTCACTGCGGCAGACGCCGGCAAATCGGCCGTCGTGGGATTCGATCTGAAAACCGGAAAGGCCGTCCACCGCCTCGAGCCGGCTGACGGGAAGTCGCACACGCTTGGCGACGTCACGCTGGCTCCAAACGGCGACCTGTACATATCGGACAGCGACGGCGGAGCACTGTTCGTAGCCCGAGCCGGCGCCGCAACGCTCGATGTTCTCGTCCCAGCTGGGGAACTTCTGTCGCCGCAGGGCCTCGCGCTCTCGCCGGATGGGGCACGCCTGTTAGTCGCGGATTACGCTCTCGGCTTGTGCGCAGTGGATCTCGCGACCCGGAAAGTAACGCGCGTGCCGACACCTGAGTCGGTTTGCCTCCTCGGAGTAGATGGAGTCTCGAGCTACGGCCGCGACCTCCTGGTCATCCAGAACGGCGTTCGACCCCATCGCGTAGCGAGAGTCCGGATGTCGGCGGGATTCGATGCCGTAGAGCAACTCGAGGTGCTCGAGGTCGGGAATCCGGTCTTCGACGAGCCGACGCTAGGTGTAGTCATCGACGGCTGGTTCCATTTCATCGCCAACAGCCAGTGGAGCAAGATCAACGCCAAGGGCGAGATGGCGCCCGTCGATCAGTTCCGGGACACGACCGTACTCAAGATCAAGCTCTAGTTCTGCACCGGCCATATAGAGATGGTCATGGGTTTGTGATTGGCGAACCTTGAGGCGGCGCGCTCCACGCATCAGTACCGTGCGCGGCAGCGCACGGGTCAGACTTTCGGACGGCCTGCCATGGAGAGTACCGGACCACCCGTGCGCTTCCGCACGCGGTACCGATGCGATCAGAACTCGCCCTCGAGGCAGGTTCACGACGAACCCGATATCGGCTCTTTATGTCGCTACGCGGACCGGGTGCAACCAAACGGGAAAGCCGTGCGATTGCACCCGGTTTTCCGCGCGTGCTAACCTGCTCGACACTCATCAGCAGTGCAGAGTCTTCGGGTACCTAACAGGAGTGAGAGATATGAAACGAGCGTGTCTTGTTGTGTCCGCCATGGCACTAATCCTATCCACGATGTCGCCGGCCACGAACGCTGGCGGCGGTCCGAACTTCACGCGGTTCGTTGGCGTTGGCGACAGCCTGACGGCCGGTTTCAAGGACGGAGCCCTCTTCGCCGACGGCCAGTCGACGGGCTTCTACCCGCGTCTGGCAACCTCGATGGGTACGCAGGTGGTGCTTCCGTCGATCGCCTATCCAGGTATTCCGACGCCAAACCCGGCCGCCGGAGCTGGGTTGCTTCTCCAGATTCCAGGCACGTGCCAGGTCGGCGCAACGACATTCGCGACAGGACAGACGACGGGCCGACTCGATCCGACGATGCCGGCAACCGACGTGGCGATTCCCGGCCAGAACATGAGCGAAGCGCTTACCTCGAAGTGGGCCATTGACCCTGCGAATCCGGCCGGGACGGCAGACACCGCCGAGGACTTCGTCCTTGGTTTCCCGTACGCCTTCCTGCCGCCGCCGGCGAATACGCCGCGGTCGCAGATCGAAACGGCCGTCGGTCTCCAGCCCACGTTCCTCTCGATCTGGCTGGGCAGCAACGACGCTCTCGGAGCCGCGCTTGCGGCTACGGTCGACGACACCACGCTCACGCCGGTCGCTGACTTCCGCACGAACGCGGACACGGTTTTCGCCGCGCTTGCCGGAACCGGAGCCGAGGCGGTCGTGCTAAATGTCCCGGACGTCACGGTCATTGCGAACCTCTTCTCGGTCACGGAACTTTCGGCGTTGACGGGTCTCGACGCAGCGCAGATCAAGCTTCTGTTCGGTGTACAGAAGGACGCGTTCGTGCCGCTTTCGGCGCTTCCGACAATTCAGGCGATTGCCGGCGGGACCCAGTCGGGCCCCCTTGCGCCGAATCAGATCCTGACGCGGAAGGAAGTCAAGAAGATCCGCAAGAACGTGAAGCAGTACAACGCGAAGCTCAAGGCGCTCGCCGATGCAAACGGCTGGGCTTTTGTTGACGTCAACGCGATTCTGACGGACATCGCGAAGGACGGCTTTGCAATCGCGGGCGTCGGTACCGTGACGACGGCCTATCTCGGCGGACTGTTCGGCCTGGACGGCGTCCACCCGTCGGCCACAGGGCACGCCATCGTTGCGTCGGCTGCGATCGACTCGATCAACGCCAAGTACGGCACTTCGCTTGCGAAGCCGGACCTTGCGGCGATCGCGGCGGCGGATCCGCAGGTCTGCATGGCCAAGTCCGCGCAGACGGCAATGCTCGCCGATCTCGTCAAATACGCGGCGGCAGCCCGGGCGGCCGAGTCCGTCATTCTCAACCGCTAACAAGCCGGCCGCCGCGTCTGTCGCACCAGGCGGCCGGGCTACCTCTCCGGGGCGGACGGTCTTCGCGATGAAGGCCGTCCGCCCCGTCCCGTCACATGCCTAAGCACCGTGGGCGCGGCAAGCAGTGTCCAAGAGACGTCACGGTACGACTCGTGACACGTGAACTTGCGGTTCCAGCAGGAGTCAGTCTCCTGAATGCGCTTGCGGTTCACGGAGGGCGCGCCATTACCGAAGGCAACTATTGCGGCGCCGGCGAGTGCGCCCACTGTGAAGTCGTCGTGCTGAATCATCGCGGTCACAGGAAATCGGTTCTCGCGTGCCAGACCCGTGTCGAGGACGGACTGCGCATCGTCAGGTTGTCCGCCTACCTCGAGAAGGACCTGGCACCGTGAGCGGAGCGCCACGACCTGGACGCGCGGCCGATGTTTCGGCACTTCGTGCGGCGTTGGACTCCGTCTCCGAGTCCGTCGTCATAGCGGACGTGACCGGATGCGTAGAATATGCGAACGTCGCGGCTCGCAGCAGTCTGGGACTGGCACCGGGTGAGCGGGTCGGGTTGCCCGACTCGGATCCACTGACGTGGTTGTCGTGGGTCGCCAACCGTCGAATCCGGACGGTCGTCGACCGCGACGGCACGCAACGGACGATCATCGTGGCACACATCGACAAGACCACCGACGAACGGTCGAACGTGCGACTCGCAGGAACGAGCGTTCAGGCCACGCGACTGCGCGAAGCCATCGCCGCGGCTGGTATCACGACGGAACCGGTTCTCGTTTCGGGTGAGACCGGCACCGGCAAGGAGTCCGTGGCTCGCGCCGTTCACGAGTCCTCGCGCTTATCGGCGCCCTCCTTCGAGACCGTGGCGGCGAAATCTCTCTCGGTCGCCGCACTGAATCGGCGGCTCGAGGAACGCTCCAGCGCCGGATCCATCGGGACGATTTTTCTCGACGACGTCGACGGGTTGACCCGCGCGGTGCAGAGACGACTTGCGCAAGCGATTGCCCAAAACGAGGTTCGGCCGCGACTGATGGCATCGACTCGCGTCGATATCGAGGCCTCCGTCGAGTCGGGAGTGTTCGATCGCGAGCTCTTTTTCCGGCTCAACGCGATTCCGCTCCACGTCAGTCCGCTTCGAGAACGCCCCGGCGACGTCGCTCCGCTCGCGGAAGCCGTCATCCGGAGTTGCAACGCACGGTCGGCGAAGCGACGCGTCGAAGCCCTCGCGCCAGACGCGCTCGACGTGATGGCGGCGTACGCCTTTCCGGGGAACGCGCGCGAGCTCGAGTCGATTGTCGAGCGAGCCTGGCACGCGTGTCGCGGAAAACGAATCCGGCTCGACCACCTTCCCGAGGCCGTGACGCGGCCGTCGCGACGGACCAGGAAATCGGTGGCCGAACGTGTCGACGAGGACGCGCTCGAAGGGCTGGAGCGCGAATTCCTGTTGCGCGTCCTCGCCGACAACGACTGGCGGCTTGGTGCCGTTGCACTGGAGCTTTCCGTATCGCGAACGACGCTCTGGCGGCGTCTCAGGCGGCTGCGGATTCCGAACCCGCGACGGGGAAGAGCCTGACGTTCAACGCTCGGGCGTCTGGGTGTCGATCCAGACCGGCGACGACCAGGCCCACTCGTCATCGGACTGGCGCACCCGGACGTAGTAGAGGGTCGACGCCTCGAGCGTGTCGACGAGCGAGAGCGACACGTCGAGCTCTCCCTTTCGTTCGATCGGACCTTGAACGACGACGAACTCGCCACCGGCGAGTTTCAGCACTTCCACCGATTCGATCCTCTCGGTTCCCGCCACCGTAACGCGAATCGGAATCCGCGACCCGGCCTGCCGACTCGATTCTTCGCCCATCCTCAGGCCATCCACCGTGACGTCGACGAGGATCCTTGCTCCAGTCGTCGCGTAACAGCGCCGCGCATAGAGCCCGTCGAAGATGTCAGCCCGGGACAGCTTTTCTGCAAAGACAACCGCCAGTCCGGCATGGTGCGGAATCGTCGCCACGAAATCGTTGAGGCCCGGAGTGCCGAAGTGATTGTCCGATCCACCGATCACGCCGATTCGATGTCCCGTCGCCCACGCGTGCTGATAACTCCAGGAGCTGCCTGGTCCGACCTCGAAAAGCTGCGGCTGGTTGACGGCATCGCCGCGCCCCTCGCGCGTCTGCCTGAACCCGTCGACAGAAAAGTCGTCGTTGTGGTGCGAATAGAGCTCGCCGACACGCCGGAGGTCATTGAAGACGTAGGCTCCCGCAGCCGAACCCATGGGTCCGTCCCAAGTCTCGTGCGGCAGCGCGTGCTCGTCGCGGTCGATGTCGCCGTTCGGGAACGGCTGCATTATGTGAGGGATCATCAGGACGCGCCGGCCCGTCGAGGTCGCAGCGCGCAGTGCGGCTGCAAGTTCGGCGACAGTTGCGGCACCCGTGCCGCCGCGACGGCCGCTCGATGCGCCGATCAGCGGATTCGAGTGACCCGCGAGTCCTTCGAACACCACGACGTGGTGTCCAAGTCGCCTCGGCGGCGTCCACTCGTATCCCGGCAGCGTCACGAACAGGGCATCGTCCTGCTGCGACGCGACTCGCTCCTGATTGGCAATCCACGTGACATCGGACATACCGGTATCGTGCTCGGCCGAGATGCCCCAGTCGGCCGCGGCGACGTCACGCAGATAGACGAAGGCGTCTTCGGAGGCTACGAACTGGCCGCGATGGTCGCCACCATCGGTAGCTACCGACGCGACGTCCGACCCGGAATGAAAGTGTGCGTCGCCGACGAAGCGTCGCATCGGCGGGGCTCCGGCCCACACCTGCATGGGATTCGACCGGACCACCGCTTCGCCGGACGCAACTGTTGCAGCGACGGTCACCCGGACTATCCCCGGGTTGGCTCCCGCGACCGCAGGGATCGACTTCAGCCCGCTATCCTCCTCGTCGAATGCAACTGCCGCAGGCAAACGATCGATCGGCCCGGCGAGCCGCACCGATCCTTCGAACGATGTGTCGACGTTGCCGAATCCGTCGATTGCAGCAATCCTGAGACGAATGGCTTCTCCGGTCGCGGCGTCGGACGGAATCGTCGCGACTAGTCGGACGGCGCGGCCGGCCACCACAGGCGGAATTTCGCGGTTCTCCCGAGCCAGGCTAGCGGGAAGCCCGGTATCAACGCTCATCTCGACGACGCGAAAAGGCTGCTTCGGGACGACCTTCGGGACCTGGCCCGTCATCCTGACGCGAAGAGTGTCCCCGGCCTCGATCGCTTGCGTCACTCGCAGGACGATTCGCCCAGCTCCGCCTCTTGCGCGTCCCGCCGAAGTTATCTCCGCGCGGCCGATCGAATCGTCGGCGAGGCGACAGCGTCCGGGAGTCCCGTCGGTCAGGGTCGGAATCGACCAGAGGTCGCCAGCCTCTTCCTGCACAGCAGTCGGTATCGAAATCGCGACCAGCGATCCTGGCGCCATTCGAGTTCCCGCCGTGTACACCATCACGAGCGGATCGTCGTCCGTGATGTTCGAGCCGGCTCGAAGCGGGCTCCGTGGCTCGAAAGTGAGCCGGGACGATGAAGTGGCTGGAGGATCGGCATCCTCGGCGATCGTGGTGTTCGTGGACCTGCACGAGATCGTGCCGGCCACGACCAGGGCCGTCGAGAGCAGGAGGACTGACACGGGTCGAATGCGCGTCCAGAGGGATGCCATCGCAACCAACTCTACCTTGGTGTAGAGGTCGGTAGGAACTGAGGCCGATCGTGGCAACTTGAAATTGACTCCGTTCGGCCAGACGGCTAGGCTAGCACGCGCATCTCTTTATGATCTCCGCAGGATGATTCCAGACCGGAAATGACTTCGAACAAGCACGGCGGCGACGATCCGTACATTGGGCAGGTGCTCGACGGAAAGTACCGGATCGACGCGTTGCTCGGTCAGGGTGGCATGGGCTCCGTCTATCGGGCCACGCACATCCTGATGGACCACCAGTGCGCGGTCAAAGTTCTGCATTCGGCGATGCTGTCGGACCCGGCATCGATTCCGCGGTTCCAGCGAGAGGCAAAGGCCGCGGCCCGAATCCGCCACCAGAACGCTATCTCCGTCAACGACTTTGGCATCACGAGCGACAATATTGTCTACCTCGTGATGGAGTATTTTCCGGGCCGAAGTCTCCGGGAGATCATGCGGGCCGATGGCGCGTTTTCGGTCGAGCGGACCGCGCGGATCGTCGACCGAGTGTCGGCGGCCCTCGATGCTGCGCACCAGCAGGGCATCGTCCATCGAGACGTCAAACCCGACAACGTCATGCTGCGTGTGTTGCCGAACGGGGACGACGAGGTCAAGGTGCTCGACTTCGGCATCGCCAAGATGGTCGACCAGAAGGCGAACAACGAGAACCTCACGATAACGGGCACCATCATCGGCACGCCGCATTACCTGTCGCCGGAACAGTGCCGCGCCGCTGCGGACCTCGATGCCCGTTCAGACCTGTACTCGCTGGCAGTCGTGACCTACGAGATGCTCTGCGGTTCGGTGCCGTTCCTGGCCGCGACGCCGATAGCCGTTGCAATGATGCACATTTCGGATGAGCCGCCGTCGCTCCTCGAACGCGTGCCCGACCTTCCGCCAGACGCGGAAGCGGTCATCTTCAAGGCGCTTGCCAAGAAGCGCGACGACCGATACCCCTCGACCATCGAGTTCGCCCAGGATTTCTTCACGGCCGTCTTCGGGTATCACCCGTTGCGAGACAGTACGGGCACGGGTGGACTCGGCACGTCGACGGCAGGACTCAGCGGGACGCCGAGAAGGACGCCGCCTCCCGAAGGCTCGTTGCGTGCCACATCGGTCATGCCGAAGTCCGTGAATACCCCGCCCGGAGGCGTCAACACCGGATCGGGGATCACGGCTCGGAACGCGGGCATTGGCGAAACGGTGGCTATGTCATCGGACGTCGCCTTACCAGGGGCCCGTCGCCACGCGACACCTTCGCCATCTTCGATGAGCGCCGTGAGCACGGACACACCGGCAACACGGATGTACGCGCCTGGCGCTGCCGAGTCGGCACCGGCTTCGTCGAACAGGATGGTGCTGTTTGCCGGAATCGCGGTGGCAGTGATCGCGATCGGTCTTGCCGTCGCCTACTTCGCGGGAGCCTTCTCGCAAGCGACCCCGGTTGCGAATGTGCCTCCTGTGACCAAGCCCACAACCCCGGCCACTCCGAACGAACCGCCGCCGGGAATGGTTTTTGTTCCAGGCGGGACCTTCATGATGGGCAAGGAGGGCGGGGACGAATATGAAGGCCCGCCCCACTCCGTCGAGGTCAAGCCGTTCTTCATGGACGTTACGGAAGTCACGAACAAACAGTATGCCGAGTTTGTGCAGGCGACCGGATACAAGGCGCCCTCCGGATGGGTGAACAACACGTTCAAGGTTGGAACCGGCGATCTGCCGGTCGACACGGTGGACTGGGCCGACGCGCGCGCCTACGCCGACTGGGCCAACAAGCGGCTCCCCACGGAGGCGGAGTGGGAATTCGCGGCCAGGGGCACTGACGGCAGGAGTTATCCGTGGGGACCCGAGTGGGTCGGGGGAAGGGCCTACACGGCTGATTCGAAGCTTCTCACGCTGCAGCCGGTCGGGTCGGCTCCTCAAGGTGCGAGCCCGTTTGGAGTGCTCGACATGTGCGGCAACGTCGCTGAGTGGTGTGGAGACAACTTCAGCCCTTATCCCGGTTCGACTGCCGAGGCCAAGGACCTGACGTTCAAGATCGTCCGCGGCGGAAACCTCGGATCGCCGAAGGAACGAGCGACCACGACGTTCCGGAACTGGTACCCCCCGGAAAAATCTGTCGAGGGACTCGGGTTCCGTTGCGCTAAGTCTGTACAATAGGTTCGTTCGAGTCATCGAGCGAAGGAGAGACTATGTACAGTGTCGGTCGGTCGCGCTGCGTGGAGCGCGCTTTCGGGCGTCTGGTCGGCGTTGTGACGCTGATGGGACTTGCGCTGTCGGTCGTCGCAACCGCACAGATTCGGGACATTGAGCGCGGCGGCGGACTCGACAGGCCGTTCGTTCGGGCTCGCACGCGGATCGTTGCGAAACCCAAGCCTGTAAGGCCGGTGAAGCCGAAGGCGAACGGAAGCAAACCGGTTCCCGTCGTTGACGATGACCCTGAGTCGATCTCGATCTCGCCCGAGGCGACGAAGCGCTACGAAGCCGGTCGGCGCGCTTACGAGAAAGGCAACTTCGAAACTGCCGTGACTGAGTTCGAGGCCGCCATCCGGCTCGAAAGCCGATACGTCGACGCATTGATCGACCTCGGAGATGCCTATTTCGACATGTCCGACGTCGAGAACGCGGCCGACTCGTACAAGCGTGCGCTGGTCATCGACAAGAAGAACATCGATGCGCGAAATCGGGTGGGCCGTGCGAGTTTCGCGCGCCGCGACTACGACGAGGCCCTCCGGCAGTACACGGAAGTCCTGAAGATCAGCCCGGACGATCCCGAAGCCATCTACAACATCGCACTGACCTACAAGGCGCTGAAGCGTTACAGCGACGCCATCCCGTATTTCGAGAAGGCGATCGCGGCTCGGCAGGGTCCGTTCCCTCAGGCGCGGGTGAACCTGTCCCGTTCGTATTTCGAGTCCGGGAAACGCGACGAGGCCGAGGCCGCGGCCAGGCAGGCCATCAGCGAGATCGGTGCCGAATCGCAGGCCAGCGCAACTGCCTGGTATGCACTGGCGACTGCGCTCAACGGCAAGCCGGATCTGCCGGGTGCAACGGAGGCGCTTCAGAAGGCGATCTCCGTTTGCAAGGAATGCCCGAACGACGAACAGTCGCGCTATTTCCTGTCTCTTGCGCAGATTCTGGAGTCTCGCGGATTGCGAACACAGGCCGCCGACGCCTATGAGCGGTTCGTTCTGCTCGCGCCGTTCATGCCTGAGCACCAGATCCAGGAGTTCCGGGCCAAGATCGCGAAACTTCGAGCTGAGCCTAGTTAGACCGAGTCGGCGGAACACCTGCGGCCGGTCCCCGTTCCTCGAGCCGCGAGCGGTAGCGAGCGTCCCACGGACAGAGCCTGA
>CAZXLQ010000008.1:0-39007 GCA_964641945.1 uncultured Clostridia bacterium
TCCGTGGGACGCTCGCTACCGCTCGCGGCTCATAAAACGGGGACCACCCGCATCGTGCACTACCACTCGCGGCACCGACTCAGGCGTCGGGTTCCCCTAGCTTTCCGAGATCGTATCGGGCTGCATGCCCTCGATGTACTCACGCACCGGAGCGCCGGTCCGTGCCTCGAACTGTTCGTGTAGCGCCAACAGGTCGTCGACTGTCTGGTCGAGCGAAATGCGCTCAACTCTCCACATCGGGATGAACATGGCCGTCAGGCCGATGTTCCGTTCGTTCGCGACTATCATCCGAATCCAGTCTTCGAAACTGTTCAGGTCGATACCGACGATCGTTGCCCCGGACTGGTTGAGTTCAGCGAGGAGCCCCCAGAACTTCTCCCGCGGGTTCTGCAGGTGAATGATGATGAAATTGCCGGCGCCAATCATCAGGTGACCTCCCTCAAGACGGTTTACGGCGAACCCAACCGCGCGCCCGCCGACACCGGCCGGCGCTCGCGGTAGGCATCGAGGAGCGGGCCGTGGTCGCGAATAGTGGTCTCGCCGTCGGCGTACGCCTGCCAGAGCGTGAAATCGTCGACTCTGAGGCAGCTGAGAGGGCAGTCCGGTTCGGATCCGGTGTCCATGCCGACGCAGTTGCTCGCCATGAAAATGTCGTGTTCGTGGCGGCGTCCATCCCGTGGCAGGTAACGCGTCGGAGTGTGTCCGAAGAAGCACAGCTTTCCGCCGTAATGCATGTAGAACGAGAAGTCGCGGCTCCAGAGCAGCACATCCTCGTCCGTCTCGTCGAGCGGCGTATCCTCCACGAGGCCCGCGTGAACGAAGATTGCCTGTTCGTCTTCGTGATAGAGCGGCATTGCCCGAAAAAACTCGAGGTGATCTTCGGGTATGACGATGTCGTCGAGCTCGTTGATCTCGTGGAGCGGGCAGCCGTACTGCGCGATGGTGTCCTGGCCGCCATTCTCGGGAATGAGCCACGAAAGGTCTCCAAAGTCGACGCAGTCGAGGAGCATCTGCTCGTGATTCCCTCGAAGCGTGACGACCGAGGAGTGCGCGTTCTTGAGTCGAAGCACCTCGCTCACGACCTCGTTGATCTGCGACCCACGATCGATGAGATCACCGAGGAAGACGAGCTTGTCTTTCCTGAGATCGCACGGCACCTCGCGCAGGAGCTGGGTCAGCTGCGTGTACCGTCCGTGAACGTCGCCAATGACGTAGGTGCTCATGGTATAAAGGCCGCGCTTCCAGTCGCACTCGGTGGGCGAGCGAGGGGCCGCTGTGGAGCATGCGCTGGACAGGACGAACCTCGCCATTAAAGCACATCATCTCGAATGCGTGCGAGGCCATTCCCGGTCCCACGCTGGCGGCCGCCGAGCCGCCGCAACTCTGGTTACCGCTTCACTCTCCCTCGTCTCGACCGATGCTCTTCCGACTCATCTCAACGGCGCTCCACGCCCTGTTCCGGCTGATATTCACCCTCGAGTACTTCGGTGAAGAGAACGTGCCGGCTTCGGGCGCGGTAATCATAGCCGGCAACCACCCGAGCTATCTCGATCCACTGCTGATCTCACTGCCGCTCGAGCGACGGGTCTTCTTCATGGCGTGGGACAAGCTGTTCTCGATCCCGGTGCTCGGAACACTTCTGCGACAGGCCGGCGCGTTCCCTGTGCGACTGGGCTCGAAGGATCCGAATGCCTATCAGATGGCGCTCAGCGTGCTTGAGGACGGCCGGGTTCTCGGCATCTTTCCCGAGGCAGGACGCACTTCGGAAGGACCGATGAACCCGCTCAAGACCGGTACTGCACGGCTCGCGATCGAATCGGGTGCTCCCATTGTCCCGGTGACGATTACCGGTGCCTACGATGCATGGCCTTCTTCACGGCTGATGCCCTGGCCGCGGAAGATCACCGTGAAGTACCACGTTCCCATTGCGCTAGATCCGGCGGACGTTGCGGCGCGCGGCGCGGAAAAGGACTTTCACGAGGACGTCATGCGCGACGTTCGGGAAGCCATAGAGCGCCGACTCATTCCATCGCTCACGGCCGACGCCCGTAAGCGGCGAGTTTTCGAAGGGCCGGCCTCGCCGATTCGAATCTATGAACTCTACCCGCTCCTTGCGACTGTCTTCGGCATAGCGCTGGGCGGGCCGGCGCGGATTCTCGTTGCCCTCGCGGCAGTGCACTTCGCCTACCTGGCAGCCGACATCTGGTGGATTCCCCAGGGTCGATTGGCAAAAGCGATTCGGGAGCTGGTCACTCCGTTTCTCGTGCTGGCGTACGGACCGGTGCTGGCCGCGACGGTGGAGTTGAAGGTCACGGAGTGGTGGACCCTCGCGGCAATCGGAGCCGGCGCGGGCCTCTCGTTCAACTGGTCGAACCAGTACAAAGCCGAACGCTACGTCCGCGGCGCGATGATGGCATATCTGGTCGCGTTCGTGATCGCCGTTGGCCAGCCGCATCCGTTCGGGCCGCACCTCGCCTTCGCGTCGTTCACGTTCGTTTACGCGATTTTCTGGCGCCCACTCTTCTGGCACATCACGGCCCTGGTCATGTCGGCATACTGTGGCGTCGTCCTGTGGGTACCCGGGATTGCCCTGGCACGAAATGCCATCTGGTATCTGGCACTCTCGTGTCTGGTCGCCGTCTACATCAGGGTCGTCAAGTTTTCTGCCCATGACGGCAGAATAATCTGATTCCGATAGTACAATTTTGAACGGCCGCCAATACAGCCTGGGGTGAATGGGCAAACATGGTTCTCGACGGCGGCGCATAATTCCGACCTCGCGAATAAAATCGAGGGCGAAGAAGGCACCAGGGAAAGATGCTTCAGGGATGAAATAGTCAATACGGAAATAGCAATCACGGGTGGTTTCGAATCGGTTCGATCAATGGGCTGGAATGGCATACGCATCGCGACCTACAACATTCACAAGTGCGTCGGAATAGACCGACGGATTTCGGTGGAGCGCATAGCCCGCGTCGTCCGCGAGCTCGACGCCGACATAGTCGCGTTGCAGGAGGTCGTGATCGAGCGATCTGCCGCCAGGTCAGGCGGCTTCCTCCGTGAACCGGCGCGACGTCTTCTGGATCAGGTCCGGTTCGGAGCTGCAGCTTCGCACGGCGCCCGCCGCACGGACCAGGCAGATCACCTTGCGTCGCTGACTGGATTTTCGGTCGTCACCGGACCGGCGATCGACGAGCCGGGACACGTCTACGGAAACGTCGTCCTGACCCGACTACCCGTCGTCGGATTCGAGAACTTCGACATTTCGACCCATCGGCGCGAGCCAAGGGCGTGCCTGCGCGTCGATGTCGCCATCACGGGAAGCCGGGTCTTCCACCTCTACAACACGCACTTCGGCACCAGCCATCCCGAACGGATTGAACAGTCAAGGAGACTGGTCGAGACCGGCATTCTGGCCGGATCGCACCCGGACGATCCTCAGGTACTCGTCGGGGACTTCAATGACTGGTTTGCAGGCGCCCCAACCCGGTTGCTCGGAGATCATTTTCACGATGCAACGAGGCGACTGCGCCCATCCTATCCCGCCGTGGCGCCGGTCTTGCGTCTCGACCGGATCTACGTCAATCACCACGTTCGAGTCCGTCGCGTCGAAATCCACGCTTCCCGCCTCGCTCGAGTGGCTTCGGATCACGCTCCGATCATCGCCGTTCTCGACGCCGCCGCAGAGTGATGTACTATCGGAATATATACAAAGAATGAGCAGTTTACACGAAGGGCGGATCGTGAGGTGCAAAAAGCCACGAGACCCATGGCCGGCCTGACAATTCCGTAACGGATTTGTCGATCTGCATGAGCTGCCGTCTACGACTTGCGTGGTTGACTCGGACGCAACTCGATGCGGCTTGCGAGGGCCCGAGGCTCAAACCTCAAGAGGTCAAGCACGGCCTCGGCGACGTCCTCGGGAGCTAGCTTCCAGTCCGCCCCCGCGCCTGGCGCATTCCCGGCAAATTCCGTGGAGACACTTCCGGGCATTACATAGCTGACGCGTATGCCATCGTACCGGACGTCGTGCATGAGCGCTTCACTGAAACCGTTGAGCCCGAACTTCGACGCATTGTAGGCCGCGCCCCCGGCAAACGCGTTGGTCCCGGCGAGGCTAGATATATTGATGATGGAACCGCCTCCCGACCGTCGCATCGCGGGAACGCCAGCGTGACACATGTTGAACACCCCGATCACGTTCGTCTCGATGACGCGGCGGAAATCGGCCGGGTCCATGTCGGGAACCGGTGCAAAAATCCCGATCCCGGCGTTGTTCACCAACACATCGAGTCGTCCGAAGGCCTCGATCGTGCGCGCGACGAACGCTGCCGAGTCTTCCGCATCCGCTACATCGCACGCGAAACCAAGTGCACGACCGGGTCCAAGCGCAGTCAAATCCTCGGCAACGCGTTCGATCAGCGGCGCCGTCCGGCCGCACATTGCCACCGAGACGCCTTCGAGGACGAGAGCACGCGATATCGCGAGTCCGATACCGCGGCTCGCGCCCGTCACGATCCCGACTTTGCCGGCCAAAGAGACAGTCATAGGATCGTCACATTCCCTTCCGCGAGTCTCGTGCGTCCGGCAATGCACTGCGGGCCGCCATGAGTTACAGAACCGCGAGCTGTAGAGAGCGGCCCGCGGACGGTGCCTCGCTCAGGCGGCACGCAACAAGGATCACACTCGGAAAACCGTCCGCAGGCCGCTCGCTACCGCTCGCGGTTCTGTAGCCCGGTCCGGTCATTCGACGGCCTCTCGATCGATAACCGCGGGATTCTCCGACAGTACGATCGGCACCGGCTTGCGTGAATCGTCTACGGCGACATACACGACCTCGGCCTCGGTCACGAGTCGCGTATCGCCAGCACCATCACGTGCGCACGCGTTGACCGTAACCTTGGTCGTGATCGAGGTTCGACCGATCCTCACGGTCTCGGTGTAGAACGTGACCAGATCTCCGACGAACACCGGAGCGTGAAAGACGACTTCGCGCATCGCGATGGTCACGAAGACCTGCGAACTCGTCCGTCGTGCCTCGACGGCTCCCGCAAGATCGATGTAGCTCAGGATGATGCCGCCAAAGATAGTGCCCATCGCGTTTGTGTCGCGTGGCATCATCATGATCCGGATCGCGGGGACCTTGTCGTTAGTCATGGGCTCGCTGTTCCCGTGAAATGAAGGACGTCGAACTCTATGCGGCGCATCGGTATGCGTCAACGATCTCAGCGGGGACTGACTGAATGTCTGATACCACGAGCGATTTGAAGGGATTCGTCGACGTCGCGGCGATTGGCGAGCTCTCGCCCGGCGAGGGACGGATCGTCGAAGCCGATGGCACCTGGCTCGCGCTCTTTCTTGCTGACGGGACGCCTCACGCGATCGCCAACGCCTGTCCGCACATGGCCGGCCCCCTCGGCTCGGGTCGTTGCCTCGACGGAATCGTCACGTGCCCGATTCACGAATGGAGGTTCGACGTTCGTACGGGACAGGCGCCGACGAACGCACAAACTCGAGTCGCGACGTATGAAACGCGAATCGTCGACGGACGCGTTTTCGTTCGCGTGGCCGATCGCGAAGATGGAGCCGCGAGCCAGTGAAGCGAACGATCGCTGTATTGCTAGTCCTTGTTGGAATCGCCATTGCGACCCTCCTTCTCTTCGTGCAGTTCTATTCACCTGAGGCGCAGCGACTGTCGCTCGAACGTCGCCTGACCGAAGCGTTCGGAGCACCCGCGCAGATCGGAACACTGAAGCTCACGCTTTCGGGAGGACTCGGGGTCGAGGCGCGCGACGTTCGCGTCGCGCTCGACCCCGCCTTCGGCGACGGCACCTTTCTCGAGGTCGACGAGGTCATCGCGAACGTTTCGGTGTGGCATTACCTTACGACACGCGAGCTTGGCATTCGTTCGGTCGACGTCACGCGACCGCGGATTCGCTTCGTCAAGAACCGTGAAGGCGTCTGGAACTGGTCGACGCTCGGCGCCGCCTCGGTCTCAGCAATGTACGAGCGCGGAAACCTGCCTATGCTCGCCTTTGCCACGCCGGTGATGGTCGCGGCCGAGACGTCGTCAGCGCAACTCGAGCGAATCGTCGTCTCCAATGCGATGGTGGTGCTCGTCGACGAAACGGTTCAGCCGGCGTCGGTCACCGAATACCAGGGTCTCGCGCTCGATGCCTCTCTTTCGAACGGTTCGGGGGAGCGACAGGCGACCGGGCGGCTCTCGGGCCTGTCGGGCGAATCGGCGAGTGAGCCACTCGATATCGACGTGCAGTTCGACGTTCGACTGACGCGCGTAGGCGAGACCGCACGATTGCGCGCGGACGGGACCATCGTCTCCGGACACGTCGCCACCCGCAACTCGAGACTCGACGAGATCAGCGCAACAATCACGCTCGACGAGGCGCAGCGACTCGTGATTCCGCATCTCCGGCTGAAGCTGTTCGGTGGAAACCTCGAGGGGTCCGCGACGATCGAGCTCGGCACTGCAACGAATAAGTTCACGATTCAGGGACAGGTTGCCAATCTCGACCTCGGCGCCGCATTGGCGCCGAAACCGGAGCTCGCCGGGGCACTTCACGGAATAGCGACCGCATCTCTTCAAGTTCGCGGCGAGCTCGGCGCCTACGCCGAAACACTCGCATCGCTCGAAGGCGAAGGCCGCGCCGAGGTCCAGAACGCACGGATCGAATCGGTCAACATTCTCAGTGAGATTTCAAAACGTGCAAACTTAACTGTAATTGATTTCTCCGAAACGGATATGTCAAGCGGGAATCTCACCACGAACTTTCGCTTCGAGCGGGGATCGCTTCGTCTGAGCAACGCAAAGGCTTCTCGAGTAAGCGGTTGCGTGGATCTCTTCGTTCGAGACGGTCGGATCGGACTCGGCGTTTCGCCGCAGCTCGACCTGTCAGGCAGCGTAACGATACTTCCGGAAATACAGCAACGAGTTCGAGCCGACGCCCCGGGCACGCAACTCGTGCTGGCAGCATTGACGAGGGGATCGGGCCTGGCGGTGCCGCTCCGGGTTCGTGGACCGGTCGAAAGGCCGGAGGTCGAGCTCGACCTGGCGTCGTTGACGCGCACCTTGCTGTTCGGGGGCGGGGCTCGCTGACCTCACGGCGCCGGCAGGTATACTCAGGCGCATGGAATCTGACGGCCTCTTCGAGCGATATTCCCGCCAGATCCTCTTCTCGGGGATTGCGGCGGATGGTCAGCGACGTCTCCGCGCGGCGTCTGCCGTCGTCATCGGTGCCGGCGCGCTCGGCGCCGTCCACGTGGAGACGCTTGCCAGGGCAGGTATCGGCCGGCTGAGGATCGTCGATCGCGACGTCGTCGAGGTTACGAACCTGCACCGGCAGATCCTCTATACCGAGGCCGACGCCATCGAGGGAATTCCTAAGGCGGTGGCCGCGGAGCGACGCGTGCAAGCCATCAACTCCGATGTCGAGGTCAACGGCATCGTCGAGGATGTCAACGCGCTGTCGATCGAAAGGCTCATCGACGGCGCCGACCTGGTGCTCGATGCGACCGACAATTTCGAGACCCGTTACCTGATCAACGACGCATCGGCAAAACTCGGCATCCCGTGGGTCTACGGCGCGGTCGTGGGAGGGGGCGGGGCAACGATGACCGTTCGGCCGGGATTGACACCGTGCCTGCGGTGTCTCTTCGAGGTCATGCCGGCGCCGGGATCGGCTCCGACTTGCGACACCGCCGGTGTCGCGTTGCCTGCAGTCGCCGTAATCGCATCGATACAGGCGGCGGAGGCCATCAAGCTCCTTTCGGGCAGGCCGGAACTGCTGCACGCTGGCCTCCTCCAGTTCGACGTCTGGGAGAACCGGTGGGTCCGCATCGGACTCGACGGACTGCTGGAGCGTGGCGACTGTCCTGTCTGCCATCGACGACAGTTCGAGTTTCTCGAGACACCGGGCCAGCACGCGACGACACTCTGTGGCCGGGGCGCGGTCCAGGTGACGTCGTCACGACCGGTGCGGCTCGAGCTCACTGGACTTGCCGATCGATTGCGGTCATCCGGAGAAGTCTCGGTGAACGCCCACCTGGTCCGATTTCGAACCGGGGAAATCGAGATGACGATCTTTGCGGACGCTCGCTGTATCATCAAGGGCGTGACGGATCCGGCCGCGGCGCGAAGCCTCTACGCGCGGTTCGTCGGGGCCTGAATCAGCCGATTCTTGCGGCAACCACTCGACAAGGGAGCGGAACAGGCGATGGCGGATACCGGAGCACTCAGTCTGGCGCTAGGGGCCTACCCGGAAACGGACTTCTGTGGCAGGGGCCGCATCCAGGTCGTCCGACACGGCCGCTACCATCCGGTTCACCTCTTTCAGTTCGGTGGCGAGCCCATCGCCGAGTTGCGGTGGCAAGGTCCGCGACGCGTCGGCTATTCGGTGACGGACTCCGACATCCAGTACGACATGAAGGTTGGGCACATGCAGCGGAAGATCCGTGCCGTCGATCACGACGGTCGCGGGTCCCGGATCGCCGTGCGGTCGAATCGGAACTACGTTCGAAGGCGGATGTACATTCAGATGGGCAACGGCGACAACTTTCTCGTGTCGAGGTCCGAAACCGAAAGATGGGGAGGGAATCGACTGAGTGTCCGCAAGCAGCATTACGTGAACAGCCTGCTGGTCTTTCACTTCGATCCGAGTGAGCCGGCTGCACCGATCCTCGTCGACGTCGAACGGCTGATGAAGTGGGAGATCAGCCACTTCCACATGCTCCTGGCGCTCGTTACGGCGAGAATCACCCTCGAGCATCGCTGGACCGCCACTCGATAACAGGCGAAAAGAGACCCGGCCCGTTGCGAACCAACCTCAGTCGGCGCCGGCGCTCTCGATCGCGACCCGACGGAGTCGAGCCAGTCGAGTCATCCAGACTGGAATCGTGCGGTAACCCCATTGCGACTCGTCGGCGCCGTAGACCTCGCGATTGAGCTCCGCCACGGAGCGTTCGACGTCGATGCGGGATGCCTCGTCCGGAAGATGCTCGGGGGCCTCGTAACACCCGTGGTGAATGCATGGCGCAGGCTTGGCCTCGAAGTGGACGAGACACCCGGTCCCGGGCTCGAAGAGCGGGCACGCATAGGTCGTCGCGAAGGTATCGGTCGCACTCTCGAGTCCCAGTGACTGAACGGTCCCTGCTGCACGTTCGAGGATGCGGTCGCGGTCGCTGGCCGAGAAGCGGCTGGAGTCGCCGAGCACCCGCAGGATCGCCTCGCCTTCGAGGCGCGTGATGTTCACGTTGACGAACTCGGCGTCGGCGCAACAAGGCGTCTGGCAAGTGCCGCAGTCTATCGCCCGGAAACCGAACTGCGAGTCTACATATTCCCGGAACGCGAATTTGAGGTCGCGCAGGCGGACGAGCGCACGTTCGCGCGAAAGTTTCCAACGGTTCACGGCGTGGAGTCTACGGGGGCACGCCGCCTCCGGCAACGAGCGGGCGACCGTTGCGCACGGTCCGGTCCGTAAGGGCAATTCCCACGCCCGCGGTGGTTGCCCCTCGAGCCGCTACGAAGGCGGAGGACGGAACCTGGTCTTTTCACCGGGTGCCAGAGGAGGAGGCGGGATCGCAACGGATGGAATTCCGCCGGCCACTGGCGCGGCGACCGGCATCGGATTGACCGGGACCGCGAGTGCAGCCGATGCCGGCAGTCCCGCCTGAATCGTCAACCGCGCCGATGATCCGGCCGAGACCGCGGATGGCAGGGCACCACGGCCGGAGCCGCGGCGCGTGCGGGTCGGCGCACCTGCAGGGACGGGCGGGACGGTAGCCTCGTCCAGACGTGTAGTGGACTCGGCAGTCGGGGGTCCGGTCGGAGCGTCGGGCCCGAACTCAGGCCCGAGATCGGCGACCGACGAATCGACGTCGGAAGCCGGGGGCGGTGGAGAGCCCTGCCTCGATGCGGGCTCGTCTGCCGCTGCGCCCGGCGCGACGCCTTCGGATTCGGCATCCGCGAGCTGAACGTCGTCCGAGGTCGCGGTGAATCGGCGGAATTCTCCGTAAGCGAACGTCAGGCGATATTTCACCGACGACGTGACGGCATCGCCCTGTCGGGAGAAGTATCCGAACGACGAAAATACGATGCGGCGAGGCAGCAGGAGGTCGAAGCGCGACGGCTCGTAACGGAATTCGAGCCGTTGCACCACGACGGGCGAGTTGCTGCCTGCAGGTAGAACCGTCACCTCGCGCACCTCGCGGACCAGTCGGGACGTCAACGGATCGATCCACAACCAACCGCGAAAGAGGGGCTCACCCGCACGTAGATCCGATGGCAGCGAGAGACGGAATCCGAAACGCGAGTTCGGCGCCACCTGCTGATACGAGAGGATGACGGTATCGCGACCGTCAATCGATTCGACTCCGGACTCCTGAAAACTGAACAACGCGCGCGCCCACGGTTGAAGCGGCAGTCCCTGACTCATAGTGAGTCCGCTGACGGTGTAATCGAGGTCGTAGCGGGAACCTTCCGCGTTGATCCGCTTCAGCTCGTCCCGTACCGATTTCAGACGGCTCTGTTTCGAGAACAATTCCTGGACACGCTGCTCGCGACCGGCGATGGGCGCTGCGTCCACGGACTTGACGTCCCGGTATTCCGCGATCGAGCCATTATCGAGAAGCGACTTGTAAACGATGAGGTCCGAAACGATGATCCGTCGCTTTGAAACCTCGCCGCCTTCGCGAAAGACCTCGACCGTTTTCAACTCCTCGGCGGTGAGGTCCTTGAAGAACGAGAAGTACTCCGAGGCTCGAGCGCTGGCGTTGTCGACGAACGCGGCGAGTCGCATATCCTGAAATGACGGATTGGGCTGCTGTCCGACCGAAGCTCTCGGCGCGAGAACAGCGAACAGGGCAATCACGATCACCGCCTGGAGCTGTGAATGAAAGCGTCTCATCGTGCTCACGACCGATGCGTCGATTTCATCACACTCGCATTGAAGCGGACCATGTGAAAAGAGAAGTCGGCAGAAAAGATGAAGGGCCGCCGGATGGCCATCCGGCGGCCCCGTGAGCTTGGAGTAAAGAAGATCGAGCCCCCATTCGGTCTTCCTGCCCCAGCCCCACATCGATCGCGGACGCTCCTGAGAGCGCCCGCGAATCTCCTGCTCGAGCCTCGAGGAGACCGGAGTCCACAGAAAAACGAAAAAGGCCGCCAGCATGGTCCAGCTTTGGCTGGACCCTCTGGCGACCCGGCTGGCTAACCAATCCCAATCGAGCCCCCGTTCGATTAAGACTGGCCTGAGCCCCGCAGTTCTGCGTCCTCCGGTTTCCCGAAGTTTGCTCTGAGCAGAAGAATAAACTTGATTGTCAACTGTTGCCGCGACCGAATCCCCTGAAGGTGACCGGCGTCACCGCGACGACGATGTTTATACGAAGTCCTGCGACCCCTGTCAACCCCCCATGCCGAAAAAAACTGAAAAATATGCGCCAGGCGTACCTGTAAATGCAGAGAACAGTGAATATGAGGCGATTGTCCTCATTCTCCGCAGCCCATTCTTCCCATGTGGCATATCGCCGCACGCCGAGCAGGCCGTCGCCTTGTTCAGGAATGTGAACTGCCAGACTTCTCTGAGACCCGCGCCCCGTTTGTCGCGAGCTGAATCGTAATCGGCGTGCGGGGTGAGTTCATCGATTCGATGGCGTGAGATACTCGAGATCGATATGGTCAGGACCAAAACTCCAAACTCTTTCGAGCTCGTCTACCGAATCGTTGAGCGGATTCCGCGCGGTCGTGTAGCGACGTACGGACAGATCTCGCGATTGCTCGACGGTCGCCTGAGCCCGATTTTCGTCGGCTGGGCGCTGCATGCAGTGCCCGACTCGAGAACCCCAGTTCCCTGGCACCGGGTCGTGAACGCGAAGGGTGGAATAAGCACTCGGCGCGTGATCGGGTATGCGCCGAACCTCCAGCGCGAGCTTCTCGAAGCCGAGGGTGTAGGGTTCGGTGACGATGATTGTGTCGATCTCGAGGCGCATCGGTGGACGCCCGATGAGCCCCTTATCTCGGTCACAGGGCTCGAGACACCTTGAATACATCCAAATTTTTGTAAAGGACTTCCAGAATCTCGGATTGCTAGCTTAATCCAGTCCTCGGCCGATCGACTTCACCCGCCAGAATATCACTGTTTTCAATAAGTTACTGTAGCTCGCCCTCGAAAGCTCCAATGGAACGGCTCTTGCACCACCGAGAGGCTCCACCCTAGAGAGATTTGCTGCGCGACGCGCTCGGGCGCCGAGACACGGCAACTACCTATTTCAACACTTGCACGAGGAGAGGCTATGAAGTTCAGACACGCGGGACGAGCGTCATTTATGCTCGGCCTACTGCTTTGTATGACATTCATGCCGTTGCAGGGCCTCGCGTTTGCTCAGAGCACGAACGGCAGTCTTGCCGTCACAGTGAAGGATTCCACCGGGGCGCTGGTCCCCGGTGCGACGATTCGCGTCGTGAACGAGGGAACGCAGGCCGAAGACAGCGGCATTACCGAGGATAGTGGTGTCTTCCAGATCGGCCAGCTTGCGGTGGCAAGCTATACCGTGACGGTCGAAGCGCAGGGCTTCAAGACGAGCATCACGCAAGGCGTCAAGGTCGACATCGGTCAGGAGTACGGACTCACCGTGACGCTCGAACCTGGCGGCATCGGCGAGTCGGTCACGGTCACGGCGGGCGAGGAGCTCGTCAAGTCGACGACCACCGACCTCACGACGACCGTCAACCAGAAGCAGGTCCAGGACCTCCCGCTCGACGGACGCAATCCGCTGAGCCTCGTGAACCTGCAGGCTGGCGTCAACTTCAACGGCCGATCGAACACCTCGATCAACGGCCAGCGCGTCTCGTCGGTCGAAGCGACGCAGGACGGCATCAACATCCAGGACAACTTCATCCGCGCAGGCGGTTTTGAAGTCACCACGACCCGCACCACCGTCTCGCAGGTCGCCGAGTTCTCGGTGACGACCTCGAACGCCACGGTCGACGCGGCGGGTTCGTCGCAGGTTCGACTCGTGACTCCGTCGGGCACGAGCGAACTGCACGGAACGATCTTCGAATACCACCGGAACGACGTTTTCGGTGCGAACGACTTCTTCAACAACAACGCAGAGCCGGCCATCGAAAAGCCGCAGTACATCCGGAACCAGTTCGGCTTCACGCTGGGCGGACCGGTTTACATTCCGAAGGTGCTCGAGCAGAAGGACAAGCTCTTCTTCTTCGGCTCCTACGAGGGCCAGCGGCAGCGTCGGGCATTCCCGGTTGACACGGTGGTGCTGACGCCCAGCGCGCGCGCCGGCGTGTTCACATACGTCGACAACAGCGGCCGGACCCGTTCGGAGGATATCCTCGATCTCGGCGGCTTCAGCGCTGACCCCATCACGGCGAACCTCCTCACCCTCGTCCCGACCGGCATCAACAACGATGCGTTCGGCGACGGCATCAACACCGGCGGCTTCTCTTTCAACAAGACGCAGAAGTTCGACCGCAACCAGGGTGGGGCAAGGCTCGACTATATCCCCACCGAGAAGCACAAGTTCCAGTTCATCTACAACTACACGGGTGAGAAGCTCGACCGTCTGGACATCGACGGTTCGTTCCGTGTGGATCCGGGCGCCGAGCAGTCGGTTTCGAACCACTTCGGCGTCGTGGCGTGGAACTACACCATCACCGACAACCTCGTGAACGAAGTCCGAGTCGGCACCAACAACTCGACGGTTCCGTTCTTCCTTTCGGAAGACCGGGGCGTGCCGTACATCATCGGCATTCCGCTGATCACGAGCCCGTTCCTCGATCCGGCGCAGGTGTCGCCCCAGGGTCGTCGGACGATCACTTCCTCGCTTATCGACAGCGCTTCGCTTTCGTGGGGCAATCACCTGTTCCGCTTCGGCGGCCAGATTGACGACATCCGCGTCCGCTCCTACAGCTCGTTCGGCCGGCTCGCGACCCTCAACCTCGGGTTCAGCTCCGGCGCGCCGTCGGGTGCGCGGCTTGCAGCCGGCGATTTCGAAGGCGGCATCGACACTGCGCAGCTGGGCACGGCCAACGCGCTGCTCGCGCTGCTCGGTGGCGTCATCGCCAGCGGCAATCGAACCTTCGAGGCAACCTCGCAGACCTCCGGATTCGTGCCGGAAGCGCTCCAGATTCGAAACTTCCTCGTGAAGCGCTATTCGATGTACGTGTCGGATTCGTGGCGCCTTCATCCGCGCGTGACGCTCAACGCAGGTGTGCGCTGGGACTACACCACGCCGCTTCGCGAGCGCAACAATCTCTCCCTGCTTCCAGTCAATCCCGACGGCAGGCCTGGTCGCGATGTCGTCCTTGATCCGGACGGCACGGTCGACTTCGTCAACGGGTTCTATTTCGACCCTGACAAGAACAACTTCGCGCCGAACATCGGCGTTGCGTGGGACATCTTCGGCGATGGCCGCACGGCGCTTCGTGCCGGTTACTCGATGGCGTTCATCAATGACGAGGCAATTCGTTCGTTCGACAATGCCTCCGTCGCCAACGATGGACTCTCGACGGCGGTCAGCCGCACGGCCCTGTTCGGCACCCTCAGCGGTGGTACCTTCAACGGTGCCGGGACTCCCAGTTCCATCGACTTGATCTCGACGGTCTTCCTGCCGGGCGATTTCAAGGTGCCGCGCAGCTATGCGGACAACTTCGCACTGAACGCGGGGGCCGCGGCCTTCACGGTCGATCCGAACTTCCAGTCGCCGTTCTATCACCAGTGGAGCGTCGGCATCGAGCGTGAAGTTGGCTGGGACACGGCAGTTTCTCTGCGTTACGTCGGCAACCGCAGCGACAACCTCGCCCGCGGTATCGACTACAACCAGGTCGACGTGATCTCGCAGGGCTTCGCCGACGATGTCGCGCGCGCCCGCAGCAACGGGTTCCTCGCGCAGGCCCGCACGGGAACGTTCGATCCGCGTTACAACCCGAACATCCCCGGCAGTCAGCAGCTGACGGTCTTCCCGCTCCTCGCGAGCGGAGGACTGCTCACGAACGGCACGATCCAGGGTCTCATCCAGACCCAGGAAGCCGGTACGCTGGCGCAGATCTACGTCACGAATCGCCTGAACGGCTCCGTGCAGTTCACCAAGAACCCGAACATCTTCGTTGCGGACGTGATCGAGAACGTCGGCACGTCCGACTACCACTCGTTCCAGGCTGAGGTCCGCCGTCGCTTCACGAACGGTCTCGGTTTCCAGGCCAACTACACCTGGGCGAAGGTGCTCACGAACGCTTCGGGTCTCGGCCAGACGAAGTTCGAGCCGCCTCTCGACATCAACAACCCGAACCAGACGCGCACCCGCGCCGAATACGACATCCCGCACGCTTTCAAGGCAAACATCATTTATGAATTGCCGATCGGCGACGGGAAGAAGTACTGGGATCTCGAGAACGACATCGCAAATGGGTTCGTCACCGGTTGGCAGGTCTCGTCGATCTTCAACTGGCAGTCGGGCTCCCCGTTCAGCATCCTTTCGTCACGTGGCACGTTCAACCGTGTCGGTCGATCGGGACTCAACGGCGCCGATACGACGCTCACGAGCGAGCAGATCAAGGACCTCTTCGGCATCTTCCATACGCCGAACGGGATCTACTACATCAATCCGTCGGTCATCAATCCGGGCGTCGTCAACGGAACCCAGCTCACGGGTCCCGCGGGCACGAACGCTGATGGCAGCGCGCCGTTTGCCGGCCAGGTGTTCTTCAATCCGGCCGCCGGCAGGATCGGAAGCCTTCAGGCCTTCCAGTTCAATGGTCCTTCGGTCTTCACGTGGGACTTTGGCGTCATCAAGCGCACGGCCATCACCGAGACCGTCAACATCGAGTTCCGGGCCGAGTTCTTCAACATTCTGAATCACCCGATCTTCTTCGTGGGGAATCAGAACATCAACAGCACGAACTTCGGTCAGATCAATACGACGTTCACGGATCCCCGCGTCATCCAGCTCGCTCTGAAACTCAACTTCTAGAGCGCGACGGCTGATGCCGGTCATCGCAGCGAGCCCGCCGGTCACCACGATCGGCGGGCTCGTCGCTTTTTCGTTGTGTCGGTCGCGGTCGCGGTGTAGACACTCGGCATGACTTCCGAAACCGAAGAACCGGTCGCCGCCGAGTCCGGATCGCGTCAGTCCCTGCCTCCGAAGCCGCGAGCCGCCGATCAGACGGTCTGCGACGAGCCAGGCGAAAAGAACGATCCGTGCTTCGGTCACCTGAAGCGTTACGAGGTTGCGCCGAAAGAGCTCCTCGAGTCGCTCTCCGAGGGTGAGATCCTGTTTCGTTGCTGCCGTTGTTACCGTCTCTATCACGGCGCACCGATGAAGTTCCTCAGGTAGCCGTCCAGCGATGTCATCCGTCGAGCCGAAGGACTTCGCCGATTCCGTTGATGACCGAACCGAGCGACGTCGGACTTTGTGGCAGACAGCCTGGCTCGTCATTGCCATTCTCGCCGTCTGGGCAGTCGGACTCGGCGTCCTGGATCGATCGCGACCCGAGGCTGGAAGCGTCTCGTTTCAGACGTCGCCTTCGGCCCGGGTCGAGCGCCGACCGGCGCTATTCGCGATCACCTGGAATCGCAGTGGAGCGAACGCCGGTCCCGGAACGATCGGAGTCGCAACGCCTATCGCGCTCGTCGAGCCAGGCGGCGCGATCGTGGCGCCGATCACCGCGCGCACCGACGAGGACGCGCTGGCCGAAGGACGCGCGTTTGCGTCGACCTACTGCAAACCCTCGACTGGACTGATGCTTCTGCGAGGCGGCGCCGAGGCCGGTGACGTCCGGTTCGTGGGAGATCCCACGATGGTCGGCTCGGTGCCCGTCGTTCCGGTCGCCGGTTCGGGTCCGCTGGATCTGGGCCCGCTCGACGTCGAGACCACTGCGGTCCTTGCGATCAGCGATCGACGGTTCGCCGGCCGGTCGACGGGCGTGCGGCCGATGCGCGACGAGCACCGTTCCGCCGTCGACGCCGCCACTCGTCAGATTCTGCGGGACCGGTATCCGACGCGCGTCGTTGTCGACGAAGGACTCGCTCGAGTGCGTGTCGCCGACCTCGATCGCGACGGTCGAACGGAAATCCTCGCGACACGCGAAGTGAGACTTCGCGACGAGTCTGGCGGGTTCGAGCGTGTGGCGGTGTTCATGATCGCCGAGCCCGAGCGGGCGCAATCGGCAACGAAGCCCGGCTATCGTGTCGTCTTCGTAGGTCTGCAGCTCTTCCGTGACGCTGGCCCGGCCGCCGACATCGTGTTCATCGACCAGGCCGATCTCACGGCGGCAGAATTCGACGAAGTCATCGTCAGACTAGACGACGGCGAGACCTCGCGGTACGCAATCCTGCGTCGCGACCAGACGACCTGGACGCAGGTCAGCTCGACGCGTCCGATGCGTCAGCCAGGGTTGCCGTCGTCAGCCGGCGAGTAGTCCCGCGGCTGACGTCGCCGCGATCCGCGGGCGCTCGGAGGGCCGGGCCATCGCCACGATCGACACGCCGAATGGCAGGTTGATCGCACGGTACGCGCGTCGCTCGATCGACAGGAGTCCGACGAGCGTTCGGTTCAACCACCGAGGCAGCACCTGAATGGAGGTCTGCGGCTGCGTCGACTTCTTGAAGAGCCCCTGGTGGATGCGCATCAGGAGTATCGGGAAGAAGAGCATCGTGATGAAGTACGAGGTGCGCTCGACGGCAAAGTCCGTAACCGTGAGCTTGTTTCGCAGCTCGTGCGCCGTGTAGCGGCGGCGGTGTTTGAGTGCCTCGTCGTGCTCGCTCCAGAGAAAACCGTAGGCCGGCACGGTGGCGAGGAGCAGTCCTCCGGGCTTGCACACGCGTCGCAGCTCGCGAAGTGCCGCGAGATCGTCGTCGGTGTGCTCGAGGACGTCCATCGCCGTGACGATGTCGAACGTGGCGTCTGCAAACGGAAGGCGTTCGATCTCGGCAAGCGAGACGGTCTCAACGCCGCGGCGGCGGCAGAAGGCGAGTGCCTCGGGGGACGCATCGATCCCGGTTGCGCGACCCAGCTCGGAGAAGGCCGAGAGGTTCGAGCCGGTGCCGCAGCCAACGTCGAGAATCCGCGCGTCGGCGCGGGTTGCGAGCTCGCGGCGGAGGATGTCGACGGCGAGCTGGCGCCGCGCGATGAACCACCAGTAGACGTCTTCGAGGCCGAACATGGCCTCGTACTCGTGTTCGTGCATAGGCCGCGCGAGTCTAGCAGACAGAGGGCAACTTTCGGGTGGGCCGGTCGATCATGGGGCATGACAAACTCAGAATTAACGGCACAGATCATCGGCGCGGCTATCGAGATCCATGAGGCGCTCGGTCCGGGCCTTCTGGAGTCAGCCTATGAGCGGGCCCTCGAGTATGAGCTCGCGTTGCGCGGCATGTCGTGCGCCCGACAAGTGGGATTGCCGCTCCGATACAAGAATCTGGATCTCGAGCGCGGGTATCGTCTCGACATGGTCGTCGCTGGTGCGGTGGTCGTGGAGGTGAAGTCTGTTTCGTCAATCAATCCGGTCCATGTGAAACAGGTACTCACTTACCTGAGGCTGTCAGGGCTTCGGGTCGGGTTGATCCTGAACTTCAACGTTCGCCTGATGAAGGAGGGAATCAAACGAGTGATCAGCGAACACGACGAGGGATAGGGAGAGCTGCGCACACCGAGGCGCAGAGACTCAGAGTCACGGAGGCGAAATGGCAACGGTGCAATCTGGCTCCGTGTCTCTGCGACTCGGTGTCTCCATGTGCGTAGCTCGACGTGGGATAGGGAGAGCTGCGCACACCGAGGCGCAGAGACACAGAGTCACGGAGAGCACAGAGGGTCAGCCCGGCGCTCCGCGCTCTCTGTGGCTCTGTGCTCTCTGTATGGCCACGCCATCGCATCCCTGCGCAGCTCTCCAATTGCCTCCCCGCCGAGGCCTGTGGTTGACTCCTCGGTCCGCCATGAAACCAAGCCGACCAATCGAGCTTTCTACCGTCCCACCCGGCGTCCAGTATTTCCTCGACGACGAAGTCACCCTTCGCCGTTCCATCGAGCGCGACGTCATGACGGTCTTCGCCGGTTGGGGCTACGCCGAGATCGACCTCCCCATCTTCGACGCCTACGATCTCTTCGCCCTCGGCATGGGCGGGGACGTCGCGGCGCTCACCTACCGATTCACGGCCCGCGACGGCACAACGGTCGCCCTCCGCCCGGATCTCACGTCACTCGTCGCGCGCACGGTTGCGACGCGCCTGCGCGAGCGCGAGCGGCCCCTCAGGCTGTGCTACACGGGTGAAGTCTTTCGCGCGGACGAGCCTCGCCGGGGCCGCCAACACGAATTCCACCAACTTGGAATCGAACACGTCGGTTGGGCCAGTCCCGAATCCGACGTAGAGATCCTCCTCGTTGCGCTCGAAACCCTCGCTGCTCTCGGCCTCGATGACGCCCGGGTGGTCCTCGGCCACGCGGGCTTCTTCCGTGGAGTCGTGGAGCGTATCGGTCTGGATCTCGATGCCGAGGCGCGCCTTCGTTCGTTCGTCGATCGTCGCCAGTCGGCAGCCGTCGTAGAGTGCCTGGCGCCCCACGCGCCCGCCGCTGATTGTGTCGCATTCGGTCGCCTGATCGGACTCGCCGGAGGCCGTGCGGTTATCGAGGAAGCGCGGACACTCGTCTCGAACCCGCTTTCGGTTGCCGCCCTCGATCAGCTCACGGCCGTTTATTCGACGCTCGAGCACCTCGGTCTCGCAGGACTCGTGTCGATCGATCTCGGTGAAGTTGCCGGTCTGGACTACTACACTGGAATGACATTCTCGATCTACGCGCCGGGGTGGGGGCTGCCGCTTGGCGGCGGGGGGCGTTACGACGCCCTGCTCGCGAAATACGGCACGGACGAGCCCGCGGTCGGGTTCTCGCTCTCCCTGGACTGGCTCGCGGGCGCTCTGGCGGCACGTGGACTCGACGTCCCGCGGCGCGAACAGGCCGAGACGACGGCGCTTGCCGCCGGCTCGGATCTTGGTGCGCTGTTCGCCGAGGCAAGACGGCTTCGCGCCGAGGGGCGCACTGTGACAATAGTGCCGCGCGGTGCTGAGGGCACTGTGCGATGACGCTCACGATCGCACTTGCCAAGGGCCGGCTCCAGGACGAAACGCTCGCGCGCCTCGCGCGCGGGGGCGTTTGCGTTGCTCCTGAAGATCTCGACAGCCGGAGGCTGCGGATAGAGGATCGATCCGGCAGATTCCGGCTCCTGCTCGTGAAGCCTGCCGACGTTCCGGTGTACGTCGAATACGGCGTTGCGGACGCGGGCGTGTGTGGCTCCGACGTCCTCGCCGAGCACGACGCCGACGTGCACGAGCCGCTCGACCTCGGATTCGGCCGCTGTCGCCTCGCCGTCGCCGCCCCGGTCGATTCCGCTGCGTCTGATTACAGCCATGTTTCGACGCTGCGCGTCGCGACGAAGTACCCACGCGTCGCCGGCGCGTATTTTCGCCACCTCGGCGTTCCGGTCGAGCTCATCACGCTGTCCGGATCCGTCGAGCTGGCGCCGATCACGGGACTCGCGGAGCGCATCGTCGACCTCGTCGAGTCGGGGCGGACACTTGCGGAGAACGGTCTGTCGGTGACCGAGGTCATCGCCGAGATCAGTGCGCGACTCATCGTGAATCGTGCGAGCTACCAGCTCAAGCGGCACGAGATCGCGCAGCTCGTGGCGCTTCTCGATCCGGCCTGTGAGCCAGGTGAACGGTCTTGATCGAAGTCGTTCGATATACCGGTGACCTCACCGAGCCGCTCCTGGCGCGCATCAGGTCGCGCCAGCTCGGCGCGGACTCGGAGATTCACACGGCCGTGGCAGCAATCGTCGATGACGTGCGACGGCGCGGTGACGTGGCGCTCCTCGACTACTCCGAGCAGTTCGACGGCGTCCGGCCTCACCCCGATGCGCTGCGGTTCGACATGCGCACGGCATACGAGCTGGCGGCAACGGTTCCTCCCGAGCTCGCTGGGGCGCTCAGGGGTGCGATCGTGAACGTCCGGGCATTTCACGAGCGTCAGGTCGAGCGATCCTGGGAGTTCTCGGGACCGGACGGGATCGTGCTCGGACAGCGAATTACGCCAGTGGATCGGGCCGGGCTCTACATTCCGGGAGGCCGGGCTGCCTACCCGTCATCGGTCATCATGAATGCCATCCCGGCACAGGTGGCCGGCGTCGGGCGTATCGTTGCCGTCACACCGCCGGGAGCACTCGTCGAGAATCCGGCGATCTCGTTCGTGCTGATCGAACTGGGTATCGACGAGGTCTACGCAATCGGGGGCGCACAGGCGATTGCCGCGCTGGCTTTCGGTACCGAGACCGTTCCGAAAGTGGACAAGATCGTCGGTCCCGGGAACACCTACGTTGCACTCGCGAAGAAGCTCGTCTTCGGCGCCGTCGGCATTGATTCGATCGCCGGGCCGAGCGAGATCGTCGTCATCGCGGATCGGACGGCCAACCCTCGCTGGGTCGCCGCCGACATGCTGTCTCAGGCGGAGCACGACGTCGATGCTTCGGCGATCTGCGTCACGCCGGATTCGGTGTTTGCCGAGCGACTCGCCTCCGAGGTCGCCGAGCAGTGCATGTTGCTCGACCGTCGAGGCATCGCATCGGCCTCGCTCGCGCGATACGGCGCGATTTTCGTGGTGGACGATATTGAAGCTGGATGCGACCTCGTGAACCACCTGGCGCCGGAACACCTGGAGATCGTGGCGGCGGATGAGGACCGGATTGCGGCCTTGATTCGAAACGCGGGCGCGATCTTCTTCGGGCCTTATTCGGCCGAAGTCGTAGGAGACTACTTCGCCGGTCCGAATCACGTGCTCCCGACGGGTGGGACGTCGCGATTCATGTCGCCGCTTGGCGTTTACGATTTCGTGAAGCGAACGTCGATAATCCGATACACACGGGAGCGGTTGCAGGCGACGGGCCCGTCGATCGCCGCCATCGCAAATGCCGAGGGGCTGGGAGCACATGCGAGGGCTGTGACGATACGGTTGGAGGACGAAACGGGCACGGATGAATAGGATGTCCTGCATCGTGTTTTCCATTGCGCCTTTGCGTCTTCACTTTGCGCCTTTGCGAGAACCGCTTTCCCGCAAAGACGCAAAGTGAAGACGCAAAGGCGCCAAGTCGGCAAGTGACCTCCATTCCATGAAAGACCCTCTCTCGAAGATCAAGCCCGTCGTCCGATCTCTGTCGGCGTACACCCTCGATCCCATCGAGACGCCGATCAAGATCAACCAGAACGAAAACCCGTTCGACCTTCCAGAACCGATCAAACGCGAGGTCGAGACGCGCGTCCGCGAGCGCGCCTGGTCCCGCTATCCCGACTTCGTGCCGGCGTCGCTGCTCGAACGCCTCGCGTCGTTCTCGGGATGGCGCTCGGACGGAATCCTGGCCGGAAACGGTTCGAACGAGCTGATCCAGGCCTTGATGATGGTGACGGTGGGACCCGGTACCCGCGTCGTGATCGTCGAGCCAACGTTCACCCTCTACCGGTTGCAGGCAAGCGTCGTTGGCGGCGACGTGCGATCGGTGTTTCTCGACACGAACCTGGCTTTTGACCCGGCGGCCGTCGAGCGCGCGGCGATCGACGAGGGGGCGGACGTCGTCGTCATCTGCTCGCCGAACAATCCGACCGGGAGTTTCTACGGCCTCGACGATCTCGATCGTCTGCTCGAGCGCTTCGATGGGATAGTCGTTCTCGATGAGGCGTACCACGAGTTCGCGGGCCGGCCCGCCACTTCGCTTCTCGAGCGGCATAGCAACCTCGTCATCCTGCGGACGTTCTCCAAGGCCATGGCGATGGGCGGGCTTCGCGTCGGCTACATGCTCGCCGCTCCCGAAATCGCAGCCGAGGTGACGAAAGCGAAGCTCCCGTACAACCTCAACATCTTCTCCATGACGGCGGCCGAGGTCGCGATCGAGCAGTACGACGCCCTGCTCAGACCACTCGTCGATCTTATCGTCTCGGAACGCGAGCGGTTGCTGGCCGAGATCAACGCCATCGACGGCCTCGAAGCGTTCCCGTCGGCCGCGAATTTCTTCGTGGTCCGCTGTTCGACGCTCACTCCGGCGGAACTGTTCTCTCGACTCGTCGGCCGTGGAATCCTGGTGCGCAACGTCAGCCGATACCCGATGCTGGGCGACTTCCTGCGGATTAGCGTCGGCACGCCGTCGGAGAACGACGCGCTTCTGGACGCGCTCCGAGAAGAAGTGAAGGCGTAGCCGTACCGAGAGCACAGAGGCACGGAGGGCACAGGGCCCCTCTGGCAATATGACCTCGGATCATCCGGCCCCCGCGATCTCTGTGCCTCAGTGCTCTCCGTACGGCGACGCCAACTCCCCTACCCGTCGGTCTCGGCCAGACGCTCGCGGAGATACTCGAGCAGTTCGGGACCAAGGTCCGCACGCTTGAGCGCAAAGTCAAATGTGGCAATGAGATAGCCGAGCTTGTCTCCGCCGTCGTATCGCGTGCCTTCGAGGACTCGCGCGTACATCGGCCGCTCGCCGAGCAGGCGCTGCATGCCGTCCGTAAGCTGAATTTCGCCTCGCGTGTCGGCTCCGGTTGCCTCGAGGTGCTGGAAGATGTCCGGAGTCAGAACGTAGCGACCCACGATGGCAAGGTTCGACGGCGCGTCCTCGAACTTCGGTTTCTCGACCATCTTCGTGATCCGGAAAACGCCTGGCTCGACTTCCTCGCCGGCCGCGACGCCGAAGCGCGAGATCTCTGGACCGTCGATCGGAATCACCCCGATGACCGGGGCGTCGTAACGCTCCGCTATCTCGGTGAGCTGCGCGACCGCGGGCTTCTCGGAATCGACGATGTCGTCCGGAAGAATGACGGCGAACGGTTCGTCGCCCACGAGACGTTTCGTCACTAGCACGGCGTGACCGAGACCGAGCGGGCGCTTCTGCCGGATGTAGGCGATTGACGCCAGGTCGGCCACAGCGCGCGCGATTTCGAGCAGGTCGAGCTTGCCCCGGTCCTCGAGCGTGCGCTCGAGCTCGTACGAAACGTCGAAGTGGTCCTCCATCGGCGACTTGTCGCGTCCGGTGACGATGATGAGCTGCGAGCAGTTGCTCGCGATGGCCTCCTCGACCGTGTATTGAATCAGGGGTTTGTCGACGAGGTTCAGCATCTCCTTCGGCATCGACTTCGTCGCCGGAAGAAACCTGGTACCGAGTCCTGCGGCCGGGAATACGGCCTTGCGTATGCGTTTCATGCTGAGTCGGGTTCGGGGGCCGACCGCTCTCCTTACGTTGGCAATTCGTCTCGTGGTACGGTTTTGCGGCCGGCCCACCGAGCGCCGAAGTTTCTATCAAGACCCCGAGGAAGTCTACAAATGTTGGACATTCAGTACGTCCGCGAGAACCTCGACGAGGTGCGCCGCCGCCTCGCGACTCGCGGATTCGACGTTGCCGTACTCGATCGATTTGCCGAGCTGGACGTGCGCCGCCGCAAGGCGATCACCGAATCCGGCGACCTCTCCGCCGAACGGAACCGCCTGAGCCCCGAGATCGGCGCCCTGATGAAAGACGGCAGGAAGGACGAGGCGGAGGCAAAACGCCTTCGGGTCAAGGAGTTGAAGGAACGGATCGAGGCGCTCGAGGCAGAGCGGGATTCGGCAGAAGGCGAACTGAACGACATCATGCACGGGATTCCGAACCTGCCGCATCCGTCGGTACCGGTTGGACCCGACGAGTCGGCCAATGTCGAGATTCGTCGGTGGGGAGCAGCGCCTGAGCTGGAGTTCGAACCACTTGACCACGTCACGCTCGGAGAGAAACACGGCATTCTGGACCTGCCGCGAGCTGCGAAGATAACGGGCACGCGGTTTCCGCTGACGCTCGGCGCCGGTGCGCTGCTCGAGCGGGCGCTCATGAACTTCATGCTCGACGTGCACACGCGTGAGCACGGCTACCTCGAAGTCCTGCCCCCCGTCATCGTGAACGCCGACTCGCTCTTCGGCACGGGCCAGTTGCCGAAATTCGAGCAGGACCTCTTCAAGCTTGACTACGAGCGCCCGTACTATCTCATTCCAACTGCAGAAGTTCCGGTCACGAATATCAACCGCGACGAGATTCTCGACGCAAGCGAGCTGCCCAAGAAAATGACCGCGTACACGCCGTGCTTTCGGTCCGAGGCCGGCAGCTTCGGCCAGGACACGCGCGGGATCATCCGGGTGCACCAGTTCAACAAGGTCGAGCTCGTGTGGTACGCCAGGCCGGAGGAGAGCTACGAAGCGCTCGAATCCCTGACGAACCACGCTGAAGAGATCCTCAAGCGGCTGGGGCTGCACTACCGTGTGGTTTCGCTGTCTACCGGGGACTTCAGCGCATCATCGGCGAAGACTTACGACATAGAAGTGTGGCTGCCGTCGCAGCAGACCTTCCGCGAGATCTCGTCGTGTTCGAATTTCGAGGCGTTTCAGGCACGGCGCGCCCAGATCCGATTCCGGCCCGAGCCCGGCGCGAAGACTCAGTTCGTCCACACCCTGAACGGATCGGGCCTGGCCATTGGACGCACCTGGGTGGCGATCGTCGAGAACTACCAGCAGGCGGACGGATCGATCGTAATTCCGGAGGTTCTGCGCGGTTATATGGGAGGGCTCGAGCGAATCGGGTAGCCACGGCGTTTTGCATGAAAAAAAGGCAACGCGGCAGGGCCGTACGGGACTCATACGGACGTCCCAATCTGAAGTGTGGAGTAGCGTAGCGATGCAGAGACTCGGAGCGCTTCTTGTCCTCGTCCTGGTCCTTGTGGCGGGACTGCCGTCGTTTGCCAGTGGCCAGGGGCGTCCGCGTCGCGTCGATCCGTCGCAGACTGTGCCTCCGCCGACCGATGGACGCATTCCCGACCAGTCGGGAGCCCCAGGCAGCGAACCCGAGGAGGTCGTGAAACTCGAGGGCGCGTTGATCGAGGTTCCGGCCGTGGTCTCGGATCGTTCCGGCCACTACGTGCCCCAGCTTCGAAAGCAGGACTTCCGGCTCCTCGAGGATGGAGTCGAGCAGGAGATCAGCTTCTTCAGCTCCGAGCGTGTCCCGATTCACGTCGCTATCGTGATGGACACGAGCGGTTCTGCGCGCGACACCATCTACGACATCCAGTCGGCGGCGATCGAGTTCCTCGACCAGTTGCTTCCGGGCGACAAGGTGCTAATCGTGTCGTTTGCGAGTCAGGTCATCGTCGAGCAGGAGTTCACCAACGATCGGCGCCAGTTGACCCAGGCCATACGGCGCACGCAGGCCAACGGATCGACGAAGCTCTACGAAGCGGTGTATCTGTCGGTCGCCGAGCGGCTCCGCCACGTGGAAGGTCGCAAGGCCATGGTGATCCTGTCGGACGGCGAGGACACGGCATCGAAGGACGTCACGGCCGACGAGGCGGTGAATGCATGCTCGGAGAGCGACGTTGTCGTGTACGGAATCCGCTATCCCGAATCCGCGGGCACGAACGTCTTCCGCATTCCGCAGACGACGCCGCCGACGTTTCCTGGACAGGGGCCGAGTACGGGCCCGAACACGAATCCGAATACGGGCACATACCCTCCGGGCTATCCGCAGCCCCGCCGTCGCAATCGTCCGCGCCCGAACGTGAACGTCCCGAACATCCCCTGGCCGAGCTGGCCACTGCAGCCGACGGGCTCGGCCTTCTCGGCTGCTCCGCAATACAGCGGTCGCAATCCGGGCCAGCGCCAGGGAAATCCGAACTCGGGCTGGGGTTGGGGCACGGGCACTGGCGGCGATCCGTTCATGGATGCCGTGACTTCGAACTCGGGCGGAGCGCTCTACTACGCGGAGAGCATCGGTAACGTGGCGGGTGTTTTCGCCGCCATCGCCGAAGAACTGCGTCAGACCTACGTCATTGGGTATTCGCCTTCGAATCCATTCTCCAAGGGTGGCTACCGCCGCATCACCCTGCAGGTTCCGGCTCGTCCCGAAGTTGCGGTGCGTCACCGGCTGGGTTACCAGGCCGAAGCCTACAAGTAGCGCTCCTGTGAATTTCGGCTTTGCGCGATCGCGCCTTTGCGAGACGATGTCCGCAAAGGCGCGGTCGCGTTTCCACGCCGCGCCTGCCTGGAATCAAACAGCTCACTCCCACGAGGTTCACGATGCGTACACGATCCGTCACGATCGCGGTTGCGGCGATTGCAGTCCTGCTGCCCCTGACAGGCTGTATCAAGGCCGACCCCGCAAAGGTGCCCGAGTCTGCAGGGAAGGTCATGGGAACGCTTAGAGATCGAAACTACGCCGGGATGTACGACCGGGCATCGAAGCCCTTCAAGGGGACATTCACGCAGGCGGACTTCACCGCCAAGATGGCGGGGCTCGAGGGCTTTGGTCAGTTGCTCGACTTCGTTCAGTCGGGCGACCCCACCGTTACCGAGGAAGACGGCGACAAGCTCGCGTGGGTTCAGTTCACGGCTAAGTTTGCGCTTGCCGAGGGGCCGTTCAAGGTAAAGCTGCGAGGCAACGACGTCACGGGAGAGTGGCAACTCGACGGGTACAACTTCGACATCTCGGGCACGACGACCGACCCGCCGTATCCGCCGAACGGTGATGGCGCCGAGAAGCTCGCCCGCCGGTTCATGTATCTCTGGCAGAACCGCCGATACGAAGACCTGGCGAAGACGATGAATCTCAAGGAAGAACCGCAGCGCGTCCAGGAGTTCATGAAGAAACTCGAGAACGCCGGGGACCTGCTTACCTTGACGCGCACTTCCTACAGCGAGTCGACGGTGAAGGGAGCTCCGGCTGCGTCGATGGACTATGACATCAAGTTCGACAACGGAAGCGGGACGATGCAGTTCGAGCTCGTGGCGGTCAAGAATGAGTGGCAAATCGATACGGTGAAGTACAACATCACCTACGATACGGACAAGTCGAAGCCGGCGACGAACACGAACGCTCCTGCGAAGTAGGGTTGAGGGTTGCTTGTCGTCGAGGCTCCGTGACTCCGTGACTCCGTGACTCCGTGACTCCGTGCCTCCGTGTCTCTGCGTGCGTAGCGTCTGAGGAGCTGCGCACACAGAGTCACGGAGTCACGGAGTCACGGAGGCAAAGAGGCACGGATGCACGGAGCTTCGAAGCCTGTCTTGACCGGCGTTCGCCCGGCACGGAGAATGACCGCGCCCGTCACCAAGCTCGAAGAGGAGACACTCCGTCCATGGCTCGAATTCGCCCGTTTCGCGCGCTCAGGCCACCCGTCGAGCGCGCCGCCGACGTCGCCGCCGTCCCTTATGACGTCGTGAACTCGGAGGAGGCCGCCGCGCTTGCGAAGGGAAATCCCTGGAGCTTCCTGCACGTTTCGCGTCCCGAAATCGACCTGCCGGCCGGGACCGATCTCTATTCCGACGAGGTTTATGCGAAGGCGAAGGAGAACTTCGACCGGCTGATCGCCGAGTGCCCGCTCGAGCGCGATGCGGATCCCTCGCTCTACCTCTACCGCCTCAAAATGGGCGATCACGAACAGACTGGCCTCGTCGCCTGCTGTTCGATCGACGAATACGACACCGACCGCATCAAGAAACACGAGCGAACGAGGCGCGACAAGGAGGACGACCGCACACGGCATCTCGTCACGCTTGGCGCGCAGACCGGTCTCGTGTTCCTCACGTATCGCGGAACCGGTGAAATCGACGCGCTCGTCGACGACGTCACGGCTGGACCGCCGCTCTACGATTTCGTCGCACCCGACGGCATCGCCCACACGATGTGGCGAATTGCGCAGCCGGAGCGCTTCGTCGACGGGTTCGCCGCAGTTGCCGATCTATATGTCGCGGATGGCCACCATCGATCGGCCTCGGCGAGCCGTGCGCGCGCCGAGCTTCGGGACGCCAATCCGAACCACACGGGCGACGAGGACTACAACTTTGTCCTCGCGGTGGTATTCCCGGCCGACCAGCTGCGAATCCTCCCCTACAACCGAACGGTAAGGGACCTCAACGGGCTCACCCCCGAGGCCTTTCTCGCAGCCGTCGCGGAGCGGTTCGAGATAACCGAGGGCGCGTCGCCGGATCCCGAGAAAGGGGCCTTCGCAATGTACCTCGGCGGAAGATGGTACGGATTGACTCCGCCAGCTGGCAGCGTCGATCACCGGGACCCCATTGCTTCGCTCGATGTCAGCGTGCTGCAGGACCGTGTCCTGGCGCCGGTGCTTGCCGTCGAGGATCCGCGCACTGACAAGCGGATCGGTTTCGTCGGTGGCATCCGCGGCACGGCCGAGCTCGAGCGCCTCGTTGACTCAGGCAAGGCGGCCGTCGCGTTCTCGCTTTATCCAACGACACTCGACGACCTCATGCGAATCGCCGACGCCGGCGAGATCATGCCGCCCAAGTCGACGTGGTTCGAGCCCAAGCTTCGTGACGGCCTCGTTTGCCACACCATCCGCTGACGGAGCGCTGATGAAGATCCTCATTGCCGACAAGTTTCCGAGCGCCGGTGTCGATGACCTCACGTCGATCGGCTGCGAGGTCACGGTCAATCCCGATCTCAGGGACGAGTCGCTCGTCGCTGCGATTCGTGATTCCGGCGCTGACGTGCTCGTCGTCCGCTCGACGAAGGTCACGGAGCCGATGCTCGAGGCCGGTCCGCTGCAGCTCGTCGTTCGCGCAGGAGCCGGGTACAACACCATCGACGTGAAGGCGGCAAGCGCCCGCGGCATCTATGTGTCGAACTGTCCGGGAAAGAACTCGGTGGCGGTGGCCGAGCTCGCGTTCGGGCTCCTTCTGGCGATTGACCGGCGGATACCGGACAACGTAGCCGACATTCGTGCCGGGAGCTGGAACAAGAAGGAGTACGGCAAGGCGCAGGGCCTGCTCGGGCGCACGCTCGGATTGGTCGGTGTCGGGAAAATCGGCCAGGAAATGATCGTTCGGGCAAAGGCGTTTGGAATGCCCGTGATCGCGTGGAGCCGGAAGTTGACGGACGCGCGCGCCGGCGAGCTCGGGATCTGCCGCGCCAATTCGCCAGTCGAGGTTGCCCGCGCAGCAGATGTACTGAGCCTGCACATCGCGCTCAACACCGAGACGCGAGGGCTCGTCGGAAAGGACGTGTTCGATGCGATGAGGCCCGGAGCAGTTTTTCTCAATACCTCTCGCGCGGAGGTAGTGGATCAAGCCGCGCTCGAGGCGGCGATCGACGAAAAGGGCATCCGGGCGGGGCTGGACGTCTTCGACGGAGAACCCGTCACGGCAGCCGGTGAATGCTCGGTGCCGCTCGCGGCGCGGCCGGGTGTTTACGTGACGCACCATATCGGTGCGTCGACCGATCAGGCGCAGGCCGCCATCGCCGACGAAACCGTCCGCATCGTGCGTGTCTTCAAGGAGACTGGCGTGGTGCCGAACGTGGTGAACCTCGCGGTGCGGACTCGTGCGACGCACCTGTTGACGGTGCGCCATCGAGATCGCGTCGGCGTTCTGGCGCACGTTCTCGGGGCCCTGCGCGCCGCGGGGATAAATGTTCAGGAGATGGAGAACGCCGTCTTCGAAGGTGGTGAAGCCGCCATCGCGCGGATTCAGATCAACCAGTCGCCGTCGGAGGACGTGCTCGATACCGTAAGAGAGAACGAGCACGTGCTGGCGACTGAGGTGATTGATCTCAAGTAAACTGCGTCTTTGCGTATCCTTTGCGTCTTTGCGAGAAACAAACTGGAAAAGTTTCTCGCAAAGACGCCAAGGACTCGCAAAGGCGCAAAGGCGCCAATACAAGGTCCCGGTTTTCCGAAGGAGGATTCCATGAGCAGCAGCGAAAAGGCCGTAGCCGGTCGAATATTCAATTTCAGCGCCGGCCCGGGATGCCTTCCCCTCGAGGTGCTCGAGGAGGCCCAGGCCGACCTCGTGAACTACAAGGGCGCTGGCATGTCGGTCCTCGAAATGAGCCACCGCTCGAAAACCTACGATGCCATCATCAAGACTGCTCAGGCGGACCTGCGCGAAGTGATGGGAATCCCCGATGGCTACCACGTCCTCTTCCTTCAGGGCGGCGCGTCGCTGCAGTTCTCGATGGTCCCGATGAACTTCCTTCCGAAGGACGGCTCGGCCGACTACATCGTCACGGGGGCCTGGTCTCAGGGTGCAGTGAAGGAAGCCAGGCGCATCGGCAACGTGAACATCGCCGCCTCGACCGAGTCCGAGAATTTCGGCCGGATACCCGCGCAGAGCGAGTTGACCCTAGCCGCCGATGCTTCGTACGTCCATTTCACCTCGAACAACACGATCTTCGGAACGGAATGGGCTACCGAGCCCGAGGTTGGAACCGTGCCGCTCGTCTGCGACGCCTCGTCCGACATACTCTGCCGCTCGATCGACGTCTCGAAATACGGTCTCATCTACGCCGGGGCCCAGAAGAACATGGGGCCGGCTGGTGTCACGACGGTCATCGTGCGAGACGACATGCTCGGCCGTATTCCGGACGGCCTTCATTCAATGCTCGACTACCGGACGCATGTAAAGAAGGAGTCGCTCTACAACACGCCTCCGTGTTTCTCGATCTACGTCGTCGGCCTCGTCCTGAAGTGGTTGAAGGGACTCGGTGGACTCGAGGCGATGGAGCGGATCAACCGCGAGAAGGCCGGGATGCTCTACGATGCCATCGACGGGACGGAGTTCTATCGAGGGACAGCGGCAAGCGACAGCCGGTCGCTGATGAACGTGACGTTCCGGCTTCCGAACGAAGACCTCGAGAAGAAGTTCGTCGCGGAGGCCACCGCAGCGGGTCTCGACGGGCTCAAGGGGCATCGATCTGTCGGCGGTTTGCGTGCCTCGATCTACAACGCGTTTCCGACCGCCGGCGTGAAGGCGCTCATCGACTTCATGAAGGAGTTCGAGCGCGCGAACGGCTGAGTCCGGGACCTCGAATGAAGGCGCGGGTGCGCCGGTCGCCGAGCGCGGCCGGTGTTCATCCGCGCCTATCTGTGGCAAACTTTTGCGCCTGGAATCAAACGAGGGACATTGCCTGAATGCGAGTTAATTCTCTTGCGGCGATTGCGCTGACGCTCGTCGTCGCGCCGGTGTGTGGTGCGCAGTCGGGCGGGAACCCTCCGCCGGCCTCGGCTCCCGCCTCCGGAATCATTTTCGTCGATGTCACGCCGGACACGATCGTGACCATCAAGACGGCGCAGAACGTCGTTACGCGCGTCGCGCTTCCGGCCGAGGCGAAGCAGGCGATCTGTGGAGATGTCTTCGACGCTGCGTCGGGAACGGGCACGTTCGTCATCGATCGAAGCGGAAACGACGTGTTCATCAAGCCGCTGGCTACGAAGGGCCAGACCAACCTCTTCATCAAGACGGAGAAGGAAGTCTACAACTTCGACCTGACCGTGGTGACGGCTGCACAGGCCTACCGGGTAGTGAACGTCAATCTGCCGCCGTACGAACGGCTGATTGCCGAACAGCGGGCCGCGGCGGCAAGGGACATCGCCCGCGATCGGGCGGCGATGGAATCCGAAATGAGCGGCAAACTCGCCGACCGCCAGCGCGAAATCGAACAGGCTAACGCTGACGTCCTTGCGTCCGAACGCGCCAAGCTGCGCGCCGAGACTGATCGCCGGGCATTGGACATTGCGATGCGCAGGGTCGCCGACGGCGTCATGCAGGGCTTCACTACGCTTCCCCTTCGTGAGAAGCGGGGCCAGATCGATCAATTCGACTTCATCCTTGACGACGCCGCGTACGTCTTCGAGGGAAGGCTCTATCTTCGATATCGCATCACGAACCGGGGAACCGCCGAGGTGACGTACAACGAGCCGAAAGTCTACGTCCGGACCGGCGAGACGGACCGGCCACTGGTGGCCTCGACGATCACCGGTCGCGGCGACTTCAAGGTTCCGGCGGGCCAGACGGTCGCGGGCGTCCTCGTGTTCGAGCGGGTCACGCTCGAGCGGGGCGAACGGCTCATGCTGGTCGTCCGGGGGGCCGGCGAGGGCCGAGCCGTCCAACTCCGCTTGCTTGAACAGGCCTGATTGAGAGACTCTCCACAGGTGGCTCTCCGCTTTCGAATCTCCCAGCTCGCAATCGCGGCCGCGTGCCTCGGCACGGCGACAGGGGTCGCTCACGCACAGGCGCCCGCGAGCGACTCTGGCGGTAAGGCTCGCACTCAGTTGCAATCCACGCAACTGAGCGTTCCCGACAGCCAGCCAGCGAACAGCTCACTAGTAGTCGACTTCGATCACCCGGTGGTTCAGCCGGACGCCACAAAGCCTGCCAAGCCCGAGCCGGCCGCAGTTGTAGAGCGGCCGCGCGCCTGTTCTACCGGCGACGCCGCGCTCGATGCCGTCGTTGCCGAGGCCGGCCTGCGCTACGGCGTGGACCCCTGTCTCGTTGTCGCCGTGATGGCGCAGGAGTCCGGCTATCGCCGCAATGCCATCTCGCCGAAAGGTGCGAGCGGCTACATGCAGTTGATGCCCGACACGGCCCGGCGTCTCGGTGTCTCGGACATCTTCGATCCGCGCCAGAACGTTCACGCCGGGACGCGATACCTCCGGATGCTCCTCGAGCGCTTCGGAGGGAGTCTCGAGCTCGCACTCGCCGGCTACAATGCCGGGGAGGGCGCGGTGGAGCGTTTCGGGCGTCGAATTCCGCCGTTTGCCGAAACGCAGAACTACGTCCGGCTGATCACGACCAAATACCGGACCCGTTTCGCCGGTCAGTCGGCGCTTCGCGGCGCGACACCGGCTCCGCCACCGCTGGCGGTGTCCGGCCCGGCGCGCCCCCCGGTCGCCTGGCGTATAAGTGTCGACTTCGGCGACGAAGCCGCGACGCCTTAGTTCCTACCGGAACTTGAAGGTCGTGAAGAGGTTCTCGAACGACTTCTCGTAGATCGGATACGCCTGCTCGACTGAATCGCAGGCCAGCCCGATGAGGTAGCCGTTGCGGACGACAAGGACCATGATCGCCCGCCTTACGCCGAAGTTCGAGATGTAGCCGTAATCGAACCGGACCGCCGGAGCGCCTCCGATGAAGAGCTTTCGCGTGAGGCGGACTTCCATCGCGTTCTCCGGATATTGCTGCCGAAGTGCGGTCCGGTACGCGGCGATGAAAACGTCGTCGATCTCCGTCAGTTTCGAGTCGGGCGCGATCTTCGTAACCCGCGTCGAAATGTACGCGGACGACGGCCTTGCGCCAGGCGGCCGGAACATATGGCTGTTTCCGTCGGTTTCTCCCTCGTCCGTCCATCCCTCGGGAATCGCGATCGTATAGGCCGGAGCGTTGGGATCTGCCGTGCCGATCGAAACCGGTCCGCCAAACGACGGACTGATCCAGAACGTCAGGAGCGATGACTGGAAGAGCTGCTCGGACTGGGTGCGGAGTTGGCCGAAGCCGGCAAAGGTAATGTAGAGGACGGTCGTACTGCCGATGACCACCACCTGCCTGCACGTGACGGGCGTTTCGTTGTACGTTGCAGTAAACACATAGTCGGTCGCCTTGCGCCTTCCGACGTCGATCGGCCGCTGTCCGACGAACCGAATGTCGGTCAGTGACTGCGCGAGCACCTTCATGTATGTGTCGACGTATGCATTCGCAAAAGCCTTCGGATCGACGGTCAACGGCGCGATGGTCACGCGAACGCTGTCGCCCCGATCATTCTGGAAGATGATCTCGTCGACTGTTTCGGAGGCCGATCGGCCCCACTGTGCAGGAACGACGAAGCCGAATCTCCCTGCCGGATCGGTGTATTGCTGAAGAGGGAGGGCAATCGCCTCCGCGTCCCCCGTCACCGAATCGGAACGATCGCCGCCCTGGCCAGGTTGTGGCTCCTGGGCAAAGGCCACGGGCGCCGCAAGCACAACCGCGAGCGCAGCGACGGCCGCGCGAATTCCCGCACTCCTGGACACTTCCGTCATCAAGATCCTCCGGGGACTCAGGACGATACATTCGCAAAGGGGCGTGACGGCAGGCTAGCACGCGACATGCGGGCGGTTCAACAGGGTCGCTTTCCGCAGGTCGACGGGCAGGCCGACGGCCGAGCTTTGCGCGTCCTCCGGGCCTCGTGTAGCATTGCCGGTCGCCCGCGTCAGGGGTGCCCAAACCATGCCAAAACGCACCGATATTCGAAAGATTCTGGTGATCGGATCAGGGCCGATCGTCATCGGCCAGGGCTGCGAGTTCGACTACTCCGGAACGCAGGCCTGCAAGGCGCTCCGGAGCGAGGGTTATGAGGTCGTCCTCGTGAATTCGAATCCGGCGACGATCATGACCGATCCGGAATTCGCCGACCGAACCTACGTCGAGCCGCTGACGCCGGCTGTAGTCGAGACCATCATCGAGCGCGAGAGGCCGGATGCTCTGCTGCCAACGGTTGGCGGCCAGACGGCGCTCAACCTTGCCGTCACGCTCGCGGAATCGGGCGTGCTCGAACGCTACGGCGTCGAGCTTATCGGCGCGAAGCTACCGTCGATCAGGATTGCCGAGGACCGACAGCTCTTCCGTGGTGCGATAGAGGAGATAGGGCTCAAGATGCCGCGCGCGCGGCTCGTGAATTCGCTCGAGTCCGCCTTCGACGCAGTTGCAGAGACCGGCTATCCGGCCATCATCCGCCCATCGTTCACGCTCGGCGGCACCGGCGGCGGCATCGCCTACAACTCCGAGGAGTTCGAAGAGATCGTCCAGCGCGCCATCGCCGCAAGTCCCGTCCACGAGATGCTCATCGAGGAATCGATCATCGGCTGGAAGGAGTACGAGCTCGAGGTCATGCGCGATCTGGCCGACAACGTCGTCATCATCTGCTCGATCGAGAACGTGGACCCGATGGGCATCCACACCGGAGACTCGATCACGGTCGCTCCGGCACAGACGCTGTCGGATCGCGAGTACCAGGCGATGCGCGATGCGGCTCTGCGCATCATCAGGAAAGTCGGCGTGGAAACAGGCGGCTCGAACATCCAGTTCGCCGTCAACCCGGCCAACGGCGATCTGCGGATCATCGAGATGAACCCGCGCGTCTCGCGGTCGTCGGCGCTGGCGTCGAAGGCCACGGGTTTCCCCATAGCGAAAATCGCCGCGAAACTCGCGGTGGGCTACACGCTCGACGAGATTCCGAACGACATCACGCGGAAGACGCCGGCGAGCTTCGAACCGACGATCGACTACGTCGTCGTGAAAATCCCGAAGTGGGCATTCGAGAAGTTCCCGCAGGCCGATGCCGTCCTCGGTACGCAGATGAAGTCGGTCGGCGAGATCATGGCCATCGGCCGGACGTTCAAGGAAGCATTCCTCAAGGGCATGCGGTCGCTCGAGACGGGGCGCATCCAGGACGTCGAATCCGTGACTGACGACGAGCTGCGGCGACAACTCGCGATTCCGTCAGCGGACCGGGTGAAGTACATCCGGTACGCGCTGCAGACCGGGATGAGCGTGGAAGTCGTGCACGCAATCACGAAGATCGATCCGTGGTTCCTCGACCAGTTGCACGAGATCGCCATCCTGCAGAATGCACTCGCGGGCGAATCCATCGGTTCGATCAGTCCTGAGCAATTGCGTGCGGCGAAGCGGATGGGATTCTCGGACGTGCGACTCGCGGACCTGCTCGAAACAACGGAGGACGCAGTGCGGGCGCTCAGGAAGGCCCACGGCGTGAGACCGGTCTTCAAGCGCGTCGACACGTGCGGCGCCGAGTTCGAATCGAGCACTCCGTACCTCTACTCGACGTATGAGGACGAGTGCGAGGCCGAGCCGACCAGTGCTCGCAAGATCATGATTCTCGGGAGCGGACCGAACCGTATCGGGCAGGGAATCGAGTTCGACTTCTGCTGCGTGCACGCGAGCTTCGCGCTCAAGGAAGACGGTTTCGAGACCATCATGGTCAACTGCAATCCCGAGACTGTGTCGACCGACTACGACACGTCCGACCGGCTCTACTTCGAGCCGATCACGTTCGAGGACGTGATGAACATCGTCGAGGTGGAGCGACCCGAGGGTGTCATCGTGCAGTTCGGCGGTCAGACGCCGCTCAACCTGGCAATGCGACTGCTGCGGGCCGGAGTGCCGATCATCGGGACGAGCCCCGAGTCAATCGACCTCGCCGAGGATCGCAAGCGCTTCGGGAAGCTGCTCAAGGACCTTGGGATTCTTCAGCCGGCAGCGGGCACTGCGACATCGGTCGAGCAGGCGAGCCGCATCGCTGAGGAGATCGGTTATCCGGTGCTTCTGAGACCGTCCTACGTGCTTGGAGGCCGGGCGATGTTCATCGCCTACGAGCTTCCGAAGCTCGAGGAATACATGCGGAAGTCGGTGGATGCTAGCCCGGAGCGTCCAGTCCTCATCGACTCGTTTCTCGAAGGGGCGGTCGAAGTCGACGTCGATGCGTTGTCGGACGGAACGCGCACCGTGATTGCGGGCATCCAGCAGCACATCGAGGAGGCTGGAATCCACTCGGGCGACTCGTCGTCGATCCTCCCGCCATACCGGATCTCGGCCGAGCACCTCGACGCGATGCGCGAAACCACGCGGCGTCTGGCCGAGGCATTGAAGGTCGTGGGTCTCGTGAACATCCAGTTCGCTATCAGCGACGGCAAGGTCTATGTGCTCGAGGTGAACCCCCGCGCATCGCGGACCGTCCCGTTCGTCTCGAAGGCCACCGGATTTCCGCTCGCCAAGATCGCGGCGCGGTTGATGACGGGAGCCACACTGGATCGATTCGGACTTCCGGACGAGCTGCCGGTGGATCGGTTCTTCATCAAGGCGCCGGTTTTTCCGTTCGCGAAATTCCCTGGCGTGGACACGATTCTCGGACCCGAGATGCGCTCGACCGGCGAGGTGATGGGCGTCGCGGAAGACTTCGGTACTGCGTACCTGAAGGCCCAGCTCGGGGCCGGCCTCAAGCTTCCTGCCGAGGGGGCGGTCTTCATCAGCGTGAATGACCGCGACAAGGACGATGTCGTTCGACTGGCCGGACGGTTGACGGACCTTGGCTTCAGGATCGTCGCGACGCGAGGCACGCAGCAGATGTTGGCTGGCGGTGGCGTTACCGCGGACTTCGTGTTCAAGGTCAACGAGGGGCGGCCGAACATCGTCGACCTGATGAAGAACGGGAAGATCCAGCTGGTCATCAACACGCCTCTCGGTCGAGCGTCGTTTTATGACGAACGGGCGATCCGGCGCGCGGCGATGCAGCAGGACATTCCGTGCATCACGACGAGCACGGGAGCGGCGGCGGTCGTCGACGCGATCGCGGCCCTGCAGCGCGGCACTCTCGACGTGGCGACCCTGCAGGACCTTCACGCACCGGCGGTGCGAACGAAGCCGGCGCCGAACGTGAGCCCTTCGTAACACAATCCGAATCGCGTTCCGGGGTAGACCGCAACGGGCGCGTCGAGCTCGAATTCGACCTCTGACTCGGCGCCGAGTGACGGACGCCACAGCGTGCACGCGTGCGCCCGGACGGCGCGCGTGTGGACGAAGACTTCGAGTCCGCGCCCCGCGGTGATGGCATCGCACAGGGCCTGCTGTTCGAATGGCGTGCCGGGCAGTTCGGCCGGAGGAAGGCACCAGACGTCGGCGGCAAAGCGCGTCCTCGCCTCGAGTCGTCCCGTCGGGGCGAGACACTGGCCCGCGATTATCGAAGCTGCCGGGTCGTGGGCGAGATGAACGCCGACGACCGATCCAGCGGCCGCGAACGCAATCTCCGTCACTTCACGTCGCTCCGGAACCGGCGACTCGATTCTGAGGACCTCGACGTTGGTCGAACTCGGCGCGAAGCCGACGGCCTCGAGCCTGTCGGATACAGAGATCGAGCCCGAGCCGACCTCGACCGTGGCGATCGAGATCCCGGCGGCGACAGGGAAGACCTCTTCGATTGCGGCGAACGGAAAGTCGAGAATCGCCGGCTGCCCGAGTCTCTCGAGCCACCGGCGACGAATTGAGTCGGGATCGAACACCGCCGGAGTGTACGTGAAGCACCACGACAGTCCCAGAACACCGAGCGCGGCGAGGGGCCGGACGCGCGGAGCCTGGCGGCCGCCGTCACGGTGGCGACCTCGGC
>CAZXLQ010000009.1:0-2322 GCA_964641945.1 uncultured Clostridia bacterium
ATGCGCGCCAGCGAGGTGAAAGCGTGAGGCACTCCAAGGCATTCATCGCCAAGCAGGCCGCGCGCATGCAGCGCGCCGAGGAGATCATCGGCGCGGGCCACCAGACCGTGCGCAGCATGGCATCTAATCTCCTGGTCTCTCTGGTGACTGCGCGTAAAATCCTCGACGGGATGCTCGCGGAAAACAAGGCATACACATGGATGCAGCCGGCCCAGCCGGGTCACTCGCCGATGCGGTTCTATGCTGCCGGCACCAGATCGCGCGGCGAGAAACTGCAGCAGATCATCCGGCATCTGTCGGTTGATCCGCTTTCGATGAAAGAACTTTGCCTCGTCATGGGATGCGGAACGATGACGGCCCACCGCGCGCTCATGGAATTGAAGGCGCAAAACCGCATACACGTCGCGCGATGGACGCCGGTCGGCAGGAACTACGAGCAGCTATGGACTGCCGGCGCGGGACAGGACGCACCGAAGCCGAAGCCGATGACGACCACGCAGAAATACAAGGTGCGCGCCGTGCGCATGAAGCTGGATCCTGAAATGGCGATCCGCGAGGCCAACCGCAGGAAGGCAAAAGCGCTTGTTCCGAGGCGCGATCCTTTTGTTGCCGCGCTATTCGGGCCGGCAGGACAGATAACGACAATCACGACAGAAGAAGAATGACACTGCGCACAGCAATACACCCTCCGCGAATGAAGCGGCGGCCGTATCAGCATGAGTCGATCTGCGCGATCGGACCCTATTTCGAGAACGGCGGGCATGCGCCGCTGATCGTCCTGCCGACCGGAGCCGGTAAGTCAGTCGTGCTCGGAGAGTTCGTGCGCGAGACATGCGAGGCATGGCCGGACACCCACATCCTCGTTCTCACGCACGTCAAGGAACTGGTCGAGCAGGATGCCAAGAAGATCGCCGAGTGCTGGAAGATGGCGCCGCTCGGCATCTACTCTGCCGGTCTGCGCATGCGCCAGATGCGACAGATCACCGTCGCCTCGATCCAATCGGTCTACAATAAGCGGCATTTCTATGGCCGGTTCGACCTCATTATCGTCGACGAGGCGCATCTGATCCCGCACTCGAGCGAGGGCATGTATCGCAAGATCCTCGACGGCTCGCTCGAGGTGAACCCGGACGTCAAGATCATCGGCCTGACCGCCACGCCGTACCGCCTCAAGGGCGGCCTGCTGCACGAGGGCGAGGGTGCGCTGTTCGACGGCATCGCCTACGAGGCCAACGTCGCCGATCTCATGGACGACGGCTATCTCTGCCGCCTGGTCGCGCCGGCCGCCGATACCGTGAACCTCGACGGTGTCAAGAAGGTCGGCGGGGAATACAACCTCGGCCAACTTGGCGCGCGCATGAGCGCCGAGGAGCTCGTCGAGCACCATGCCGACGACATCATCGTCAAGTGTGCCGACCGGCACCATTGGCTAGGCTTTGCCGTGACGATCGAGCACGCGCAGCTTATGACCGCAGCGCTGCGCCGCCGCGGCGTGCCGACCGAATACGTGACCGGCGAATGCCCCGACCGCGACGCCAAGATCGCCCGGTTCAAGAGCGGCGAGACGCGCTGCCTCTACAACATGGGCGTGCTCACGACCGGCTTTGATTTCCCGGCCATCGACGCCGTGATCTGCCAGCGCCCGACCAAGAGCGCCGGCCTCTACGTGCAGATCGCCGGCCGCGGCACGCGACCGGTCTATGCCGACGGGTTCGATCTCGACGCGCGCGAAGGCCGACTCGAGGCCATCGCCGCCGGCCAGAAACCGAATTGCCTGTTTCTGGACTATGGCGGAAACGTGCGTGAGCACGGCTTCATCGACCAGATCGAGCCGCCGCGCAAGGGCAAGGGCGGGCCACAGGAGCCGCCGGCCAAGGAATGCCCACGCTGCCGCAACCTCGTGCCGACCATGACCAGGTTCTGCAAGGTTCAGGTCGAGAGCGGCGGCCTGCGCGACGACGGCAAGACATGCGGCCACGAGTTCGAGATCGCGCCGAAGGAGTCCGAGGCCGTCGCGCATACCGGCGCCGTCGTGTCGACGGACGTGCCGCCGGTCGAACTCGCGGTCGAGAAGATTTTCTATTCCAAGCACGTCGGCCGCAGCGGCACGCCGACGCTCAAGGTCGACTACTATGCCGGCATCCAGCGCGTGAGCGAATACGTCTGCATCGAGCACGACGGCTATGCCAAGACCAAGGCCGCCAGGTGGTGGTCGCGCCGCTGCCCTTGGCCGATGCCGGACACCGTCGACGAGGCCGTCGAGGCCGGGCCGTATCTGGCACCGGTCAGCCGGATCCTCGTATCGTTCGCCAGCAAATACCC
>CAZXLQ010000009.1:2422-7410 GCA_964641945.1 uncultured Clostridia bacterium
ACCAGATGATCGGCTTGGCATGCTCGCAATACTCGATGCCGACGCGAACCGGGTTACTTACGCACCCACTTGCGAGCGCGCTCGAGCACAGCAACGTCGTCGCTGCGAGCAATCTCATCCTCGACATGTTGCACCTTTTCGCGGGCCTCGCTGGCCTGTTCGTTGATCTTGGTCTCGCGCTTGGCTACCTCGTCAGCCTTTCCACTCGACCGCCCTTTCAGGTACACGCCGACCAGCGCCACGAGCGCGGCCAGCGCGGCCATCAGATAGCCGCCGAATTCACTGAGAAGCATTGCCAGCATTGCCGCCTCCCTGGTCGATCAGGCGCCCGGCCATGCCAAGCACGAGCACCGTGACGGCCGCTGCCGTCACGTACCCGGCAGGAATGCCCTGCTTGAGATCGTCGGGCATGAGCGCCCATGTGCCTTGAATTGCGATCGAGATCGCCATGCACTGTTGCGAGAACCAGCGCCAGCAACGGCGCCAGCCGGATACGAGCCGGATCTTTTTCATTACGGGATCTCCACGCGATTCAGGAACCAGCCATAGGCAAAGGATTCCTGAGATGGGTTTTTCTCTGCGATGGCGATGTAGCGCTCGCCTTGCTGAGAATTGAGCGCGCGCAGCAGCACGCGCTCGCCATTCTTGCCGCGCTTTGCGATCATCGCTTTTAGCGCGCGCAGCGTCGCCGGGCCGACGACGCCATCGACCGCGATGTCCTGCCAGTCTGTGGCGCCACGGTTAAACACGTTGAGCGCACGCTGCAGGAAGCGAGCCGCGACGGATGCGCCCATGTTGACGCCGGTATCGAACATCTCCATCGCGATCGGCTCGGACACGGCAGCGATCTCGTCGCCGCGCATCGGATCCCAAAACTCCCGGCGATAGACCGACTCGGCAAAACTGTTCGTGAGGCCGCTCATCGGTCCGGTCCATCCGTATTTGCGGGCCAAACCCTCGGTCACGCCGAGCATGGTCCTGCCTCCACGATCATCCTTGTGGTCAGAGTATCCGCCCTCCACGCCGGCCACATGGGCGAGTGCCTTATCGAATGCCGTCATTCCCTTCCCTCTTCGCGCCGGCAACCCGGCCCTTTTGTTCGAACTCGACCCATGCAAGCCGCCGGTCGATCGTGACGATCATCTCTGCGCTGCTCTTGATGATGCCCTCGTAGTTCCCGATGACCCGGAACAGGAGCGCACCGATAACGACCACGAGCACGGTCGCCGCCGCGTAGAAGCCGATCCCCCGGTTGACCCAGCGGTCGACCTTGGCGTCGACGATCTTGATCGCCGCGGAAGCGTCCGACGCCTTGACGAACAGCATGTCGATCCGCTTGTTGTGATGACTATCGCGCTCCTGCATCAAAGCCAACGTCTCGGACAGACGCGGGATATGCGACACCTGACTGAGCAGGGTTTGCAGCCCCGCCTCGATCCGCGCCAGGCGCTCAGCGACTGCTGTTTCTTGTGGATCCGGCATATCTTCTATGATAGATGCTTGCATGATTATTTCACGCGCGATGCGATTTCTCCATCACGTGCCGCAGCAATTACGCAGACAGCAGTTCACCCTTGCGGGCCTCGGAAATAATCCCGGCCGCAACCATAGCATCCAGCCCAGCAGCGACATCAGGATCCGACAGGTCGACGTACTGCGCGGCGATCAGGTTATCGAGAGACCATTGCACAGCAATGCTCGAACTCGTGCGCGCAGCCGCATACTCGGCCAGCGTGAACCGCTTGAGGTAATCCCGCGACGAAACAATCACGCGCCCATCCTGCTGCGGCTCGTCCTCGTGCTGGACGTCCTCGCTCGCCTGCACAAGCGCAAACCCGCCGTCGATCGAAACGGCCATGCCGCCCAGCATGCCGCCGAGCGCCTGACGATACTGCTCGTCAGTGATCTCAATTCCGCCGTCGATCGGCAACTGGCTGATTTTCCCATTGGCTGCGTATGGCATCACTTGATCCTCATGTAATAGGTCATGCCCTGGTTCCGCGGGCGCGCCTCGGAGTCGCCATCTTGCGCTACATACGCCCCGGATGTGCCCTGCGGCGCGCTCGTTCCTGACACGACAACACCAGTACCGCCGCCTGCGCCGGCCACCATGACGATGCCGTGGTTGTGCACTAGGTTTGCGCTGTCCTGCAGGGCGCCGCCCGTCGAATTTGGGCGAATGAATCGCATCTCGGTGTTGAGCAGATTTATCGTCTGCCCGTTGATCGGACTGCTAGATAGGCTGATAACGGCGGTCGCAGTGATGTTCGGGGCCGATCCAGAGACAGACTCGCTCGTCAGCGCGCCAGTATTGTAGGCGTCCGACGCGGTCAGCTTGATAAAGCGGAACTGCGCATTGTTCGTCGGCGGGATGGGCACGCCAGTAATATCGTCGCGCAACGGGAACGGCTCGCCGATCGGCTTGCCAAGCCATTGCAGAATATCGACAGGCGCGAGCGGATGACCGCCGGCTGTCACGCCGTCATGGACAACGGCCACATTCTTGTCGGTGTCGATTGTGACCTCGCCAGCCGCCCCGGTAAAGGAGGCATGCTGCGCAGTCGTGCCGCGGCGTAGTTTAAGAGCAATACTCATACGATGAACCCCAGGTCGATGATCGGCGCAAGCTTCGCGGATGTGACGCTTTGATCGGCCGGCACGTTGATCGCCTGCGTCGAGATCCAGCGCACGAACACGTTATTTGCACCGAGAGGAGGGGCCGCCACGAATGAAAGGGTGGCGCCCATCACCATGTAGTCAGTGCCGGGATACTGGCGCACGCCGGATATGTAGACCTCGACAGAGCCGAGCGAGCCAGGAATGCCACTCAGAGTAAAATCTGTCTGCGAACCGTCGCCAGAAAAATAGTCGTATGGCGTACTGACGCCGCGCGCGAAATCATCCCAGCCGGATCCGTAGACGCGCATCGCGCCGGAGTTCGTGTTGAAATACAGGTCGCCCTGCTGCAGCGGCGTGCCGTCGCGACGGGTAAGCGGATCGGTCGCGCTCGGCCCGTAATACACGCCGGCAAAATTCGACACGTCCTCGACGTTGTCGGCAACAATGGTCACGTCAGTCGCGATCCCGGCCACTGCGGTGACGTCGCTGTCGATGGCCGCCACCGCGCTGACGTCGCTGTCGATGGCCGCCACCGCATTGACGCCGGCAATGTTCCCGGCAACCGTATTCACGTTGGCGATGCTGCCGGCCACGGTATCAATGGCGGCGGCTGCCCCTGAAACTGTATCGACGCTCGAGATCAGCGGCCCGGCAATGGGCTCGCCGGTCGACTCGCTGAATGCCAGCACTCGACCGGATCGCTGGATAATATTCGGGAGCACGGCGCCGGCAACGGGGTCGGCATCGGGGTACCGGGTAGAGCGCGCCACAAGTTCAGCAAGCTGCTGATCCTGCATCGCCAGCCGGTCAAATACGTCCTCGTGAATCTCTGGATAGAACTTTCCCTGATTCCGGATTGAGGTTTCCTGCACCAGATCGAGCACACGGCGCGCGACCATCGTATAGCCGTCATGCGCGGCGGCCCATGGGCCGGACACAACGATGCTGCCGCCGTTGTAATCACCCGCGCCAGTCACCGTGTAGTCGGTTCCGAGCACGAGCCGCGAGGCGACCCCCGCCGGAGAGAGGATGTCGATGACGAAATCCGCCTCATCGAAAACACGGAACGTGTACGGGTAGATCGTCGTGCCCGACGAGACCGTAAAATCCGCTCGGTTGCTGTTGGTTGCGACAGTCATTTACTCACCTTTTTTCCGGCGGAACGCCAGGTCATGCAGCAGTTCACCAGGACCGTCCGGGCTGCTATTGCCCGTCAGCAGGTCATAGAGATATTCTATCGTGATACGCGCCTGCCCTGTTGGTAAATTCGCAACATATCCCGCCGTTTCCATCACATTAAACCAGAAATCGCTATCGGCCGGCTTGTCGCCAAAAGCGGCGTCAAAGGCACCGATGACGGTCTTACCGACCCGGTCGAGCGTGTCGATGACCGGGGAGACGCGCATGTCGCGGGATCCTGGGCTGTTGCCGTCGAGCATCTTCTCGGCCAGGTTGCCGACGTCGCGCAAAAGCGGGATCGGAGCCGACAGCGAGAAAGTCGTCTTGATCGCCGCCCATTTGGCAAAGCATGCCGGATCGTCGATCGCGCACTCTTTCGGCCCACGGCTTGCCAGAAGATCGGACATGATCGCCGGCATCGCGGTAATCATGAGCACGCGCATGATCGCCTCTGGCGCATACTTCATACCATCGACGCCGAGCCGCTGCTGCGCCGTGCGCAGACGGCCGTACTGTGCCGCAAACGGCGTATAGAACATGGTCAGCATCTTGATCGCGCCACGCTTGCGCTGGATCGCCGACAGGTCTTTCGCGCCACCCGCGCCTTGGCTGCGCCGCACCGCGTTGTCAGCCTGGTGGATCGCCTCAGCCTCGGCCATGCCGGACGCGAGCGCCTTGTTGTAAGCGCCGACCCACGTCGGAATCGTGACCATCCGGTCGGCGATGTTGATGCCGATGAACGCGCCGCGGTTGACCGCCGAGTGCCACTTAGCGACCTTGCCATGCCGCATGGCGCGGAGCTCGTCGCGCACATCACGGTCGATCGTTTCGAAGCGATGGCGCATCTCGCCGGACTTCTCGACGACCATGCGATAGGCCTGCGCCGGGCTGCGCATGGTCTCCATGAGACCGTTGTAGAGCCACTTGCTGCCGACGACCTCGAGCGCGTTGAACGCGCCTGCCAGCTGCGCGACGATCGTCGTGAACTTGTAGCCGAGCGCGACAGTCGTCGTGTTCGTGCGCGCGGTCTCGATCAGGCGGTCGAGACCGGTCAGGCCATCCGACGGCGAGACGTTGCGGTCGTTCGCCACGGCACGCAGCCACGGCATGAACATCTGCTCGTACTGGTCTCCGAGTTGCTGCTGCAGCGTCTGCCGGATCTCTGGATTGTTGATGATCCGGTTGGCGTC
>CAZXLQ010000009.1:7510-8653 GCA_964641945.1 uncultured Clostridia bacterium
GAGACACGTTCCTCGAGCGCGGCGATCTCAGGCCACAGGGAATTGACCTCGTCCCACACCGATTGAACGAACTGCCAGTCCTCGGCCGAGAGCTTGCCTAGCATGACATCAACCTCGGCCGCAGTCAGACTGTTGCCGCGCAGAAGCTTGTCGTAGTTCTGCTCGTTGCCGACGTTGAGTGCCATCGAGATGAGCCAGTGGCGCGACACGTTGCCCACGACCGGGAACGTGAACTGATCGAGCAGGCGCGCGCCGTTGCGCTCGCTGTAGCGCTCGAGCAACGTGCCGACCTTGTCGCCGATGCGACCGAGAGTGTCGAGCTCAGCCGTCTGCGCCTCGGCCGCACGGTTGAAAATGTACCGGTGCCAAGGTCCATCCGCCTTGCCGCCGTCGAGCCAGTCGATAATCGTCTCGAGCGGCAGCAGGTCGGCATCCCACGACCGGAACCAGTCGCCGACCTTTTCGCGCGTCGTGCGCAGAGCGCGGTCGATCGAGCGCTGAGGCACGCCCTTGGTGTTGGCGAGTGCCGAGCCGACCAGTTGCCCGATCGCGTCGCTGAATTCGATTTGCTCGTTTTTCAGGAGCAGGCGGTTCTTGAGCCTGGCGAGGTGCTCAATCGACTTGAGCGCGTCGCGCACGGCGCGGAGTTCGTCGACCGGCACCTCGCGGTAGTTGCGCTGCCCCGCCTGCTCGAGCAATTCCGGCGTGATCGCCGGGTTGTAGCCGGCCGCGACCTGCTGCTCATACCAGGCGAGCAGGTTCTTGCGCCGGTCAAGCTGGCGACCAGAAACCTTTTTGAATTCATACTGCTCGAGGAGCGCATTGACCTGCTCGAGATAGTCGCCGCCAGCCTTGCCGATGCGCTGCTGCGCGGCCGGCTTCTGCAGGTCTGTCGCGTATTTCTGGATCGCCTCGATCTCGCGCTGCGCCTTGACGGCCTCGCGATAGAGGTAATGATTCATGAGCTCGCGCTGCTTGGCCGTGGCCGCGACCTGCCAGTCGCCGCGCGCCGCCGCGTCGAATGCCTCGCGCGATGCCTTGCGCTCGGCGTTGAGGTAGGCATTCGGCTCGAGATCGCGCACCTGCTTTTGCCCGATCATGCCGGCCGCCGCGGCGCGGAACGCCTCGACCGGCGGAATGCTG
>CAZXLQ010000009.1:8753-12952 GCA_964641945.1 uncultured Clostridia bacterium
GCCTCGAACCCGCGCGCAAACTGCTCGTGATGCTTGGTCTCGATCTGGTCGCGCGACTCGACGCCGAACCAGTCGAGGATCGTCTTGTAGTCGTCGGCGATCTGCTGCGATGCGCCGTCAGCGGTGGCGAGATCGCCCAGCACCTCGAGCCAGAAATGCCCGGTCTCGTGCAGGAACGTCGACAGGTCAGCGCCGTCGAGCAGCGTGATGCGGAACTTGCGGTCGCCGCCGAACTCGATATAGCCGCGCTCGGACTGCCGGAACGTTGCCCCGACGAAGCCCTTACCCTGCTGCGCCCAGGACGCAACTTCCGCTCCGCTCGTGTCCATGACGTCGAGCACGCGCGCGTCGATGCTGTTGAAGAATCCGGCCAGGTTCTGGACGGTAGCATCGCTCATGTTGCCGTTGTTGACGATGATCGCCGCGCCAGCATTCGACATCGACAGCGCCCGATAGAGCGCATCCATCCGGCCGTCCCGGCGCAGTTCGCCAGCCGCCTCGGGATCGACCGGCACGAAGGCGACCGGCTCGTTCTGCGCGGTCAGGAGCGCGACGCCGGACTCGCCGCCAGACAGGTTACGCGCCATGTCCTTTGCTTGGTCCGGCCCGCTGATTTGCGGGCCGAGGCGCCCCTCGGCCGCATAGACGCGCTCGACGACCGGAACGGTCTCGGTCTTTGACGGCGCCGTCGTGACGCCGCGCGTGTCGCCGCTACCATCGGCCGGCTCGTAGACCCAATTACGCCCGCCGTCCTCGCCGGCCTTCCCGGCGATCGCGAAGATGCCGCGCGGCGTGATCTCGCTGCCACGGAACGCCTCGGTCAGCATCCGGTTGATGTTGCGGTCGGCGCTGCTGAGTTCGTTGATGCCGCTCGGATGGTTGTGTGCGAACCAGATATTGGCTGCACCGTTGATGCGGAATGCCTCGGCCACGACGGTCGACGGGAACACCGACGCCTGTGACAGCGCGCCCTTGAACGCGCCGACGATCGCCAGGGGCTTGCCGTTCTTGTCCGTGACGAGCGCGTCGAACCGCTCGACCGCGCCGCGGCCGAGATAGGCGAGTGCCTGCGCCGCCTCCTCGGCGGTCGTTACTTTTTGCGTGCCGAGCTCGCGCTTGTTTTCTTCGACGATTTCCGTGCGCGTGGCATAGGTGCCGGGCGCGTCGTCGCGCGATAGGCTTCGCTTCGATCGTCCTGCGGCACGTCGCTCGGCAGCAGTATCCTTTCCTTCCTCGGCCGGTACGCCGAACATGTCGAGCGTGTAATCATCTCGCTTCCTTCCACTCTGAAAAAGGATCCTAGCATCGGCCGGGTCGAACGTGCCTCGGTTGCCGATGGCGCTCTTAATCTGCTCGGGGCGGAAGGTAATGTACACATCCGAAATCGTGCCGTCGCCTTCCCCGACATTGTCAACCACATTGCTAACGATTACGCCGTCACGCCCTTTCTCCTGGGCTGCGGCGATGGCCCGTGCATTCACCTGGGACCACCGTTTCCCGGCCGCATCTATCTCCAGTGGATCCTGCATACTCAGGTATGCAGGGACGATAGCCGGCGATTCGCCATCCACCGTATAGCCAGCAGCCACATCCGGCTTATTGGTGAAGTACACCAGATCCCGATCGGCATATGAACTGCCATAGTCAAAGGGCTGACCACGATACACCACCAGCGGCTTGCCGTCGGCGTTCACCGCCTTGCTATCGCCGAACCAGCGCCAGAAGGCTCGCACCCCCTCCTCGGTCGCGGCGATCGGCCGGCCCTCGCTGTTCACGGTCGGACGCTGCACGCCGTCGACCTCGATCGTCTCCGGTAGCGCCGCCTGATCGAACCGCTGTGCGTCCGATCGCTGATACTGCCCGGCCGCCTCGAGCGCCTGCCGCACCTGCTCGTTCGTCATCGCGTTAAGGTCGATGTCGTTGTCGCGCAGAAACTCGTCGACCTGCCCAAGCATGTCGCGCAGCCCAAGCAGGTTGCCGTCCTCGGCGCCTGGCAGGTAGACCGGATTGCCGCGCAGATCCTCGTCGAGGAGCGCGAGGAAATCGGCCTCTGTCGAATCCTGCGGCAAATAGCCGGCCTCGGCCGCGGCCTCGCGCATGTAGTCGATGCTGAGACCGCCTTTAGGTTGCACCAACTTGCGACGGCCAGGCGCGCGCTCGTCGCTTTCATCGACGTCGCGCAATTCTCCGGAGAGACCTGGATCAGTGATGCCGCCGCTACGCCGCACGAAATCGGACAGACGCTCGCCGAAAATTTGTTCGTCGGTCGGGACGTCGCCGGCACGCAGTCGGTCGAGAAGCGGGTCGATCGAGATGTCGGACTGGCCGACAGAGCGCAGGACTTCCGGCAGTTGCACGCCGACGGACAGGCCATAGCGCTCGTGCAGCGCCATCGGGTCGAGGCCGGCTCGCTCGGCCAGCGTCGTGATGCCGCGCGCGTAGAGCGTCGCATAAGCCTCGGCCGTGTTGCGGTCGAAGCGGTTGACGAGCTCGCCCATCATGGCGTCGCGGATCGTGTTGTAGGACCGCTGCGGCGCCTGCTCAGCCGCGTCCATCGCCTCGAGCTCGGTCGCCAGATCCTGCATGCGCTGCTCGCGCTCGGCCTGAAACTCGGCAGCCTCGCGCGGCGTCATGTCGCCAGGACGCAGTCGCGCGTCCTGCATCAGTTGCGCATGGTGCTCGGTCGGCGCGATGAGCGTCGCATAGTCCTCGATCGGAATGACGACGTCGGTGCCGGCCGCCACGGCCTCGGCATAGTTGCGCGCGCCGATCTCGGCGGCCACCTCGGCCGGATCCACGCCGGCCGACTGGAAATAGCGCTCGAACTGCTCGGCTGGGATATAGACGTTCTCGACCGGCCCGCCCTCTTTCGCGCGGGCGATGAACTCGCGCCACTTCTCAGGCAGGCGCGCGCGAAGCTTCGACTCGGTCGAGGCCTCGCCGAGCGACTGCATGAACTCCTGATTCTGCTGCGCGGCCTGCGCGCGGCGCACGTCGCGGTATCCCTGGTAGATGGACGGCCCGCCGCCGACGCCGAGCGCGCCAACAAAAGCATCCTGACCCGACCGCAGCACGCGCTCGACCGGATCCTGCTGCTTCGCAGGATCGACCGCGATGCCGTCGAAACCCTGCGCGAGTTCGCCGCCGATGATGTTGACGACCTCCTGCATCGCCTCGGTCAAGCCTTCCGTCGTCGCCACGCGCACCCAGCGCGCGCCGGCCTGCGCGACCGCGGCGCGGAACGTCGGCCGTGCGAGCAGGTTCTTGACGACGTTCTTGCCGCCCTGAGACAGCAGATCGCCGATGCCGGGCAGAAGCTTCGCCATCGCCAGATCGCCGATCGTCTCAAGGCCGGCGTTGATGAGGCCGACGGCCGCCGCCGCGCCGCGCGCGGTCGCCTGATCCATCTTCTGGCCCGTCGCCTGGTCGACCATGTCCGAGAACTCGTCGAACGCGAACCCGGACTCCTGCTGATAGTTGAAAACGACCGACCCGGCGATGTACCCGGCACGCGCGCCGAGCGCTGCCGCCGCCGGCACGGTCGCGACCTCCTCGGGGAGCGCCACTTGCGGGCCAAGCTGCCCGGCAATGACGGCGCCGGCCGCGCCCGATGCGCCGCCGACGAGCGCCCCGGTGCCGCCCTCGCGCACGCTCGAGAACAATTGCCGCGCGGCGTAGCCGGTCTGACTGAGGAAATACCCGAGGCCGGTCTCGGCGTCAGCGGTGCGGCTGTAGGCCTGCATCGCGGTCTTGAGCTCCTGCCGGCGCTTCTCCTCGCTCGGCGACAGTTCGCCGGTCAGCGCACGGTAATGCAGAGGACCAAGCTGATCCTGAATCGAGCCGCGCGAGACGCCCGTGACGAACGATGCCCACAGGTTGGACACAGACTGCATGACGCCGATGTCGTCCTTGGCGACGGCCGCATTCTCCGGCATGGCGAGGAACTCGGCCACGCGCGGGTATTGCGTCTCGAGCAGGGCGGGGTTTGCGTCGATGACGAACGCCTGCCGGCGGATCTCGTCGGGCATGTTGCGCGCCGTGTCGAGCGGCACGCCGGTCTTGGCCGACAGGCGAATCAGTTCAGCCTCATAGTCCGGCTTGGCGTCAGCCGCCATCGCAAGCCCAGCCTGCACGCTCTGCCGCTGACGGTCAGGCGACGGGTTGATAAATTCTGCAACGGCGCTGCTGTATTCGTTCTG
>CAZXLQ010000009.1:13052-35629 GCA_964641945.1 uncultured Clostridia bacterium
GGATCGGTCGCCAGGCGCTGGTAAAGCGCCGGGTTCGTGACGATCTCCTCGCCCTTGCGGATCTTGGCCGCGAACGCCATCGCGCTATCGAGCTTAGTCGGGTCGACCTGTGCGCGCAGCGCCGCCGGGAGCGCGTAGAAATCGCCGCCATTGGCGACGATCTGCCGGTAGACCTCGCCCTCGGCCTCGTCCTGCCGCTGCTTGGCCGCCTTCTCCTGATCCTCGAAACGCTGCTTCAGCGTCTCGCGCGCAGCCTTGTATGCCGTTGGCCGTGCCGACAGGTACGGATCCGCGCGCAGCTTCTCGTCAGCCTCGGCGAAGGTCGGTTTCTTGGGCGTGCCCGCGCCGGCCTGAAACTTGGCGAGGATCGCCGGGACATACTCGCGCGTCTCTTTTGGCAGGTAGGATAGCCAGTCCTCGGGCTTTCCGGCCTTTTCCGCTTTCGCGATTGCCCCGTCGGTCGCGCCCGGCCCGGCATTGTAGGCCGCGAGCGCCAGCGCAACGTCGCCGCCGTACTTCTTCAGTTGCGCGTTGAGGTAGGCCGAGCCGAGCGCGGCATTGTATTCCGGGTCGCTGCGGAACCGCTTCTCGTCCCACTGCAACCCCGCAAGCTTGGCCGCTTCAGGCCCGGTGCCTGGCATTACCTGCGCGATGCCGACAGCGCCCTTGGGCGACGTGACGACAGATCCGTCGGCATTGAACTGCCGGCCGCGCGATTCCTTGTCAAAGACTAGATTGGTCAGGCGCGTGTAACTGTCCGGATCGAGCGATGGCGCGATATTCTTGAAAACGCGATCAGCAGCGCCGAGCGCATATTGCGCGTCCGTCTCTTTTTCCAGCAGTTGCCGCGCCTGCAGCGCCTTGTCGGCGTTGATCTCGCTGCCGTACTGCTTGAGGTAGGCATTGGCCGCGTCAAGCTGGCGGTTGCCGATCATCTGATTGATGACGCCAGTATGCAGGCGCGTCATGGCCTCGTTGCGCATCTTCTCGAGTTGATCGGCCGGGATGCCCTCGGCATCGCGGATGCGAGACAGATTGATGTCGATGCGCGAGCGCGACAGGTTGATCGCCTCGGGATTATTCCAGTTCTTGGCCGCGTTCTCGGCCTCGATCGAGATGACGCCATCGACGACGCCCTTGCGCCATCCGTCGATCTCCGCATTCTCGTGACGCATGAGACCGCCGCGGAACTCCACACCGGCCCGGTCGGCGTAGCGCCGGAACAGCGCTTTCTGCCGGTCGCTGGAAAGCGTCGCCTCGATCTCGTCCACCACACCCTTGAATTGCTGTGTGTATCGGTCGGAGAGGCTCGTGCCGTCGGCTGGCAGCGCGTTGCGGCCCTTGACGTTCATGAAACCGTTCTGCTGGCCGAGCGTCAGGTCAAGCTGCCGCTCGCGCAGATGATTGACCGCGCCCTCAACGCGCATCTGCTCGTCATACGCTGCCTCGCGCGCGAGAGCCTCACCGGCTTGCCCGATACCGCGCGCAAATGCCTGCGTACCATCCGGCACGCTGGTCGAGATGCGCTGCTGCATCGGAAGCGGCGCCGCGCGTGCCGCGACCTGCTGCTGGTTGTAAACCGGAACGCGAGCCACGACTCCCCCTTACTTGATGCGAAGATTGCTGCGGTACGAGCTATAAGCGTTCGACGCTCCGCCGATCAGCGTTCCGACGGACGACAGCGACCCGGCACGCGACGCGGCACGGCCCTGGAATCTGGACGCCTCTGCCTCTGCGAGCGTGTTGTTCGCGCCGACCTCGAGGCCCCATGCCTCCCGCGCGGCGTTGTTGCGCACAGTAAGCGCGTCGAGCTCGCCGAACTGCGCGGTATCGGCGAGGATGGCCTCGGTCGACTGGTCAGTCAGAACCCCGCCCTGCGCGCCGATAGCCGCGCGTTGCGCGCCCAGCATCTGCCGGGTCTGCCGGCGCTGCGCGTCCTCGGCAATGTCGCCGCGTCGGCGCGCATCCTCGGCAGCCTGCTGCTGCACGATCGCATTGTTCTCTGAGACCTTGGCGTTGTACTCGCCGAGCGCCTTCTGTGACTGCCCCTGCTGGTACATGCCAACGGCAGAAACGCCGGTCGCTAGCAGCGAGCCGGCAAGCGCCATCGTTGCAAGTGTGGTCGGTTCGCACATGGTCAGGCCTTCATTTCAAACCGCATGAACGGCATGCGGAATTTCCCGTATGGCTGCGGCTCGTCGAACGTGAACCCGAGCCACTTGAGCCAGGCGACGGACTTGGTATTGCGCACGTCGACATGGTTCTCGAGGTGATTATACATGCTCAACATGATGGTAATACACCATCGGCAGCGTCGCAGAAAAGCCAGCGCATGCCGCTCTATCAGCGGCGTTCCGAGCATCCACGGCACGCCACGGCGCTCGAGCATGTTGTACGGTGTGACGCCGAAGATGCACGCGACTTCGCCGTCGATGATCCCGGCCCAGCAATGCGTCGATAGACGCCATGACATATCGAGCGCGTGCACGATGTCCATGCCAGAAGCCGCATAGACCTCGTCGATGTCGGCCTGCCTGACGTGCAGCGCCATCGCGGCGACGTGCTCGAGCGTCGCCGGGACGATCTCGTACTCATGCGCCGGCAACGGTCGCCTCCGGGATCGCGGCCAGGATGGTTACAGGCAGCGGGTCGGACTGGCGCGCGAAGATGCGGCCCTGCTTGTTCCAGTTGGAATCGACGAGGATCTCGGCAAGGCCAGTAAGAAGGTTGGTCGGCTCGTCGTAGTTCTCATATTCGCGCTGCTTGAGCTCGTACAGGTTCCGTGGATCTGGCCCGGCCAGCAGGCCTCGCGTGTCCTGCACGATAAGCCGCACGGCAGGGATGTTCTTTTCCTTGTCGCGGATGGTCTCGCCCTGCGGGACGTTGAGGTCCAGCGTCTCGAAATCAGCCTCGATCGGCAGGCCAACATGGACGATCGCCGCCGGCTCCTGCAGGGTGATAACGCCTGACGATACCGTGCGCTGCGCATGAACGCTGCCGTCTGTCAGGATAGAGACAGTCTTGCCCTCGAGGTGCGAGAGGCCGCCGACGTCGAGGATCGCATAATCCCACGCCGTGTTTGCGCCGCGCTTGTCCGCCGGCAGCAGGCGGTTCGCACGCACGGTTGCGATGGAGCCGCTCGCCACGCTCACGATCTCGAGCCGGTACTTGATCGTCGGGTCGGCCGAGTCTGTCAGCACGAAGGCATCGCCCTCGCTCGTCGGCGACAGCGTGATCGCAGCGCCGGACAGCGTCGCGGTCAGCGTCTCGGTATGATCCCATGCCGTGCCGCCGGACAGCGTCAGCGTGCCGACCTGGTCGCGTCCGTCATAGGTCAGGCCTGAATCGACAAAAAACGCATCCTCGACGCTCGTGAACTGGCGCGTCTCGAGGCGCTCGACGTAGCGCTTGGCGACGCCGTTGACCGTGCGCTGCACGACCGCATAGAGTGCGTCCTCCTTGCCCTCGGAGATGCAGCAGACGCTTTCGAACTTGCCGTCGGTATCATGACGGTGCCAGCCGACGACCTGCTGCTCTTTCAGGTAGGTCAGGCCGAGCAGGATGCCGTCGTCGCGCACGGCCCATACGACCGACATAGGAACTTGGCTGTAAGCCCAATCGACCAGCGTATGTCCGGCAAACAGATGCGAGGCCAGCGTCGTCAGATCGCTACCTGTGAACTTATCCTTTTCATAGGTATAGGCCAGGTCTCGCACTAGCCCGCCCTTTTCCTGCACGTAGAGCGCCGTGTCGCCGACGATGATCGGCGGCAGATGCGACGACCCGTTATAGGTTTGAGGCTTTGCCGTGGCAGACGACGGTGTGACGACGCCGTTCTCATTCGTCAGCATCTTGAACTCGGCGCCGGACGTCATGATGATCAGATCGTCGATCGGCAGCAAATGCCGGATCGCGTTGACCTGCCGGCCCGGAATCGTCTTGCTGATCGCGTCGTCGTCGACAGACGGATTGGACGTGCCGAAATTGTAGTAACTCCCGGTCTTGGTCAGCCAGTAGGCTTGCGGCTGAGCCTTGGACGCGCCGAACACCTGCCGCTCCTGATGATAGGTCACGCAGGCCGGATACCCCTGATTACCGCCCCATGCGCCGAATGCCCATGCGTATGTGCCTGGCGTCACGATAGAACCCGGCAGGCGGGACAGGACCAGGGCAGTCACTTGACTCGCGCTCGTGTAACCGGTGATGAGCGCGATACCAAAACCGGAATGCACATAATCCCAGCGCACGCCCTCGGCATATGTCCCGGTCGTGTCGATCGACCCGTCGCCATCCCATGCGCTGCCGAAATCGTGCACAGGCCGATTGCCGCCGTTGCGATACCCCGCCGTGCCGCCAGCAGACGGCCCACTCGACAGCACGTAGACCTTGCCGTCAGAGCGCCGATACGTTCCGACAGGCAGGTTTAGCTGTCCAGCTGCCCACGGCCGGACATCGTCGATGCTTCGCTCGGCCAGATAGACGAGCACGCCGACGTGCGATGGCAGGAACGGAGCGAAGCCGGAAGAGGTTAGCGTAACAGTCCCCGATACCGCACTTGCTGAAATTGTCAGTCCCTCGAGAGGGTTTAGATCCTGAAAAGGACCGTTGCTATTCGGGTATGTCGAGATCGACCAGGCCGCGTGCCCGGTGCGCGAAAGCTGCCGAGGCGCATAGTCGTTGTGGCAGATCGTCATGACGTCCGCCGACTGCGTGAATTTCAGATCGAAAATGTCCGACTCGTCATATGGCGACGCGATCTCATACGGAACGCCCGGCGAGGATTCGATGATACCGCCGTTCATGTAGAACCGCATATAGAGATGCCCGACCTCAATGACGTAGGTCTGCACGGTCGAGAACTGGAACGGGATCAGGCGCGTCTTGCGACCGCTGTTCTTGACCTCGTTGAGAAACCGGAACCCGGCGCGATTGGTCGCTCCGCCGTACATGAGCGAGATCATGTTGCGAAGCGTGCGCAGACTGGTCTGGTAGCGCGCCAGATCGACGCGACCGTAGAGCGACGGGGAAAGTTCGCCGCCCGTGAAACTCGGCTGAATGATCGAGGAACCCATATCAGTTCCTCGCCGCGATCAGTTCGCTTTCTTTTGGCTCGTCCTCCTGACCCTGATTCTCGTCGCTCGCCACGGCGGCATCGAGCGCACGAGCAGCAAGCTGGATTGCATTGTTGGAGATGGTCGCCGAGACGGTCAGCGGCATCGCGATCCTGGCAGATAGCGCCGCGGACATGGCCGCCACAAACGAGGCCGAGAACAGGTTTGGATCCTCGACGCGAACGGTGTAGACGAGCTCGGCATCCTCGAGATCGCACAGGATGAGACGCTTTTGCCCGTCGCTAGACACTTCGAACGGGATGCGCTCATTGGCGCGCGGCCGGCGGTCGCCTGGAATGACGATGCGCCGGGCAGAGATGCAGTCGCTCGGGTAAGCGTAGGCATGCGACCAGTTCGTGACCGATGCGTTCGTGAGCGCCAGGCGCACGCGGCGCCTGGCAAAGGCCCAATCGAACGCCTCGAGTGTCGTGTCGCGCACCGAATCGAAGAAAAGGCGGCAGACGCCCGCCTCCTTGCTGCGCTCATTGATCTGCGCGATGAATGTCGTCACGCCGAGATTGGCGAGCGCCATGTTGCAGATTTCGACCTGAGAGGATGCCATTTACTTGCCGCCGTAAAGCTTCTCAGCTGCGTCACTTTTGCCCTGCAGATCCATGTCAGTGATCTGCAGCGAGACGCTGCTGTCCGTCGTTTTCTGGTTCTGGTATTGAGACATCGACACGACCTCGACGATGGCCTGCAGCGCCATCTTGGTGCCGACTGCCGGCGGCTCGCTGATGCCAAGCTTGGCGAGCGATTCCGAATCGAGGTTAATGCAAAGCCCATACGGATAGGCCGGCGCATCGTCGTCCGACATCTCCGCGCGATCTTCCTCGGCTTCCGCCTCTTTCGGCGAAAGACGCATGTTCTTGAGTGCCATGTTGCCGCCTGACAAGAAGGCAGGGGCCGAAGCCCCTGCACTGGTTAGATGACGTCGGTATTGGCGGGGTTGCCGTCGGTCTTGCCGTCGGCTACCTGCTTATCCTTGACATCGTCGTTGGCCTTGCCGTCGCCCTGCTTCTTGGCGCCGGCATCCTGCTTATCGCGCTTGGGGCTACCCTTGGCGTCAACAGGTTCCATCCACGAGCCGCGCTCGCCATCCCAATCGAATTCCTCGCCTTTCTCGATGATTCGATTGATGTAGCCGCGCTCTTTTGCGATATACCGCATATGCTATCCCCTATCGCTTTGAGCGCTGTTACTGGACCGAGAAGCCGGAGGCGGTGTACTGATGCGCCTCGACATCCTTGACCAGCATGGCGGTGTACTTGCCGGCGGTGGCCGCGGCATCCGTCACATAAGCGACGCGCAGATAGCGCTTGAGGCCGATCGGCAGACGGATCTTGATGATCGTCGTGTCCTTGAGCAAGGCGGCCTTGGCGATGGCAGCGGACGCATAGGCGTCGATCGGCGAGGTGAACGCGCTGTCGACAGACGTCTGCAGCTTGAACTGCGTCGTCGCCATCGTGCCGGCAGCGGTCTCCTTGCACTGGATGACCAGGTACATTTCCTCGCCGATACCCTCGTCATGCGCTGCGCGCGTGTCGATGATGTCGGTCGATGCGGTGGCGCCGCTGGACGTGACGGCCTGCGCGTCCGAGAACTTGAGCAGAGAATCTACGAACATGATAATGATTCCTTGTAATGTTGGACGGTCGCGCCTTACGAAACGGCGGTCTCGGTGTTGAGGATCTGGTCACAGGTGCGAACCGGCACGCCCTGGAATTTCAGGACGCCGTTGTTCACGCTGCCAGGGGCGACGGTACCGAACTGGTTGATGCCGTCCTCGATCTTCAAGACGTTCTGCGTCTTGTCCATCGCAGCGACCGACAGCATTTCCTTGACCGTGCGGTTGGCGTAGAACGCGGCACGACCCATGCCCATAGCCGGGATGCGAGACATCGCACGAATCATCAGCTTGATCAGCGCGGTCGAAGCAGTCGGAGCTTGCGTGTTGTTCTGCGCGATCAGGTCAGCGACGCTGATATTGGCGATGCGCACGATGTAGCGCCAGTCACGCACCGACAGGCCAGCCTTCCATTTCCAGTGATCGGCATAGGCGCGGAAACGGTTGTTGTCGCCGTCGAAAGCGTCGATCTCGCCGAGATCCTTGTGCTCAAGACCCGCCTTGCTCCCCTTGGGGAAAATGCCGTGCACAGTGTTCTCGCCCCACACGACCAGCCATACCGAGGTGTTGTCGGACGAGCCACCAGCCTTGATCACGTTCTGACCGTTGCCGGCAGTCGACGACGAATAGCGCGGCGCCAGCCCGGTAAAGCGTTCCGGGTTGATGTTGACGTCGTTGTAGAACAGCGTCGACGCCATCGCCTGGTTCATCGCCTCGAGGAAGGCTTGAGCCTCCGACAGGCGGAACGACGCGGTGTTGCCGTTCAGGTTGGCGATCTCGACGTCGACCTCGGCGCGAGCCTCAAGCAGGCCGGTCGCTTCATCGACCTGAGCGCGCACCGACTTGCTCGGAGGCACGCCCTTGTACAGTTGACGCCACACGACTTCCGGCAGTCCGGTGCGAATGGTCGTGCGGTGGCCGGTCGGCAGGTTGCCCTCGACGAACGGCATGTCGAGGAGGATCTCGTTGGTCTGCGAGAGCAGTTCGACGACGGTCGCGGTCTTGCCGTCCGGATCGAGGGATTTGGCTGCATCCAGCAGGGTCGGATGCGCAGTGCTCAGGATAGGCATGTCGGTTGTTCCTTATTGAGAGGGTTTGCCATACAGAATTTCGGCCGCGGTACGCTGCGCGCCGGCAGGGTTGCCACCGGTGACAATCGCGTCCTCGGCCATTGCTTTCCCGATCCGGGCAAACACGCGCACGAGCTCAGGGTGATTGCCGAGGCCAAGCCCTCGAGGGTTTTCGGCGCTGGGGTATCCGATCAGCGCGCGGAGTTCGTCGGTCGCGAACTTGTCGATGGCGCGCCGTGCAGCCTCGAGGTTCCCGGCCAGCGCATCGCCGCCGAGTTCCTTGTCGTTCTTGACATCCGAGACCCATGCCTCGAGTTGACCTGTCCACGCCGCACGGTTCTGCTCGGCAATGCGCTCGACGACCTTGGGCATCATCGTCTCGACCAGCTTCTGCGCGCCCTCGTTCGTCAGTTTGAGCTCGCGTGCAAGCGGCTCAAACGTTTCGACGAGTTGAGCGTCCAGCTGCTCGAAACCCTCCGGTGCCTTCAGTTCGTACTTTTCGGGCGCGCCCTCGTCGCCGTCCTTGCCATCCTTGCCGTCGCCGTCGTCCGACTTCTCGCCGTCGCCGGGTTTGGCATCAGGATTAGCATTTCCGTCGACCGCAGGATCGCCTTGCTTTGCCGCATCGGCGTTCGTTTGCGCACCTTCCGCTGGCTTGTCGGACGGTTGCCCGCCCAGCAAGGTCACATCCCGTGCGCTCGCCTGACCTTCACCTTGAGCCGGGTTTGCGGTGTTTTCCTGCCCGGCTGCTTGTTGATTGTCCGACATCGAGAAATTCCTATTGATGAGATTTAGCCACTATATACCACAAATCGCATCGCGATAGTTAAACGCTATCGTCCCGCGATTCCTTGAGCATGAGCACGTAGGCGTCCGGCTCGACGTCGTTCAGGTCGGCCAGGAGCTTTAGGCCAATGTTGCGCATGCCCTCGTTGAAAAACGTCTGCGAGTTCCCGGTCATGCTCGACTTGAACACGCCGCAGTCGGCCAGCAGTCGCCAGTAGAAGCGCCGGCCGCGCTTGTCCGACAGGATCCATTTGAGATCGTCCTCGGCGCGGGCGGCGCGAGTCTTTTCGCGCTTTCCCGCCTCGGCGATCTCGGCCTCGTCGGCCGCGTTGTTCTGCTGCTTTGCCATTTACACGGGAACTCCGGTCAATCCAGAAGCGATACGGGTCAGCGCGTTGTCGCTGCTGGTGTCTGTTTTTGACAACAGTTCAGCGCCCTGCGCGGCGACCATGCCCATCTGCGCGGCCTGTGCCGCCGCGGCCTGCTGAGCGCGCGCCTCGCGCGCGGCATTGGCGTCGTCGACCGGCACGATGATCTTGGGAGGAGCACCGACGATCTCGCCGTATGCGTCGATCATCTCGTCCGTGTCGAGGCGATCGAGCGCCTCCGGCTTGACCGCGGAGATGTTGCCGACGAACGACGCAAACCGCTCGATCGAGGACGCACCGACAAGCTTCTGCGCCTGCGCAATGATCGACGTGTATTCGACCTTGAGTTCCATGTCCTGCAGGTCCTCCGGAGCCGGCGGCAGCATGCCGCGCTTGGCCATGATGTCGAATACGCGGTCGATCGTCGGCTCGAGCGCCTCGTCGTTCATGCGCTCGAGGACCGGGCCGAGCATCAAAAGCTTTTCCTCGTGGCGCTCGGCGATCTCCTCGGCCGTGCGCGGCTGCACGCCCGGCATGTTCTGGATCATCAGGAACAGGTCGGCGAAGAACACTCGATTGATCCGGTTCTCGATGAACTGGATGTCCTGCGATAGCTCGGCGATGCGCGGGTCGATCTGGTAGGCCGGCGTGAAACCCTGCTGCCCCTGGTTGACGTCGACATAGTTGATGTCGCCAGGCAGGATCGAGGCGCGGAGATTGCGCATCGACGACGGCGCATTCATGGGCGGACGCACCAGCTTGTCGAGCGCCTCGGCCTTGCGCCGCTCCTCGATCTGCAGTTGCTTGACGTCGCCCAGCGCCTCCATGCCCGGCGACGATCCATAGACGTCCTCGCCAGTCAGATCCCAGCGCGGCGCGAGGATCGGGAACGTGTCGAACCCGGACTCGGAGAGCACCTTGTTTTCGTTCGTGCCCTTCTCGTAGTAGATCGAGCCGAATCGCTTGAACCGCGCCTCGAACTTGCTACCATCGAACTGCTCATTCGGCTCGACCGCATGGACGACGTCGATCCACGAATTGTAGTCGCCACGGTCGAGCAGGTTCTGCACGGCCGCCGAGCAGTTGGCCTTGCCGAAACGCTGCGCCATCTGGCGCGTCGTCATCTGGAACTCGCGGATGCAGGTATCGACATTCAGGCGCGCGGAGTTCGCCAGCATGTAGGATCCGATCGGGAACGGGTAGAAGCGCACGACGTCCTCGTCATCCTCGAGCGCGGCCATCGCGTGCGTGCCGTACAGGCCGATGTCGTGATAGAGCATCGGCATGACGTTGTAGAAATTCGACTTCGACAGCACGGCGCGCATGCGCATCGTGACGTCGTAGAGCCACTCCTTGACCGGCGCGAACTCGTTGAGATCCGGGTCCGGCGTCTGAAGCAGGAACCACGGCCGCGACGGTGACGTGATGCCGCCCATCATGCCCGAGCGCAGAGTGCGCAGCGCCAGCGTCGCCGTCGAATTGATGATCCTTCCGTTGCGCTTGTCGCCCTTATTGCGGTCGGTCGCAATGAACCGGGCCGAGCGCGGCGAAATGTACTCGTTGAGCTCGCGCCAATGCGTGATGAACGACGAGCGCTCGAGATCAAGCTGCGCGCGGCGTTCATCCAGCCGCTGGCGTAGGCTCTGGTTCATCATGGTCGTTACGCGCCGAGCAGGACTTTCTGGACAGTCGGAGCCTGCGACGTGTCGCCGAGCGCGCTGGTCAGCATGGTCGATTTCTGGCCTTCAGCGGAACGGATGCGACGACGTTCACGGTCGCGAGCCTCAGTCACCTGCACCTCGTCGACGGTCGGAGCGGCCGGCGGGGGCGGGGGCGGCGGCGGAGGAGTCGGGGCTTTCGGGGTGGACATGCACATGGTCGATTCCCTAGTAGGTCAGGATGGCGTATAGCCACATGAGGTAAGAAAGGACGCACAAGGCGATCGAGGCGAGACTCAGGACGCGAGCACGAAAGAGCATCGCGTGCATTTTGCTGCCGCCATCCGAGGACATCGCCGCGAACGACTCGCCGAAATAGCCGCAGGCCAGCGTCAGAACGCCAAACATGATGCCGAGCACTTCGATGCCGCGGTATCCGCCGAGACCGTTCAGCCACGTCAGGACGTTCAGCAGGATCGCCAGAAGCGTGATCGCCCAGCCAATCAATGCAGCGTTGAGCGCGCGGTTGTAGTCCATGACTATCACTCCATTGTATGGTGAGATTTTAGCTATCAGATCGGATATTACCATCAGTTAAGCATAAGGATCGTATTCGACGGCGATGCCGCCGCCGGTCGCGCGGCCGTGCGGATCGTACTCGTAGGCCATCGCGCCCTTTTCGCGCAAGCCGACGATCTCGTCGAGCAGGCGCTCGCCCTGCGTGCGCGGCGTTACCGGCCATGCGAACGTGAGGCCGAGCGCGTCGGCAAGGTCAGGCGATTCACCTATCTCCTCGCGGATCTCCTCTTTCTCGGACAGGCGGAACTTGTCGCCCTGATAGCGGTATGTCAGCGCGCACAATTCGACCTCGAGATCCTGAATGTCCGGCAATGCCCCGCCCTGATCCTTGATCCACTTCGCCATCTCGAACGCCATCTCGCTGCGCTTGTTGAAGTAGCGCGGATCGGTCGCGCGGCCGGAGAACTGGACCTCGTGCACCACGTAGCCAAGCTGCCGCAGCCGGTCGATCACGCCAGCGCCATAGCCGCCCGTACCGTCGACAAAAATTGCATCCGCGCCCCACTTGTCGGCAGCTCTCGCCACCTGGTCGGCGACGAGCATGGTGTCTGGAATTCGCAACACTTTGGGTTTGAAGGCGACGAGACCCTGCCGGGGGAAAATGACTGTGCGGTCGGATCCCTGCCGCGCGACGTCAACACCGAGGATCTTGGCTGCATAGCCGTATTGCTGCGGGTTGTAGTGGCGCCTGGTCGAGCGCTCATAATCCTCGGGTCCAAGCAGGGCGTTTGCCGCGGTCTCGGGGAACACGCCGCGCACGCGCACGCGCACGAAGTCGCTGTCCTCACCGTAGTCGTCGACCCATTTCTGCAGCTGCGCCTTGTTGGTCATCTTGACCGTGCGACTGTCAATCTGGCGCGTGACCCAGCGATGCCGGAAGCGCCGGAAACAGTCGCGGAACCGGCCGGTGTTCTTGGTCGGGTTGCCGAAGCAACACCAGATGATCTCGGTCCCCTCGTCGGTCAGCGCACCCTCTGACACTTCCCAGATCAGGTCAGGGATGGCAGAGGCCTCGTCGAACACAAGCAGGATCCGCTTGCCCTTGTTGTGCAGGCCAGCGAATGCCTCGGTGTTGCGTTCCGACCACGGCACCATGTCGATGCGCCACGTCTTTTCATGGTCGGGATCCTTGGAGAACAGCGCCGTCGCCGTGAGCTCGAACCAGTCGCGCGTAATGCACAGGCGGAACCACTTCGCCAACTCCGCCCAGGTCTTGGTCTTTAGCTGATTCTCGGTGTTGGCCGTGACGACGCCCTTGGTGTCCTCGAACGTCGAGACCGCCCACAGGATGATGAACGACACGAGCGCCGACTTGCCGATGCCGTGCCCGGACGCGACCGCGATCTGTATCGCTTCCTGCACGTCGATCTCGCCGGCCTTGAGCCGGCGGCCGATGTCCTCGAGCGTCTCGCGCTGCCAGTCGTCAGGCCCGTCGAATTCGGCGAGCTCACCCTCGCCCCAATCGAACGCATACATGACGAACCCGAGCGGATCATGCGTGAACTGCGCGACGTCCTCGATCAGCGCATTCTCAAGTTCGCGGCGCGGGTCAGTCATAGGCGCCGCCACCATCCACGCACGCGCCGGCACCCTTCCCACACGAAGAACAGCGCAGTCGTGCAAACCCACAAAAATGCTTTACGGATCACTCCCCTTTCCCCTTCGCGCGACGACGCGCCTTGTCCATCCGGGCAGCGAGGCCTGTCTCGTCCTTGATCTCGACGACGTCCGTGAACAGCTTGAGGTGCTTTCCCAGCATCTCGAGCGAGCGCTCTTTCGCGAACTTGATCGTGAAATTGCCGTTCTTGTCCCAGCCCCAGCCGACAATCGCGCGCCGGGCATCTTCTGGCAGTTTGTGGAAGTCTTGCGGCGAGTGAATGTCCTTGTAGACCTCGGGATCAATGTTCGCCATGCGAGTGATTTCAAGCAGTGTGCGCTGCGCATCCCACTTGAGATCCGACACCATTCCTTGCGTCCGACGGTTGATCTCGGCCTTGATTCCAGTTTTTTCTAGCAACTGGCTTCCGATCTTCCCTGCAGATTTCTCGCTGTAGCCGGCCTGAATCGCCGCCTGAGTCGCGTTTCGATGCGTCAGGTAGTAGGCCACGAACATTTCCTGTTTTTGCGTCAGCGGCCGTTTTGACGCTTTCTCGGCCATGTCCTCGAATTCCATAGTCTGGTCCAGGTTCCACACCATCATGCGGTTTTATCATCATTGTACGCAAGGATCCGCAATTCGACCCTGCCACCCTTGACGACATCGCCCCACTCGAACACCTCGCGCCGGATCACGCGGTTGCTGTCGTCGACCCATAGCCCGGCCATCGTCAGCGCATCGGCCAGGGTCTTGCGCACGTTGTCGCTGTCCCTCGCCCGGCGATCCGGCGGGAAGAATCGCCACTCGGCCACGAGCGGCCCCTCGAGCCGACGCTTTCCCTGCTGCTGCGCGAGCGCGATGTTCACCTGCGCCCGATAGGTCTGTGCTGCGTCGCTGAGATAGTGCCCACGCTTGCCATGCCTCACGGCATGGTTGCCGGTTGCCCCGGCAGGTGGATAAGGAAGGATGATCGATAGGATTTCTTTACAGATTCCGATGCGGTTTTCAGCATCCGATGCAACTGCCCCTCCATCCTGCCATATCGCATCATTGCCGTCCACGGGGTTATCCCTAAAGGGATAAACCCCCCCGGCAATACGGGCCGTATTTGAGCGTATTGATTGCGTCGATACGGAAATTTTCTTTATTTTCAATGACTTACCTTTGAGCGTATTGGGCCGTATCGGGTTTGCAAATACTGCCGTATTGATGCGTATTGGCGTGACGATACGGTCACATTTCATTATTTTCGTTACAGTTTGTTACAAAAAAGATTGATGATTAATTGGCATCGTGGCGGTTTTGCAACATCAGTATGCGCGCAGAACGAATGCGATCCGGCGGCCGATCCATCCCATGACCGGGACCGCCATCGAGTTGCCAAGCGCCTTGTATCTCGGGCCGTCGGCGGCCATGCGCACCTCGGCGCTGCGGTCGCCATCTGCGCGAGCTGCTTTGCGGCGGCTGGGCATCGGGATCAGGGTGTACGGTGTCTCAACGTCAAGAATCAGCGAGAAATTCGCGGGCAGTGTTTCGCCTGGAATGCACGAACTTATGGCAGCCAGTGCAGAGCAGAGCGAGGTTGCTATCGACGAGCCGCAGGTCGGGATGACGCGCCCAAGTTCGGATGTGGTGAACTTCGCCAGTCGCGCATCGTTCGTGGCATCGCTGGCAGATTCCGCGCTCCCTTCGCCGGATGTCAGCGCACTTGAAGCGCCACTCCTTGCTGGAAAAGAAAGCCTGATGTTTGCTGGTGACGCCACCTTTCCATCCATGATTGCCTGGGCCAGTTCGCGCGCGCGTGGAGCAAGTGACGCTGCAATAGCGGCGCTCGGCATAGGCAGGCGAGACCTGCTTGATGCGTCCGCACTGCTCGCAGACCAGATCAACCTTCCTTGACTGTGAATCTCCAGAAGCTCGTCCACGGAGTTTGTACGCACACGCAGCGCTGCAAGCGGCTCTTGGTTTGCTCGGGATGTGCTGGAATTGTCCGCCGCAGCATTGGCAGGTTGCATCCACGCGGCGGCGTCGGCAGGCAAGGCATTGGTCTGCCACTTGCGACATTGCAGCGCCACATCCGCATAGTTTTTTTGACGGTCTAAGCATACCTCAATTGTAATATTATTTCGTATTGCTGGAAATCCCTGAAGTAACTCGCACTCGCGCGGGGTCAGGCGGCGAACTGTCATATTTGATAGCGCGGCCGGAACGCCGCCAAGCTCGTTGCCGTTGCCTGCTCTTAATGTCGGCGCTGCGTCGCTGAGTGAACCGTTATAACAGTCGACAGCGACAATTGGCTGTCCGCGCCCGGCCCCGTCCTCGCTCGCGTCGAATCCCTCGCCGCGCAGGGTGCGCGTGGGCTGAACAAGGAACGTCTCGGTCTCGAAGTCCATCCGGCCGCTGGCGCTGGCGCTTGCGTTGCGGGCCGTGGCCACGTCGATGGGGCCTGACTGGTTGTTGCCGCCGAAGGCGACAGGAGTAAGCGCGTGCGGCTTGTCGCCACCGCCGCCAGATGCGCGAAGGCACCCGGCCAGTTCGTCACCTAGTTCGGCTGTGGCCCCGCCTTCTCGGCCACGGAGCGCAACGCTGCGAGCAGCGCCGGCGGCAGAGCCTTCCCGCGCTTCTCGGCTCGGCGGAGTATCCCCGAACAGGCTTTCGCCGACAGGAAATAGTGCGGCGGCAGCGCGCCAGTTTCCAGCACCTCGGAAAGCGACGACAAAGACACGTCGGCGTCGTTGGGCCACTCCGAAGTATTGAGCATCGAGAACGCGCCATGCTGCCGTGCGCTTGGGGCCACTGACCACACCCGCACGCTCCCATTTTCCGCCTGGAACAATGGGTTCGTCCGCTCCGACCAGTCCTGCCAGAAAGCAGCCAAAGGCGTTGTCTTTACTGGACAGGACGCCCGGCACGTTTTCCCATACGACGACCTCGGGGTCGAAATGGTCGACGAGCTCGCAGAATGTGAGCGCGAGGTTTCCGCGCTTGTCTGCGAGGCCGCGCCGCAATCCGGCGACGCTAAAGGCTTGGCAGGGAGTCCCCCCAACAACAATGTCAACTGTTCCACAATCCCACTCCATGAAATTCGTCATGTCGCCGAAGTTCGGCACGCCGGGGTAATGGTGCGCGAGCACCGCGGCCGGAAACGGCTCGATCTCCGCAAACCCGACAGGCTCCCAGCCCAAGCCATGCCATGCAACCGTCGCGGCTTCGATCCCGCTGCATATCGAAAGGTACTTTTTCACTCGTCGTCCTTGTCGGTATCCATCCACGGCCTGGCCGATCGCCTTTCCAGTGCTGGATTGGATGCACCTGTCAGCAGTGCCCCGGTATGCGAGAGCACCTGCATGCCCTTTTCCGTCACGGCGTAGCCGCCGCCGACCCCCTGCCCGAGCAAACCCATGCCCGCGCATTTCTTGACCGCGTTCTGCGCGACCGAGCGCCCGCACCGCAGCGAGTGCTCGATCTCGCTGTACGGCATCCATCCGCGCGCCAGCAGCGCCAGCACGTCGCGCACCGAGATCGCTTGCTTTTCCTTGGTCGTGCCGACGACGATCGCCGCCGTGCCGTCCTCGCACGGCTCGAGCACCGCGCTCGAGGCAATGACGCCGTCCTCGTCGAACACGTCCGGCAGGTCGACTCCCTTGAGACGCAGAAGCTTCTCGGCCGGGATCTCGGCATCCTTCATCTTGGTCGTGCGCAGCTGCACGTTGCCGGCCTCGTCCCGAGTCACTTCGTGCTCGGCGTCGACCGCGGCCTTGAGCGCCGAGGATCCGCGCGCGCGGTCCTGGCCGTGGCCACTGTGGTGCACGATCACGACCGCACATCGCCACGGCTGGATCAGGTACTTGTCGACCGCTGCGATGAAGTTCGACATATCCGCTGTGGAATTCTCATCGCCCGGCCCGAAGTTTCTGGCAAGCGTGTCGAGCACGATCAGCGCCGGCGGGTTCTTGCCCTCGCCTGAGATCGTCCATATCGCCTCGGCGACGCCCTCGATAGATTCGGACTGCAGGATCTGCGCGGCACCGGCCGACTTCCAGAGCATGCCGGTCGGGATCTTGACGCCGCGCGCCACCTCCCACGCGCGGAACCGCCGCGCGAGACCGTTGTGCCCCTCGCCGGCCAGATAGAACACCGGCCCGGTCTTGACCGCATGCCCCTGCCAGTCCTGACCGGTCGCCACGCACGCCGCGAAATCGACGGTCGCGAACGACTTGGCCGAGCCGGGCGGCCCGTACACCAGCACGAGCGAATCCTGCTCGACATAGTCGCGGATCAGCCACTGTATCGGCTTGATGTCCGTGACGAGCTCGGCGACATCGTCGAACCGGAAACCGGCCAGCCGTTGGCCAGGTTCATCGCCAGTATTCACGCGGGTTTCCGCTGAATTCGCGTCACCGGAGACGCTTTTGTTGGCCAGAGGATTGCGCCAGCCCTCGCCCTGCGCGAGCATGAAGATCGTCCGGTAGGAGATCGCCGAGGGTCGGAACGACTGCCATTTATTCCACTGGTCGGCCGCGTCGAATTTCGACGAGGCGATCGACCACTCTTCCCAAATCTGATAGCCGGCATCGCCGATCGACTTGCAGGCCATGCCGACCCTGACCCACATGTCCCGGTCGTCAGCCATCTCGCGCCGCGTCGCGTTGAGGTGCGCAAGCGCGCTGCGCAGTTCCTCGACGACGCGCTCGTCGACACCGTACCGCAGGCCGCCATCGACCCGCGCAGCGCCGGCTTCGTTCGCGGCCAGGCGGTTCATGAGCCACGCTGGCGCATCGACCACGGCCGCGCCGTCAAGCGGATCGCTCGACGCTTCCCAGCAATACGACGTCCCGCTCAGATGCTCGGACGGCTCGGCCACGATGTAGCCGCCTGCCGCCTTGACGTCGACGCCAGCACCCAGCTTGCCGGCCACCGTGACGCCGGCCGGGATCCGATAGAGGTAATGTTGTCCGCCCCCTCCGGTCAGCTGCATCGCCGTGTCCGGCAGTCGGCCGTACTTGTCCTGAACCAGGTCGATCGTGTCGTCGCCGCCGTTGCGCGGGTCGACGTCGACGGCGATCATTCCGTCAGGTATCGCGAGGCCGATGTTCGCCTGCGGATGCGCCGTGAATACCTGCCGCAGCACCGCCGCATCGTCGCTCGCCGAATGCACGCCGCCGAACATGTTGGCCTGTTTCACGACGAGCGGATGCTTGCCAGGCGAGCGGCATTCGACGTCGCCGCATGAGCATGCGCCGTCGACGATGTGATAGAGGGGGAGAACCTTGAAGCCTGCCCTTGCGTAGCGCAGAGCGTAATCGAGGCGACTGCCCGGCTGGACGCCGTCGTCGGTCCTCGTCAAATGTTTTTGTGCAACATCCATGCCCGCCCTTGAGATGTAGATGCCCTTGAAAAAAGATGCTGGCAGCGGCCGAAGGGCGAAACGGTTTTCGGCTAGGGATCAGCTAGACGACGCTGCCAGCGAACAAATATTGCCATCGCGTTGAGATTTCCGCAACACCCCTAGCCTAAAGTATTGGAAGATGTTCCTCTCGACAATTTTTATTCCGATTCTTGCGCCGCGTGCTGGTCGAGCAGTCGTTTTATTTCCCGCTTCTTCCGCATGGATTCACCGACTCTTAGGAGAACCGACCAATGTCTTAACGGCACGCGGCCGTTCGTGCCTTTCAGCGCTGCCGGTCGCATCCACCGTGAAATAGCAGAGGACGAAATTCGATGAGCGCCCGCCGTCTCAGCCTCAATCGCTCGCGCAAGCGCACGGCAGCCGCCAAGCGCATCGACGATCGCGCGCGCGGGCTGCATGTCGTGCTTGATAGATGTGGTTGCCAAGATGATCCCCGGATGTGTATAAAAACTCAACACTGTCGTGAAAAACCGCCAGACTCAGTGATGAGATTGTATCACCAGGGAGATCGTATGAAACCCACCAAGCGCGTTAACAAGAAACGGTTTCCGTCAAGATGATGGCCGATCTCCTGCTCGTCTCGACGACGGAGATCATGCGCAACCTCGGTATCGACGCGCGCGAGGACATCCGGCGCGTTCCCGTTGCCGGGCATATCGACGGTCGGAACGAGGTCACGCTGCACGCGCGCGGAACCGAGGACGGCTCGCCGGCTCTCTGGATCAAGCCCAATTAACGCGAACTATCGGGCGCGGAATTTCCATAGAAAAAAATTCCGCGCTTTTACATGCGCGCAATGTTGATCTTTTCTCATCGCATACATATCATTGCATCACCAGTCGAACACATCCCCCGAGCGCGGCGGGCCGGAAAGCCGGATAGCCGCGACGTGTCAGCCGGCGGTGCACGATCGACACAACACCGGCAGTTTTCAGGGCGCAGACGCTCCTCAGCAACTCCACTGCGTGACCTGGCCGAATACCGCGCGTTATGCGGGAGGGTTGTTGCCGCAGCCCGACACTATCAACCAACCAACGAACGACCGAACGAACATGAAAGCTACCCTCATCCGCCTCGCCGATTCCGGCAACCTCTCCGCCACTACCGTTTCCAGCATCCGGCCGACCACGCCTGGTGCTTCCTCGCGTCCGCGCACCAACCAAGAGACCAAAATGAACCTTAAACAAATGAACAGCGACGAGCTCGCGCAGGCGTGGATTGCTGCGAAGCAGTCCGAGGAGCGCGCGAACGCGCAGCGCCTTGAGGTCGAGCAGGAGATCGTCAACCGCTTCCCCGCTCGCGAGGAAGGATCGCAGACGCACGATCTGCCGAGCGGCCTCAAGATCGAAGTCACGGGCAAGCTGACCTACAAGGCCGACATCGAGAAGCTGACACCGCTGCTGGTCAACATCCCGCAAGACCTGCACCCGATCAAGGTTGAGACAAAACTCGACGAGACGGGCGCGAAGTACCTGCGCGCCAACGAGCCGAAAATCTGGCAGCAGATCGCCTCGGCTATCACCGTCAAGCCGGCCAAGACCGCCGTCAAGGTCAAGATTTAACCGCAGCGATGATAAAGGACCATCACCATGAGCTTTAACCTGCAATCCATCCAGCGCAACAAGGCGAACGCCGCGCCGCGCATCTTCCTGTACGGCGTAGAGGGCATCGGCAAATCGACGTTTGGCGCGATGGCACCGAACCCGATTTTCATCCCGACCGAGGACGGTCTCGGTCAGCTTGACGTCGATCATTTCCCGCTCTGCAAATCGACCGACGACATCATGGCCGCGATCGGCTCGCTCTACGAAGGGCAGCACGATTTCAAGACGGTCGTGCTTGATAGCGTCGATTGGGCGGAAAGCTTCATCTTCCGCGAAATGGAAGCGCGGTACGACGCCAAGGATCTCGCCTATGGCAAGGGCGCGGTCATCGCATCCGAGCAGTGGCGCTCGATCCTCGAGGGTCTGGACTTCCTGCGCAACGAGAAAGGCATGACGGTCATTCTGATCGCCCACTGCCAGATCAAGCGTTTCGAGTCCCCCGAGGTCGAGCCGTTCGATCGCTATCAGCCGAAGCTGCAGGACCGGTCGAGCGCCATCCTGCGCGAATGGGCAGACGCCGTGCTGTTCGCCAACTGGCAGACGGTCACGAAGAAAGAGGATGCCGGCGGATTCAATAAGGAACGCTACCGCGGCATCAGCACCGGCCAGCGCCTGCTGCACACGTCCGAGCGCCCGGCCCACATGGCAAAGAACCGCTACTCGCTGCCAGACACCATCCCGCTCGACTGGAACGAGTTCAACAAGCTGGTGAACCCGGCCACGGCCGCCCAGCAGAACGCCGCTTAATCGCAGCACCAACCACAAGGAACATCATCATGCACAACGTCCAATCGCCGCGCACCGACGACAGCGCAATCGAGCGGGAGATCATCGCCAAGGGCAAGACCGCGCCGCGCATCACGCCGGCCGACATCGAGGCGAACATCGCCAGCGAGCACTACTTCACGGCCGAAGATGGCGTGATGCAGGTTGAGGGCAGCGTCGGCAAGCCCGGCAATCCACTTGCCCTGCTGACATTCTGCGTGCTGGTCCTGCGCAACGGCTTCACCGCCACAGGCGAGTCGGCCTGCGCCAGCCCGGAGAACTTCGACGCCGAGATCGGCCGCAAGATCGCCCGTGCCAACGCCGCGCAGAAGATTTGGCCGCTGATGGGATACGAACTGCGCAGCCGCATCGCGCACAACCAAGACTGATTCATCCACCAAACCACAAGGAAACAACGACATGAGCAACCTCTCTCAAGCACTCGGCCGCACGTTCGACGCCAGCCAAGTCGACCCCTCGAGCAGCTTCGACCCGCTGCCCAAAGGCAAGTATCTCGTCATCATCACCGATAGCGAGATCAAGGAAACCAAGAACCGCGACGGCCAGTATCTGCAGCTTGTGCACGAAGTCGTCGACGGCCAGTTCAAGGGTCGCAAACTCTGGTCGCGCCTCAACATCGTCAACCGCAACAAGACCGCCGAGGACATCGCGCATCGCACCCTGTCGTCGTTGTGCCATGCGGCCGGCGTCATGAACCTGCAGGACTCCGCGCAGCTGCACAACATCCCGGTCGTCGCCGACGTGAAACTGAGCAAGGAAGGCGATCAGAATGACATCACAAGCTACGCCAGCGCCAACGGCCAGCAGCAGGCAGGAGGGTATCAGCCGGGAAAGCCCCCGGCGGCGGCCAGCAGCGCGCAGCAGGACTCGACGACGACCCCTACGCAGACATCCCCTTCTGACGCAGGACAGGCCGCCAGTGTGCCGCCCTGGAAACGCAAGTAAGCGCCGCTCCTGCCGGGCGCGCGATGCCGCCCGGCAGTGGCTCACCGGAGACCATGATGCCCACACCCGAAGAACTGAAAGTCAAGCTGGCCTACTACGACGCCGCACGCAAGCTCATCACCCGCCCTATCGGCGACGAAAAGGGAAAGAAGATCGCGCAAAGCGCGGTCAGAAGCGCAACGAATGCGATGCGCAAGCGGTTCGGCAGCGGAGCCGACGACATGATGATGGCGGCGCTTTCGCGGGCCGCCTATCGCGGAGAGCGGCCATGCTGAAACTGATCGCTCGCATCCTCGCCAGGCCGGCGGTCGCCGACGCCATCATCCGCCGCGCACAGCGCACGCCTTATTTCGATATCAAGAGCGCAGACGGCGCGACGACATACATGGGTCGATGGTGGCTGTTCAATCGCTACGATATTCCTGAAGGCCCGCGCTTCAAATGGCTTCCGTCGGCTCGAGTGCACCACATCATGCGCGAGGACATTGATAGGCACCTGCACGACCACCCTTGGAACGCGCGCACGTTCATTCTGCGCGGCTGGTATCTCGAGGAGCGCGAGAACACGTTACCCGGTGTCGATCCATATCCGCGCTATGAACCGGCCGCGATCCGATTCAGGCGCGAGACTGGCCATACAGGGCGCCTGTTGTTCGGGGAGTTCCATAGGATCGAGCAGGTATCGCCAGGTGGAGTCTGGACGCTGTTCATTACCTGGCGCTACCGCGGCACGTGGGGCTTCAAGGTCGGAGACCGCAAGATCCCTTGGCGCGACTATTTCAACGGAGCCCGATAATGGCCGCTATCCCTGAACCCCTGCACAACCACACCACGCCGCGCGCGATCTTCAAGCTGTACGAGGAGCGCGACGCCAAGGAGCCGCCGCGCCCATATCTCGGCGCCTCGATCGTCGGAAGACCGTGCGACCGTGCGCTCTGGTACAACTTCCGCCAGGTCGCGCTCGTCAAGTTCGAGGGGCGCATGCTGCGCCTGTTCGACACCGGGCACCGAGAAGAAGTCCGGTACAACGAGGAAC
>CAZXLQ010000010.1:0-35383 GCA_964641945.1 uncultured Clostridia bacterium
AAAAATCCGAGAAGCCGCTCTGCCTAAGCGTGAGGTTCGGAGCCTGAGCCCAGTTATCGGCGTGGACGAGGAACGGACCAGCTCGGTGTCGCATAAACATGAGCATGCGGCGCAGCGCGAGCTGGGGCAACATCATGTCTTGTTCGGAGTGATCTTCCACGTCCGGCCCGTCGCTAGGACCTCCGACCCATCGCTCAGCTTCATCCCCATGCTTCGCGGCAGATCCGTGTAAATAGACCTCGGCGAATCCTCGTCCTGCTTGTAAGAATAGTCGACCATCTCCACGGCGACTTCCTCCGCAGCGGCTCGTTCGAGCAGGAAGCCCACAGCGTCTTCGTAGAAGCGTTCGTGCCAAGGATCCAGCATGTCGAGCACCTCGACGACCTCTGCTGGAGCCAAGCCTTGAGCCCTCATCTCGCGGATCATGTGCGGCTGCTGGGTCGCGCGTCTAACACCGTTTAGGTCGGTCTGAACCTCAACGATCAGCCACGTGCCACTACCGTTGTCGCAGTACCGAACCCAGCCGATGCAAAACAGCGGCGGGTCGGCGTGGGGATGCCCCGACTGCCCCGCTGCTCTCGACACACCATCCAAGATTCTCTCCTGGCGCTCAGTGAGTTCGAGCTGCTCGTACTCCACGCAGAGGAGGATGACTCTCTGAGGATCGCACGGCTGCTTCTTTGAGAGCATCGCCTGTAGCCGCGTGGCGACGTACTCCGCATCTGGTGCGTTCGGTCGGTGATGCAGATACTCTCGGAGAGCGTAGATCGCCTCGCCTGGATCGTAGGTGGACTCGACCACCATCCAGTCAACCGGGCCCTCATACTTCGACCTGAGCCGCACCAACGTTTCGTCGGTGAAATCACGACCGCCGGTCTGCCCCTTGAGTGCCTCGAACTCGGCTGGATACTTGCGCTTGAACTCGCGTGCCGAGCGCGGCGTGTCCGCATGCCGGAACTTGAGCATCGGGGCAGTCTTCTTGCCCAGCGACTTCACCTCGGAAGCCTCCGCGGTCTTGGGCTCACACCGCCGCAGTCGACGCACTGGATGAGCCTCTGGTCGTACTCGATTGGTTCGCCAAAGACGGCTTCAGCGATCTGGTCCGCCCGCCGCTCTGTCATCGGAGAGAGGTTCACCCCAAGCAACTTCTCAAGCGGCCGGCGCCCATACCTGAAATCAAGCGCGTGTCCGAACTCGTGACGCATCAGGCCACGAACGTTGTGCTCCGGAAGCTGCTCCACCTTGGCCGCGAAGGCGATGATGATCGGCTGGCCGTCCTTGCAGTAGCCGAACTGGCGCTCGGAACCAGCGCCGTTGTCAGAACCAGCGCGACCATCCTCGTGCAGCTCGCACTCGCCGAAGTCCGGAAAACGCGCCTCGACCACGTCGAAACACTCGTCGAAAGCGCGCTGAGCCTGGGCCAAACTCTGTGCGTCCTCGTGTCTCTCGTTCGGCGCCAGCCCAGCCTTCGCCCGCGCCTCCATCTTCGTCAGGCGCGTGTAGTAGTCGGGGAACTCGCGAAGGTGGTCGAGCGCTACGCCGCCTGCCAAGTACGGGTCTTCCGTGTGTTCCATCTCCACAGAGATCCCTTCAGCCAGCTCGGTCATGTTCACCTGCGGCTCGCCAAGGGACCTCCACACCTTCCGCGTCAAGTCTATGTCAGCCGCGTTCCGTACCAGAACACGACGAGCCTCTGCGATCTTGTCGTCGGTCAGGTGATCGGCACGATAGACAGCCGGATGCCTCTGTCGCTGTCGAAGGAACTCTTCGAGCACTGTCGGATCGTCGACGGGCTCGTCCATCATCGCCTGGACGTAGTTAGACGCGACCTCGTGAGCGAGAGCGCTGCCCAGGATGGGCTTCAGCTTCTCAGCCAGGCGGTCCCTGCGGACGATCGCAGCAGAGTTCGGAGTGACCCCTGCGGCTGCATAGGCAGCCCCCGGTCCGAGCGACACAATCTTCGGGTTCCGACGCACACACCAATCCTATCAGCCAGAAGCGGAACCGCGCCAGGCGGACCAGAGGACCGCGGCAATCATGTCCGTTCGGGGGTTGTCATTCAGTAGCCGTCCTTGAACCAGCCCGAACCCTTGAGCACGAAGCCGGTCTGGCCGGCGATCAATCGGCGCACCGGCTTGCCGCACGCGTGAACCCTGAACCCTCCTCCGTATACGGCTGTGGAGAACTGCTCCGTGATGGCGTTCGGGCATGTCTTCAGCGGCGCGTCCGTGATCTTCTGATCGACCTCGAATCGACCGCAGCGTTCGCACTCGTACTCGTACGTCGGCATGTTGCCTCAAACCAAGTCGTCTGGGTCGATGAATCCTTCGATAGCCGGAGACTGCACCGACAAATGATGCGTCGGCTCCGACAGCGACGGCAATACGGTATCCGGCGCCGGAAGATGGTCGCTTGGTCCGCCTGGGAGCGGGCCCGTGGCGAATCCGCCGTCGAGGAGGCCGGCCTCGACCTCAGCCTCGCGAATGTCGCGTGACGCCTCGGCAGCACCCATCGGAAGCTCGGATACCGTGGTTCCGCCTGCCTCAGCCATCACCCGGCGATCTTCGTCAGTTGGCGAACCCTTCGGCTTCCGAGGTCTCTTCGGCTTCGCCACGGACTCTGGTTCGGTCGGACGCGCACCCTCGACCACAACGAAGCGCTGCCCCAGATCGTTCGCTCTGTCTGTGAGCAGGCGCTTCCGGGCCTCCGCTACCGCGCTCTCCTTGATGTCGCCACCGATGAAATGCCGACCGTTCCGCACCGCAGCCACGCCAGTGCTCCCGCTGCCCATGAATGGGTCGAGCACCGTCTCCCCTGGCTCGCTGCTGAGACGGACGAACACCCGGTTCAGGTCCGTCGGCTTCTCGGTCGGATAGCCGTTGCGGATCGACGGAAACGGAAGCACGTCGCGTACGCCGAGATCCGACAGCTTCCGCTTACCCTTCTCGAAGAACAGGACAAACTCGTACGAGGCGCGGTAGTGGTACCCCATCCCAATCGCCTGATGATCCATCGTCAGATCGTCAGCGTCCGGCGCCGTGCCCTGCTTCGTCTTGGCCCACACGAGCGGCTTCCAGAACGTGAAGCCCGCTTCCTCGCCGATGGGCTTCGCGACGAAGGCCGTCGTCGGGTCGCAGTAGAAGTACAGGTGAGCGTTCTTCTTGAGGACACGGAACGCCTCCTGAAAAAACTCAGAGAATCGGTAGTTCCGGAAGATCGGAAACCACTCGTTGGACGACGCCGTGCTCTGCTTGAGCCGCGTCGTCGTGCCGACCGCTCGATGCTTTTCGAGGCTTTCGTAGGCCGTGTCTGTGATGATCAGATCGACCGAACCGTCCGGTAGCGCTCTCATCAGATCGACTGCATCGGCCACGTAGAGCTGGAAGTTGCTCATCTCTACTTCTCCGATCCTGTCGCACCGATGCACGTGTTGACGCACTGATACATGCACGCTCGAACGGCGTTTGAATCCAGCTCAGGCTGCGGCAGTCGAGCCACTTGAAGCATGTAGTCGAACCCTCGCCAGGTCAGAAACATCAACACCAAAGCGACGCAGACCCAGAACACCGTCAGCAGTTTGTCGTTAGAAGTCATCGCGTTCTTCTTCCTCTCAGCATCGACATCGGGACCGCCGAGACGACGAAGAGCCTCCTCACTGCTCTTGCTCGACCGAAAGGGGCCCCACATCAGGGCTCCTCGCCAGACGCGCCTTCGTATGCTGCCCAACATCCGGCTCCCTGACAGCCCTGTATCGGACAGAGCGCAGCATGCATCTTCGGAACCCACTCGGGATTCACGACTGCGCAGTGGGCCAAGCTAACAGCGGTGTACATGGTGTTGCCGGAGTGCCGTTCGTAGTCGAGGGACGGCACCAGCTTCTTCTTTTCGGACGGCCCGGCTTTGCCGAACGAGATCACTCGCTCCTCTGTCTTCAGCTCAGCGGCGATCTTGGCCGCCTCTCCGCAGATGAAGGCCTCGTAGGGCTCCGCATCCCATCCCGGAACGATACGCTTGAACCGTTCGATCCTCTCTCGGAATGGAGAAGGCAGCTCGACCACGGACTCGTTCATCTTGTACATGTGTCACCTCGTGAGGATTTTTCGGAGTTCCTCGTAGTCGGAGAGAAGCTGCGCCCGCAGCGAGTCCCGCACCTCCGACTCGGTGGTCACCGAGTCCTTCTCGTGCATCGAGCCGATTCGCTTGATGAAGTCCGCCGCTCGCTCGTCCGAGAGCTTCGCGAGGTCCGGCAACCCCTTGTTGTCCTCGAACTTCCCGGAGCCCATCGTCAGCGGGAAGTCTTCGGTCGCCGTGATGCGGATGGTCCAGCGGGTCTTCTCTTCGTCGTGGGGACCGTATACGCGGATCGACTTCCAGAGGTCCGACGCTGACCCCGGCAGCTCGACGTAGCCGAACCGCGCCGAGCGATCGAACTTGCCCTCCGACAGCTTCGAGAGGTCGAGGAACTCGATCTTCCAGCTTGAGTCGTCGCCCCACACGCAGCCACAGACGAAGCCGAAGCGGCCCTGCACCGGATCTGGCTCGTCGTCGTCCCGGTCCTCTGGATCTCCTTCCACGCTCGGCACGTAGAAGCCTGTCGGGCAGAAGCCATGATTCTTCCACTCGCACTCGCCGCACACGTGCTTGCACGACGGCAGCTCGATCACGCAGGTACCCGTGTACATGTGCGAGATCAGGGCGTACTCCTTGTCTCCCTGCGCGAACGGGAAGAACGTCTCGTACAGCGTCGAGTAGTTGCGCTGGTACTCGCCGATCTTCTCTTCCACGCCTTCCGGATTCCGGCGCATCACATGGACATCGAGCTGGCTCCACGTCCGGCTTCGTTCACCGCACCCCGAACATGTACCTGCGGACTTGAAATCCGTAGGCACGTTGTCATGCGAACACTTTTCGCACTTCCACCTCGCGGGGTGCGCGACCGCGAAGTATTTCTTGCGCAGGTCGGTCGGCATCAGATCTCTTGCTGCCAGCGCCAGATGGTCGACGGAGCCCGACCGATCTTCTTCGCGATCTGCCGCATCGTCGCGCCGGCCTTCGTCATCGACCTGATGGTCTTCTGCTCGCTCGCCGACAGTCGACTGAACTTCGACCGCTTTGCTGCCTTCCGCTTCGTCTTCTTCTTCGCCATGACGCATCTCCTCGGCCCGATGGCCGCTTCAGGTCCCGACGGCTACCCCGTACGGGCAAAACTCGCAAGAGTGCGACCCGCTCTCCCGCACGTCGCATCTGCGAAGCTGCTCGTGAAGCAGGGCCACCCGCAGACCAACCAGACAGCTCTCTCGTGACTCGGCCGACAGCCGAACGAACTCCACCCCGTCAAGAACAGCGATGACGTGATAGTAGCCAAGACGACCAAGACTTCCGTCTTCATCCCAGCCCATCTGAAGCAGAATGCGGCCATCTTCAGACCGATGCTCTCTCACGCGGGCTCCGTCCAGGTGATCGAGTACCCTGCGAAATCTTCCCAGCGGGCGTCTGCTCCGGAAGGGTTCCCCTCGACGTGGAGCACAGCCATCGACCTCTCGGTGACATTCGCGTGTTCCGGGATCTTGCCGGTCTCACGCAGATGCTTGCGGAGAAAGGAATCTACCTCGCCGCGTGTCAAAATCAGCCGCATCTGCTTCTCCTCTGGATGCTCACGAAAACTCATGGTCCCTCGTGCGGCATCTCGCCACGACCAACTTCACGAAACTCAAGCGGCATGTCGCAGAGCCATCGCGATGCATCCTGCTCGACCGTGAGTCGCAGATCCGACGGTTGCGACTTTGCTCGTCTACTGACATCTCTCTTCGTGCGCGTCTTCTTGCTCATGGGCTTCGGCACCGGGAATCGCCTGCCCATCTTCCGTACGGCGCTCACGCCTTCTTGCCCCCATGCCGGTACGGCCTCGTGCGGTTGTACTCCATCTTGGCGCGGACCGCGCCTTCGAGGTCGAGACCGAGCAGCCCCGCGAGGTGGAAGATTCGGATGACGGCGTCGGCCAGCTCGACGACAAAGCCCTCCGGCTTGTCGGGCTTCTCCACGCTGTTCCATTCGAGCCAGCGATCTTCACGGGCCTCCTCGACCGCTTCCGACAGCTCGGTCATGACCAGAGCCAACTTCGCGAGAACGGCGTCGTGGTTCACGCCCTGCGGCGGCGAACGGCGACGGATACCGTTGTCCGGCTTGTTGACGACGACGCCTCCCTTCTTCTTGCAGAGTGCCGGCTTGTCCCAGCCCTTGCTCTTGCCCCAGGCCGTGATCTCGTCCACCCAGTCGCTGATGTCTTTGCCGCCGTAGCTCATGCGCTGTGCTAGCCTCTTGGTTGTCTGACACCCGCACTATACGGGTACGTCGAAAGAACGCAAGTGGCAAAACTCGATTTCAACTGGATCACGCCGAACGTAGCCCAGGGAGCTTACCCGAGCCCGCTGGAAGAGGCCTTCCAGCACGCCGACACGATCGTGTTCTGCGCGGAGGAGAAGCAGCCTCGGGCTGGTCGGATTCCTCCGGGCAAGAAGATCGTCAAGCTCGGCTTCGACGACGACATCTACAGGCCGATCCCTCCGGAAGTTGGGCAGATCTTCCACGCCCACGCTCACCAACTGGCGAAGGAGGTCTCTGGAGGACGGCGGGTGCTGATCACCTGCGCGATGGGTCTGAACCGGTCGGGGCTGATGTCCGCCTTGACCATCATGTACGCCTATCGGATGCGGCCGAACGAGGCGATCCAGCTCATCAGGGCACGCCGGAGCCGTGACGCGCTGATGAACCCAATCTTCGAGCGGTGGATCTTGAACCAGCGCGTTCTCTGATGGCGAAGGGGACCAACCAACGCGTGCTCGACGCCATCCCAGCCGAGGTCGCTCGCAAGAGCCTCTGGGGCGTGATGCAGGTCTGGAGGAGGACCCAGACCGAGGTTTGCTCTCCTCGCACCTTGGTCTCGCTGCCTCCGTTTGCAGCCGGCCTCGCCGTCTCTCTCTGGAACATCGAGCCCGCCCATGTCGTGCAGGCCATCAAGATCGGGGACGCGGCCTTCTTCGTGGCCATCCTCCTGCGTCTGGAACAGCTCGACGACGCCTGCAAAGCTGCCGGTAGGGGGATCGACGACAGAAGCGCGATCTACCGAGCCAAGAGCGTCGTGGGCGGATTCCTGAAAGCTGCCGAGCGGCTCCTGCGCGAGCAGGGCGGAACATGGCCACCCGGCGGCGCCGGCTAGCGGTTCGCCTTGTAGATGCTGGGGTCGAGCATGCCGGCTCTCACTCCCATGTCGACGTACTTCCGAATCTCATCCCAGTCGATGATCATCGGTGTCGCCCGTCCGCAGGCGCAGGCCATCGGGATGATCACGCCTTCTCGGGCCGGGCGGGTCCCAGGGACCGCCATTCCGGTGTAGAAGGCGGCGATCTCGACCCACGGAGAGATGCTCTTCCACTGACGCATGCAGTGCTGGCAGCTCGCAGTGAGCACGATGCCGCGCTTGGCGACACGGTCAGAGACATCCAACTCGTGACCCTCACCGATGCCCTGGAGCATGTCATCGGTATCGTTGCGTGACTCGCCCCAGACCTTCTGCTTGTCGCTCATCCCGGGATGGTAGACCCGCAGCAGATGTCTGACAAGTCGCCGACCTAGCTAGGGCGTGTAGCGCAGCGTGCCCGTCCAGATGCACAGACCTCTCGAAGAGGTGCGCCGACTGGTGTAGAGGATCTCCGTCGCGGACACCTTCCTGGCTTCGGCTGTGGCCGAGATCACCTCGGTCGGAATCCCCGGAGGACAGCTCACCGAGGTCGATGAAACACAGGCGGGAGGCGAGCTGGGCATGGGCGTGCAGGTGCAGAACGAAAGACCGGCACAAACCGAAGAGGTCGCATCGTCGAGAACGTTGAACCACCGCCTCATCGTCCAATCGGACGGGCAGGTGTCGCGCGGCTCGGTGGACGCCGGATCCACCACCATCGTTCCTGACCAGAACCCAGCCGAGATGTTGCACGACGCGAACGACGCGCCCGCATCCGAGCCGGCATCGCTTCCTGCGTCTGGCGTTGACATGCCGACATCGTCCGCCGGTGTGTCCGACCCGAGCCCGGCGTCGAATCCAGCGTCCGCAGTCGGAGCATCCATGCCGGGCGTGTCGGCGAGCGGCGCGTCCTCAGCGTCCAGGCGACCGGTGTCCATCAGCGTGACATCGTCGAACACGGTGCCGGCATCGAGAAGCTCTCCGGCGTCTCCCACCGTCGTTTCGGAACACGCGGAGAGAAGCAAGAAGGTCGAAATCAAGAACCGCTGCATGTGGCCTCCGGGGGGTCTGTCGAAAGTAAACTAGCGCCTCCTGTCAGACGCGCAAGCCCCCCCTCGACTATTTCTCGCCCCAGCGACGAAGACGGTTCTTTCTCGGTCCGCGGTTGGCGGTCATCGGCCGGCGACGGAGAATGAAGGCGAAGAGGGTGGCGACGCTGACCATGGAGCCTGCTCCGAGCAGGGCCCACTCCGTTGGAGACAAGCCCCACTTTGGATCTCGCTCGAACTCGACCGGCTCGTACCCACTGTCTGTGCTGCTCGAACGGGTCGAGCCGCCAGGAAGAGCTGGCAGAGCCCCGAGGCCCGCAACGGGTCGGCGGCCAGATGTTGCGGCTGCGGCTGCGATGGAGGGCTCCCACTGGGGTCGACTGCGATCGGCAGAGCTGCCAGGTTCGATCTCGATGCCGCCGCGGCGGGTGAAGATCATCCCGTGCTCCCGCATCCAGACCTGCGGGTCGATGTTGAAGAGCGCGTCCTCAGGAGCACGAGGGTAGGGACCGGGAAACGGAGAGCCTCCGTCTGCACGAGCCCTGCGAACCTCCAAGTGCAGATGAGGAGCCATCGGCCCAGACCGGTAGCCGCGAGACCGGGCTTGACGCGTCCAGTCCTCCACACTCTGGCCGGGCAACGGACTGAACTGGCCGTTCGTGGTGTTGCCCATGATGCCGATCTGCTGCCCGGCAACAACCGCCTGGCCCTCCGTCACCATTGTCCTCGCGAGGTGAGCGTAGAGGGTGAACTTGTTCCCATGCCTGATGACGACGGCGTTGCCATAGCCCGTCATCCCGCGAGGATTCATCTCGTCGGTCACCATCTCGACCGTGCCCTCCTTCACGGCAAACACCGGCGAGTTTCGCTCACCCGTCGAGATGTCCGTTCCAGCGTGGAAGTGAGCCGAGCCGTCGCGCCGGCTCGGCCTGACGCCGTACCGGCTCACGAGCCGAGCCGCGCTCGGGGCCATGGGAGGTGAAGCCGCCATGGACCCGATCGTACCCCACGAGTCGTCTACGGGCGACCGTAGAACCAGTTGGAGGTCTCTCCGCAGTCCACGCGGATGAGACCCCGTTCGACCGCCCTGGCATGGTCACCGCAGTCTCGGCGCCCCTCCCCGGGGCAGCCCCAGGTCAGCGGGGTTCCGTCACAGTGAGCGCGGACCTCGCCGGAGAGGATCCTGCCCGCCAGAGCGTAGACCGCCAGCCAGTCCTCACGCCTGCGGTCCCATCCCACGTGTCGCAGAACTCGGACGCCCGTTCCATCGCGGCGGAACGCCATCGTCGGCCAACCACGAGGCTCCGTTCCAGCAGGGTTCAACCAAGCGATGTACCGACGGGCGTCGGTCCGTCCGCGATCGAAGACCCGATCAGAATGCACCCTGGCGTGTTCCAACCAGGTGATCTCGACCGCAGCACATTCCTCGGCAGGCCGTCCATCCGCGACGCACGCGCGACGCTCGGTGACGGTCCGCTGACGAGCGAAGTTCGCCAGCGCCTCGAAGATGGCCGGGCAGTCCGGCCGAGTGTGGACCCGGAAGTCACCCTCGTTCACGCAGATCTGCGCCAGCGCCAACTGTTCCTCGACGCTGACCGCGACCTGAGCCCGTCCGCCACCGGCGAACAGAAAGACCACGAACAGCGCCAACCCGATGAGGTAGTTCTTCATCATGGCGCCGACCGTAGACCGCACCGCTCGACGACGCAACCTACTTTCGACGTACCTTAGCAGGTACCGTGCCAGCTACCTCTGGACTTTCCGTTCCTCATGTTCGACGAGAACGGTTCCGCGAATGAGCACGTGGATGCCATGGATCACGAGAGCGTGCGAGGCGCTCTTGTTCGGCAGTACCTCGTCGCTGATCTGCGACGACTGGCTCATCCACATGCGCGAGCCCTGACCGTAGTCAAGGAATGTCAGATCTTCGAGCGGGCAGCCCAGGAGCGCGGCGCGATCGCTATCGGAGGCCATGGCGGGTACATTCCGCGCACCGCTCTCCGTCGGCGAGAGCACGAAGCTCTGCGCCTTGCGCACGTACTCGCGCGACCTGGGCTCACGCCGCTCGAAGATGGAGATGGGCATCAGATGATGTTGTGCGCGATCTCGCTCGTGGTGCCGTTGTCGGTGATGGCCACGCCACCCGCTCCCGCGCGAGCGTTGCAGAAGCCGATCTGGCTGTCCAGCACACGAGCGTTCTCGATGTACACACAGATGGCACCCGCCGCCGCCGCACCGCTGAAGTCGCAGCCGATGGCACTCACGTTACGCACGTTGGAGTTGCCAGCCGCAGCGCCACGAAGCTGGAGCCCGTACCCGGAGAGCGCACCGGCCACGAAGAGGCTGTTGCGGTGAATCGCGTTGGTGATCCGCACGCTCGTGATGAACCCGGTCGTCGCTCCAGACCCATCGACAACGATGCCGCGGCGCTGTCCGATCGACTCGACATCCGAGATCCGCGTGTCGACGATCGACGACGTGTCGGTCACCGAGGTCGAGATGCGGATCGCGTCCTTGCGGATGTTCGGGTTCGGGTTGACGTTGTCGCGGAAGCGGCACTCGTAGCCCTCGATGCGCACCGGGCCCACGTCCGACCCGAACGCGATGGCCCCGAGAGCGATCAGGATTCCAGTCTGATCCGTGCTCTCATCATCCGTCGCGTCCGTCCGGCAGTCCGAGAACTGCGGGCCTCGATGCGTCGAACCTGGCGTGCCACTCACTGCTGCCGCCGCCCAGATGAAGCTGGTGGGCGCCACCGCTCCGATGTGCTGCACGTTGTCGACGCGACCGCCCTCGAAGTTCGCGATCGCGACAGCCGTGGGACAGCCTCCTTCCACCCGCGTGTTGCGGACCTCCGGATCGAAGAGCGTCTCGACGAACGTCGCCGCTTCCCAGCGGACCCCATAGCTGACCGCGGGAATGGGCTGTGTGAGCAGCGAATCGACCGACAGGAAGCAGTCATCGACCAGTTCGTTGCCGTCGAGATTGTTGCTCCAGATCGCCGCCGTCTGCACGCGGTTGAACGCGGCGTTGCCGACGACTTCCACTCGGCACCGACGCACGCGAGTCCCTTGAGCCATGTCGACGACACCGAGAATGCCTGCGCCGCCGGGAGCTGCGGTGGGTCCCGGCGACACGATCTCCACGTCCTCCATCTCAGCGAAGTCATCCAGGCGGACGACCGCCTGACTCGATCCTGCGGCTCCAGTCGTGCCGGTCAGGTTTGAGAGCCCGGTGGTGAAGCCCGAGCTGGAGCCCGCGCCGATCAGGCGACAGCCCTGGGGAACCACGAAGGCATGGTTGCCGGCGCCGATGACCGCAGGCGTGACCGTGATCGAGCACGGACGCAGACGGATGTCGACCGGAATGCCGCCGGCTGCTGCTGCGGCGAGCGCGTTCTGAAGCTCACTGCCATCGCCAGGGTCGAGGTAGTCGACGGTGACCGAGAGCACGTCGCCGGTCACGCCGTTCAGGTTCAGGCTGTTAGCAGCCAGGGGCGGGATCGCCACACCCGCAAGCGCAGACAGGTGACCGCTGTCTCCGACCACGATGACGTGCGCGTCGCGAACGGTCTGCGTCACCGCAGCCGAGTTCAGGCTCTCCCACACAGCATCGTTGCCGCCCACGGTCCCGCGATCGATGCAGACGTAGAGTCGATTCGTCGACTGAGCGAAGCCGAGATCGCCAGGCGCGAGCTTGTCGTACGCTGGAGCGCTTGCCGGGTTCGTGCCGATCACCGCCACACCGTCGACCGTGCCGACGTTGGGAAGCTGAGTGATCAGGCTGTACCGACCCCAGTAGTGATGGACCTGAAGCTCGACGTTCTGTGCAGCAGGGTTGTTGACGTTGCCTGCTGCGTTGGGGGCGATGGCCAAGCCATCCGGTGTGGGGCTGCGAAACGACATGATGGTGGTCTCCTCGTGTGAAGGGTATCAGGTAGTCAGAGCGTCTTCCAGCTCATCTCGATGTTGATGTTGATCTCGTTGTCAGACGCCGGTAGAAGGTCTGCGCTGGTCAGGTAGGCGATGCCGATGGTGTCGCGCTTGGCGTACTCCAGGTTGCCGGGGTTCAGGAGCCAGAGCTTCTTCCGAGTGTCCGCGCTCGTCAGTACCTTCTGCTTCGCCGTGGCGACGCCGTTCTTGGTGATGACGATGGTGATCGAGCCCTGCGTGATCGGGTTCTTCAACCGGATGTTCAGACCCACCGGCACCGCAGGGCGCATGAGGTTGTAGTCGTCGATGATGTTGGCGAAGCCGATGACCTTCATGGCGGTCTGTGCCTGGCCCGCAGGTGGGTTCTTCACCTGCCAGATGTACGGGATCATGTGCGGCTCGCCCGCGGCGAGCGCGGTGTGCGTCTGCACGAGCTGTTCGAGATCTCCGCATCCGTCAGCCCTGGAGGCACGTTCGCGTTCGTTGCGAACTCGATGCGGCAGTTGCCGTCCACGATCGTGATGTCCACGAGCGGGACGCTGATGGCACTTGCCTCGATCTCCTCCGTGAACGACGGGATGTCCACGCGACGCTGCGGAAAGGTACCGTCGGCGTCGATGGTGTACTCGAACACGGTGTTGGGAACGATGACTGCCATGGGCTCCTCACTCAGTAGTCGGTTTCGATGTATTGCGAAACCACAGCGACGGCAACTGCTGCGGCGCTTGCGCCGTTGTTGAACTGGATCTGCGGCGACAAGAGCGTCGTGTTCCCGGGCAGGTCCGCCGCAGCCGTGCCTTCGGAGAGCGCAGCTACGTCGAGCCGTTCAAGCGACCAGTCGACGACCGACCCGTTGGGCGCGCAGAAGAGCCGCGCTTCGTAGACGACGTTTGCCGTCGTCGCTGGGAAGCTCGCACCAAGGTCGACCGCCGTTGCGACGCCCGCACCATCGTTGGTGAAGAACCGCACCGTCGTCTGCCCGGCGTCGATGCCGAAGCCGATCGTGTTGAGCAGCGTGGAGGGATTGACGTTGCCGAGCGCCGCCGTGGTCGCCGACAGCCCCACGAACCACCGCATGCCCGCCGTCACGGTGTCCACGACGAACCGCGCGACGTACATGAACCCGCCAAGGCCCGCCGCGTTGCCCCGCCAAAACTGCGCGAGACCATGGCGCGTGCCGCACGAGCTGCCCGCCACGGCGGAACTCACGTAAGCGATGCGCCGAAGGGACGATGCGAGGTTCGTCGTTGCGACGTTTCGCGGCGTGGCCGTGCCCTGGATGCTGTTTGCCAGATTGATGATCGAGACGACCGTACCGTTGCCTTGCGCCGTCCACCAGCCAATCTTGTTCGTCGCGATCCACGGCTGCATCGCGTAGTCGAGACCCGACGGACCGACCTGCGCGAGCATCCGACGACCAGCGCGGAACCGCTCGAACAGCGTCGCGCCGGCCGCAGGCGCTGCCGGAGTCGTGCTCGTAGCTTCGCCGAGGGTCGGGTAGCCAGCGGCGTCGATCGACAGGAAGGTCGCACCGCCGAAGACGCCCGCCGCGTTGAACTGCACCTCGGTGTTTGCACCCCCAGGAGCGCCGACGCCCTGAGGTGCCCACACCGCAGTCGGAAACGCAGATGCGACGGTGCAGGTGTAGAGGACGCCAGCCGCGTCCGCCGTGTCGCCGACAGTCAGGTTGGCGCCGACATCCGTCCCGACGTTCGGTAGCGCGCTCGCCTCGTTGAAGCTGCCCCAGTACACGGTCACCTCGGTTCAGACTCTAGATCAAAAAATCAGCGCCGACTGTGACGTCGGCAGAAAGAGCGGTTCCCTCTTGATAGCAGGGAACCTAAGAGCGGTTCCCTCTTGATAGCAGGGAACCTAAGAGCGGTTCCCTCTTGATAACAGGGAACCTGCGAAATGGGTTTCAAACGCTCACACCATCAACCACTCCGAGCGCCCACGGACGAGCGCGCTTACGAATCGTTGGCGAGATGCGTGCGGTCGTAAGCGGCGACACAAAGTTATCGCTCAGCCGACGAAGCTGAAACCTTGCCTCACCCGTCGTGTAGCTATGCCGACCGACAATGCCGGTTGTCTCGTCCTTTGCGGTGGCCCCAATGCATTCGCGGAACTGCGGCACGCCGACCGGGCCAGCGGTGCGGTTCAACGCGTAGAACTGCGACGGCTGAATGACTCTGATGCGAGGATGCAGATCTCGTCGCGTTCGACCTACCGCTTCGAGCTGGTACAACGTGTTGTCGAACCAGTCGAACCAGAGCTGGTCGACTCCCACCGGACGAACGAGAACCGCGAGTTCGCCCGCACCACTGACGAGCCCGTACCCTACGATCGCCGACCACCCGGCCAAGATGTATCGCGCCAACGACGAGAACGCCTCGCTCTGCGAGAAGGTCGCGAAGCCGGAGGCGGTGGGGTCGAGCACCGCGTACCAGATTGTCCCCGAAAAGTTCCACGGAGGCACGCCTGGATTCTGCGTCGTCGGTCCCGCGACCTGCACCATCCGCTCGGCTGGCGGTGCACTGGTCACCGAAAGCGCGGAAGCACTGAAAGCTGGCATGTCGAACCGACGACGTCGGTTCCTGTTGATCCAGAAGCAGGCGAACTCCGCGTCCGTCCATGTCGCAAACGGGCTGATCGTTCCGGCGCCATGGATGTTCGTCCACATCGTTTCGAGCGCACTACCGAAAACCGTTCGGACCGCAGCCGGCTGCGAGTTGGCGTAGCGACACGAGTACGCTCGCGGTCCCCAGTAGTAGCGGCCCGGCGACTTGTTCGTAAGACCTGCCCAGAACCGATTCTTTCCGTAGACCTTCGATGGCATCTCCAGTGAGCCATCAATGATGTCGAAGACACGCATCATGCACATCGCTGTAAACGCGCCTCCGGACGAGGGCACGTTTGCGTTGAGCCACGTAACGAGATCGGAAAGCGACGCGAAGGACGTGGTCGTCTCCAGGATGACCGTGTCCGTTCCGGCATCGACCACGCGTAGATGAACATGGCAGCGGAAGTAGATCGTGTCGAAGAGCGACGTGAGATCGAGGTTGCCTCCAGATCTTTCCATCGTTGCAGCGACGGTCAGCGCGGTCGCAGGCGTCGCCGTCCCGCTGAAGACGACAGTACCGTCACCGTAGCTTCTGGTGAGGCCCGCGGACTGAACCGATACGTCCGGCGCCCAGACAGCGCCTGGGTATGCTGCTGCGACCGTACAAACGTACGCAACGGTTCCGACAAACGCTTTGTCGCCAATCGTCAGATTGGTACCAACGTCGGTACCAACATTTGGCAGTGCGGTCGCCTCGATGAAGTTGCCCCAGTACACGCTCATCGCACCTGCGCGGTCACGGACCGCATCTGGAAATAGTCGACGAGCTGCGTTCTGGTGGTGCCGCCAACGCTCTTCTGGATCTTGAGGTTCGGCGCATACCTCTGCGTGCTCCCTGTCGGGATGTTGGCCAGCAGCGTCGCAGCCAACGCGTCGTTGACGAAGAAGAGAACCGAAGCCGGCGTCGCCAGCGTTCGCAGCCGGTACCATGTACCGGCCACAATCGGAATGGTCGTGATCGCGATGTTTCGGTTGCCCGGCGGCGGACCATTTGCCGTCTTGCAAACCCAGAAGTCACCAGCAAGCGCACGGTTGTACTCGAAGTAGATCCCGTCCGTGTGATCCGCAGCCACGAGCGAGTCGCCGAGACCCAGTCGCGAAATGTACTCCTGAGCGCCGGTCGACAGCACGGGGAACTGCACGGTCGCCTCGACGGAGATCAGGCCTCCCGCCGCGGGCGTCACGATGCCATCCGTTCCGAGATGTAGGGCAGACACGCCCCCAGCCGTGCCGCCTGTGTCGCTCTCGACGATGCCCACGTGGTCGGCATCTGCGGCAGCGTTGTTGATCTGCGACGAGCTGCCGGCACCAACGTTCGCGACGCTCCAGCCGAGCAACCCCGCAGGCGTGAGCGAGATCCAGTCCTCGATCATCGGCGCGATGCCGCGACGCGAGTCGTTCCACGGCTCCGCAACCCAGATCGCCGCCCCAAGCGTCGCGTCGAGGCATCGAAAAACGACCAGCTCGTTTGTCACCCAGGCGTAGTCACCGACCTCCAGAAAAGACTTCTGCACCGCCGCGCCTACGACGTTCGGCAGGTCATAGCGCGTGGCAAATGAGCCCCAGAACTCATGGTAGTTCTGACCGGACCGAAGGGACATCACACTCCCACGTTGTGGGCGATCTCGTTGCCCGTTCCGGTGTCGGTGACGGCGCCCCCGGGCGCGTTCTCGACGACGTTGCCGATGCAGGCGTTGTTGTTGCCGGCGATCAGGATGCCAGCGACCGACGGCACGACGAGAGCCTTCTCGATCGAGTTGTTCCCGATCGTGTTCAGGTTCGAGTCGATGCGCACCGGTTCCGTCGCGTTGCCTCCGATGTTCTGGAAGATCGTGTTGTCACCCAGCGTCCCGTACTGTGCGCCCTGTCGAGCAAAGTACACACAGTGCTGCGCCTGGTTGCCCGAGGCGGTGATCTCGTTGCCGGTGACCACCGGACGAGAACCTGTGGCTCGCACGCCGACAAGGTCCTGGAAGCTGAGCGTGTTGCCGATGAACACGGTCCGATCCGCTTCGATCAGCACGGCGTCACCGTTCACGTCCGGGTTACTGTGGTCGAGGTGGTTGCCCTCGATCTCATGCCGCGATCCACGAACGAAGATCGACTGCCCGGCAGGACCGCCGCCCGGCAAGAACACCTGGACCGTGTTGCCCTTCAGGTGACACGCCACACTCGACGAATCGTCGATCACGATTCCGTTGCGGGACGTGAACGACACGCTGTCCGCGATCGTGATGTCCGAAACAGAGGCGCTCACCGCGGCCGAGCCAAGCTGGTACGCGGTCTCGAACCCGTTGACCTGCATGTCGTCGAGCTGCACCGACGAGACCTGATTGTTCGGCTCGACCACGTTCACCGCAATCGATCCAGTCCCGAGCCCGTGCTGCACGCTAACCGAGCGCAAGACGTGTCCGCCGATGCCAAGCTGCGCCCCCACCGCGCCCGCTCCGGTGACGAGGATGACTGCCTCGTCGATGCGGATCGCTCCTCCACCCGACGTACCCGTGTGTCGCACGCCGAAGAGGTCGCTGTTCGTGATCGCGGCAGAGTGCGCCACGTAGATTCCCGAGTCGCTGTCGATGCCGATGTCCCCGCCGGTGATCACGTTGTCGCGCGCGAACACGAACGAGTTGGGCTCCAAATAGAAACCACGCGTCGGGCTGCCCACACCCGTCCCATTGGTCATCGTCACGCGCACGTTGAGCACGTCCGAGGGACGGTCGAGGAACCCCGGCGGCGTGAGAAACCGGACGGTCTCACGGAGCGTACCTGCGAGATCGGTGCCGATCTGCAAGCTCAAGTCTCGCAAGGTCGCACCGCCGGCCACGGTCACGAGCGCGGTGGAGCCAACGCCGGTCGGCGACGCAGCAGCGGCGATCGCCAAGTCGCGGAGCGAGGCGAGCGCACCCAGCGTGAAAACGCCCTGATCTCCCGCGACACGAGCTAGCAAAATGGTTGTTTGACCTGCGCCTTGTACGCGAACGCCCGCAGGAATGGCGAGCGGTGTGACCACTGCACCCAGTCCGAAGTTGTATGTGCCCGGACGGATCCAGACATCACCTGGACCCGCGAACTGCGTCAGCGCGAGAGCGATGCCAGAGCCGTCACCCGGATCAGGCACGTACACGAACGGGGCCGCTTGAGCGATTGCCGGATCACCCGCCAGAACGTTGCCGACGATGTACTTCGGAGCGAAGTGATCTTGGATCTGCGGTGGAGGTCCACCGCCGCCAGCGCTCAACGCTGGGATTCGCGGTATCCAGCGAGAAGCCATCGCTCAGCCGATCGACTCCTGGTACACCGATCCGCCGAGCGTACCAGTCTGCCAGGTCAAGCTGAACGGGATCGATGGATTGCCAGGCGGAGGACCTCCGCTGAACGTGAAGTCCCACGTAAACCCCAGCGCATAGCCCATCGCCGGGTACAGAAACGCAGCCCACCGAGAGACGTTCTGCGGCGACGGGAACAGGCCACCGTAGAGAGCCGGGTCTCCGAAATCCATCGTCCAGCAGTCATCGAGCAGCAGCGAATCGCTGTGACGAGGCGGAGACGGATTCGGCGGAGGTGTCTGGTACTGCGTGAGGTCGAGACGCTTCGGCGATGGAACCCACACGTAGCGATTGTTCGCGAGCGGATCGCCAACGACAGGACCGTCGCCAAACGTCGTGCGATCGATGATCTGCCACGAAGGGAAGCCCGCCGCTCGGTAGCCCACGTTCGGACGGAGCCACCACAACTTCAGACGCACCTGCGAGTAGTACCCGTTCGGCGTCGAAGGGAACAACCCGAGCCAGAAGAACACCTGCTGCCCCAGCCGAAACGAGTTGGTTGGGGTGACCTGGCGAATGAATGCTCGATCGATCGCCTCACCGGTGCCCTGCGACGCTGCGTCCAGCTCGCCAGCGGCTCCCGCTTGGGTGAGCAGGATGGAGCCGTCCGCCTTCCGCGGCGTGATCTCACCGAACTCTGCTCCTCGCCTCATCGCTTGGTCGCCTTCTTGGTGGGCTTGAACTTGTTGGCGCCGATCATCATGGCCCAACACTTACCGCAGTAGTGCGTGTCGTGCTCGGTCGAAATCATGACCGACATCCCACCCTGTCCGCAAGAGCCACACGTGTCTGACGGTCTGGGGTCCGACAGCTCGTCGCGGATCTCAGCCACTCGGGCTCCCGGAAACGCCTCCGCAAGCAGATTTTTCACGCGCTCGACCTGGGGCAAGACCTCTGCGGCAGCGCCCGTCTGCAAGATCGCTCTCGTCTCGCCCCACGTGTATCGACCTCCACGACCGATCTCCAGCGACCGGCCATCTTCAAATGTCAGCTTGTAGTGCAGGTTGATCCACTGAGCGAGGAACAGATCGATCCCTCGAACCAGATCTTCACGCCCGGCTCTCACCGCCTCGCGACAGAGCGCCGTGACGAGCGAAAGCATGTGCTCGGTCTCGTCGTGCGTGAGCGGATGACCTGTTGAGCCACGCTTCGCCAGCGTGTCGAGCTTCGATGCCCACGGTCCTGCAAACGTGACCTCGACCTCGGGCTGCTTGCCCCATGCAATCAGTGCATCGGGAATCGTAACTGTGAAGACGGGCTCGGACATGTGATTGCTTTCCTCAGAACGGAACCAACGACTTGCGTCTCGGTGCGTACAGCTTGCCGTCAACCATCGGACCGTACTGGTTCTCGATGATCTCCTGAAATGACTTGAGACCCGACGTGTACGATCGATTCGAGTACCACGCGTATCCACGACCCGGCTGCTTGCCCCACCAAGTGGGTCGATAGTACCCCGTGTACGCGAACTCCTTCGCAGCCCGGTCTCGCGCTTCCGCGAGCCGTCGGGCTCGGCGGTCTCGCACCAGTTCGTTGACGAGCTGCCACCTGGGCCCCGGGTTCCACACACGCTGGATGAGCGTTGGTGGCACACCTTCCGTCGTCGACCACCATGGCACAACTTCGGTTGAGCCATGGCGGGAGGCGGGTTCGGTAGGATCCCCACCCCACCCACCATGCTGGTCACCGGGCATCTGAGGCGACCCTGGATGGTCGACGGGCATGAAGTCCACCCTTGAGAGCTGTGATTGAGACGATTTCCAGTCAGGTTGCAGAGTTACACCTGAGGGGGGGGGGTATCCGTCGCTGGAACCATCCGAGATGGTTGGCCTATTCGGAAAAAGAGGGGGGATTAGCGGGCGCGCGATTCTATAGAGATCTGTAATCGCCCGCCCGCTAATCCCCCCCTTTTTCGCGATTTCGTGAATCACTTCGGCACCTTGCGACGACGGATACCCCCCCCCCTGGGGTGTAAAAGTTTCCCCCGACTGGATTCCAAGCAGAATCTCAAGCTCAAAACCGAAAAAGGCATGCAAAAACGCTGGACTCCACGATCCGAAGCGCTCTTCGATGGCCAGAATGGCAGTGAACGCCTCTTCACATGTCACCAAACAGGGATGGGTGACCTGAAGCAGTGGGGAGTCGTACCCAGATGTGGGTACACATGCGGCAATAGTGTCTCGTGTGAGTTCGATTTCCTGACCCAAGACGACCATCGTCTTGGGGGAGATCAGCCCTCGAACTCGGTGTAGAGCCTGTGCCAACTCGTTGATGTTCTGCCTCTCATGCTCCTGTCGAATGCGCCAGTTTGTGCCGTCCGCACGCATGCTGTTGGCGAGGTTTGTGTGCTTCTTGAGGTCGAAGCGGATGCGCTGAAGCGCATCGAGCCCGTGGTCTTCATCTCCGAGCGCGAAGAGTCTGGCAGCCTCTCGGTTCGATCGAGCGTTGACCTTGTGAAGCATGCCGTCGATGTTCTGGATCGGTTCCGAGATGCACACGACGGCGTCGAAGCTCCGGTAGTGGTCTTTGCCTCGTCCGCCCCACCAGTGCTCGAAGGCCCATTCGGTGATGCCGAAGGAGTCGTTGTCGATCATCAGGTTTTCGATGCGGTCTTTCAGCGCTCTGTGTCCGTAGATCAGGACTCGCCTCCCAGAGAGGTTCGAGAGGATCTCACTGAGCTTCGCTGCGTGGATCTGCCATCCCTCTCCCGAGAGCCAGGTGATGTTCGCCTGCGTCTCGTACCTCAGCAGCATCGTCTTTGCGGGAAAGCGAGCCGTGTGGCTCACGACGGTAACCGGATCCTTCCATGCCGGATCGTTCTTCTTCGTCGCGGGCATGTCGAAGAGCTGTCTGTAGTGCTCGATGTGAGCATAGGCGTCTCCGACGACGACGTTGCATTCTCCGGTGCCGATGGTGCTGAACTCCTGGACGACGTAGCGCCACTCTCCTCGCGAGAACTCAAGCCGAGCGCGATAGGATGTGTCGAACATCTCGACGCGCCGGTCCAGTTCCCGTTCTGCTTCTTCCGGTCTGCCATGCACTGGCAGCTCACGGCCGTGGACCTTCTTGTAGACCAGGCGCTTGGCTCGTGCGACGGCGGAGATCTCGTCGTACAGCACCTCACCGATCCGAGACAGACCGCGAGGCGGAACGGTCAGGCTCGCCGCTTCTGGCGTGTTGGCTCCGAACAGCTCTCCGACTCCTGGCTGCACCTGTGCATCGCTCACGTCGCGAAGGAGCTGCACGAGACTCGTGACACCGTGACGCTGTCCAACCGATCCGCCGACGACTCGCATCAGTAGATCATGAAGCTGCCTGCCGGCGTATACGCTGCCCAAGGGCGAATGGATTGCGCTCGGCTTGCCCGTGATGTCTCGGTGCTTGGTCGTTGCGCTGGCCTTTCGTTCTGTCGCCGCGAGCGACATCGCCGCCCGAAGAATCGCGGCCATGTTGTTTGCCGCTTGGTCGATCGGACGAGTCGAGGAGTATTCGACGTGCGACTGAGAAAGATGCAGCTCTGGCTCCAGGCTGTCCGTGGGGTCCTCGTCGATCAGGAGGAGGTTGTGGGGCCAGAACTTTCCGTACATGCCTCCGCCCGACTCCTGGGCTGTGACGAAGCCAGAGTGGGTGGTGCAGATCAGTGGATAGTCACCGAGACCTCGACGAGCCGCTGCGCTGTCGTTCTGAGCGCGCATCCTCGTGAGGTAGTAGTCGCAGATCCGAACCTGTGCCGTGAAGGCGTTGCGAGGGTGGTGCTCGCAAGAGAAGCACACCGAACGCCCAGGAGCGTATCCGTGTTCCTGCACGACCTTGACGTTCTCGAAGTTGAGGCAGGTGTCCTGGTTGCGTCCCTGGATGACGTGCAGCTTGACCAGCATGCTCTTGCGTTGGATCCGGGGTACGAGTTCGTTCTCAAGAACGTCTTTCGTCCGAGCTGCCATCACGACGCGCTGCTTCTGCCTCTGCTCGGCAAGAGCCGCTTCGATCATGGTTTCGGTGTTGTGGGTGACGAAGTCGTTTGCCACGAACGATTCGTCTTCAGCAACCGTGATGCACAGACACCTGGCAAGACCGGCGGGGACTACTGAAATAACCGAGTCGTGGAGCACACCGTCTCGCGCTTCTCTACGAAGAGACGCACGCGTAGGTCCCGACTTCGTTCCGTGAAGCGTCATGATCGAAAAAAACCGAGACAATGTTACGACAGACAGCCTCCAAGACAGATGAACGCGTCCCTTGTATCGGCCTCTCTTGAGACGAAGATGTGATTGAATGCCGAGTCGGCCAAGTAGTGTCTGTACGCCGACAAGCAGTTGCTTGGAGGTCGATGAAAAGGAGGCGCCAGGATTGGATCGACATTCCTCGGTACGAGTTCCGTCGCATTCAAAATACGCAGAGAGGAACGAGACAACCTCTTGGTCAGTAGCGGTGAAAACGCAGTCGGGAACAAACTTTTGGCTGGCTGACTTTCCAAACAGGTCGGCGTATTCGAGAAGTGTTCTGACCTTTCCTCGTCTCTTGCAGGAAGACAGTTCGATTGCAGTGTCGGCCTTCTTCTTTTCGTAGAAACGTTTGGAGGCAGCCGCGGTCTGACGATTGCGGCGTTCGGCTCGCTCTTCTTGACTGAGGTCGGACAAACTGACGTGGTTGGAGTCGCCGATGTAATAGTCATACCGATCAAGATGCCTTACCGTCATGCCGAGCCTTGAGCAGGTTTCGGTGAAGGCTTTCACAACTTCTGGGTCGGCATTGGTAAACCTTGCGGACTTGCCGCACGAGCCGTCGCCGACCATGTAGCCAAGAAACGCAGCCAGGTCGGTCCCGATCGAGGTGGTTGCGGTAGGTCTGTTGAAGGTGAGGACCTTCAAAGCGTCTCCGCGTCCAACATCTGAACTACGCTTTCGTCCACCGCGTTTTCGGTTGTAGATCGCCAGATCTTCAGTTCTTACCCATCCGCGCTGTGTAAGGAATCGGTGAGTGCCTTCTGCCAGTACCTCTCGGCCCGATCGAGTAGTGATTCGCAACACGTTGAGAACACCTTGATCGAAGACGTTTGTAACCGTCGTGATACGGCCGTTCCCAGAGATGACTCGGTCTCCAACACAAATCTCTTTGATTGCCTTCAGGGACCCGTCGGCCATCGTGACAAGCGTGTCTTCATGCAAAGGCTTCCCGGCCGAAGGGCTCGGCTTCAGCACCAGCATCTTGCCGCGGTTGCCGCGGTTCTGCGTGATCCACGCAAACGTGTCCGACTTGGTCTTGTTGACGACATCATGCCAGCTCGACGTTGATGGAAGCGGTGAATCGACATACGGGGTCGGCGGCTGGTCGGCGGAGAGCATGGCGGAGGCGATCTGCTGCACCTCTTCGTAGACACGCGTCGACTCGTTGAAGAACTCGATGGCCGCCGAGACATGTGCAGCCTGGTCTGAGTTGACTCGGGCGTTTTCCACTTCGGCATGCGCTGAAGCAGCGAGAGAGGCCAGCCGGTCGAGGGACACGACTGCGCTCTTCCTCGCGGACGCAGCGATGACGTTCTCAGCGCTTGGGTTCTGGTTGAGGTGGCTCTCGATGATGGCCCGAGCGAGCCTAGCCCGCTCAGCAGCCTGCTCGGCTGCGACCAGGGCGAACGAGACGGTTGGCTCGTAGTCGCCGAACGGGTCGTCGAGCGGATCCTGCTCCCGCGTCGTCACCAGACCTCCTGAACGGTGGGCTGGACACGGGTCAAGATCGAGACTACCTTCTTGTCGGACACGGTTCCTTCGTGTTCAAGGGCCACCCGGCAGCTTCCACTGCAAGGTCCTGGCGCCCCGGTGAGTTCGCGCTCCCGGGGCGTCGTCTTTTGAGATCAACGCATTGGCGAGGATCGCTACCACACCACGCCTAGTGGTGCGGGTCAAGGAAGAGACGGTGACCCACAACCGGTTGTGCTGATCGAGAGACCGCTGTACAACTGGATGGTCATCTTTTGGGAAGCACCGCTCGTCCCTTCCACGCGTGGTTCTTCTTCGGTCGCCGCGGCCTGTTGTGACGGCGACCGTCGAGACGCTGATCAGAAACGATGACGTCGTCTATCCCCGCGTCGGGAGTGGACGCGTACTTCGCAACGGCGATCGACTGCCATCGGCTGTACGCATCGGCGAGGTCGCTTCCGAGCACTTCTTCGTTGTCGACCCGGCGAGGGTTGTCGATGAGCCTCTGCTCGATCACCTCGATGATTTTCATCGCGGCGTCGTACAGCTCCTTGTCCATTGGCACCTTGATCGGCATCAGAGAATCTCCGCGTAGGTGTGATCGGCAAAATAAGTAGGCGCCTTCGCCCCGTTGCATCGTTTCGATCCGAGATGCGGACATCGGTAGCCCCAGCCGACCAGAGTGTCGCACCGCACGGGTCGCATGCCCGCTGTCTCGTTCCACTTCTTCTCTGTCTCGCGTGCGCTATAGCCAGGGTAGATGGCGCTCAGTTCGTGGAACGCGACGCGGCCGGCTTCTCCGAAACGGTGAAGCTGCGACGCGAGTGCGACCCAGAGATGGTAGGGCTGATCGCCCTTGCGCATCTGCTTGGCGAACTCGCAGAGGCGGATCATGAAGTCGAGCTTCTCGACCTCGGAGGTCACGACGGGAAGCATCACCGACGCACGGTCTGGCAGCGGCTCTTCGAGAGCGCCCGGCATGTCTGCCATCGCTTGCCTCAGTTCGGCGATTCCCCATGCGCGCGAGTCGAGAGCGGCGACCACGTGGTCCCAATGCCGTCCGTCCGGTTTGAAGTCGCCGTGCGCGACTCGCTGCGGGTCGAGCGGCAAGCTGCCGCCGTTCTTCTTTGCGAGGCGAGCGTTCAACGGAGAGCCGATCAGGTTTCCCGGTAGCCGCTTGCCGAAGCGGTTGAATCCTCTGTTGAGAGTGTCCTGAGGCGGTATGAGCCGATCGAATGACGGGGGAATGGGATCCCAGTCGTCGCCGTCTCCACCGTTGGCCGCAACGCCCGACTCTTCGAGCCACGAGAGCATCCATCGTCGAGCCATCCAGGCTGGTACCGGTTCTCGGAACAACACGCGGACGTGGGCGCCGTTCGCAGAGCGCGAGAGATTGACGAAGACGCAGGCGCCCGTGTCGAGAAGCCACCTGGTGGCTCGCTGCACGTCTCGCTCCCAGATCGAGCCAGGTCGCTTGCCATCGAAGTCGGCGGCGACCCACCATACGAGAGGCAGGGCGTTGCTGTTGGGGATGAGGGGGTAGCTACCCAGCTCGCACACTCCGGCGAGATGCATTCGCACGTGGTTGTCAGGCAGTTCGGAGTAAACAGGGCGCCAGACGCCTTCGGTTCTCAAGGCGAACACGTCGTCGGCGCCGCGGGTCAGCTCACGGAGGAGACGGATCTTGTCTTCAGCGGAAAGGGTCACGTCCGATTCTCGTCACGCAGGTTGTCCCCACGCCAGATGCTAGTGGTCTTTCCGTCGAGCTGCTTGTTGGTAGACAGTGTCGTCGCGCACGCGTCAGAGCACACGAGCGATGGAAGACCGTCCTCTTCACCATCGAGCCTCCAGAAGCGCACCCAGATCGCCTCTACCTCGTCAAACACAAACTCGATACCGCATTGGTCACATGTGGCGACGGGCGCTCCGAGCCTGCGAGCGGCGCCGATCCCTCTCGTCTTTTCGGGTGGGGCGGAGAACTCGTCGTCGTTGGTCATCATCGGCCCTGTCTGGACCTCCAAGCGGCAAGGCGTCGTTCCTGCGCCTCGCCGAGGACCTGCTGTTGCCTCAGCAGCTCGCTCATCGTCATGTCGCCGATGTCGGCCCGCATCGAGAACAGAACTTGTCCCGCCGCGATGGCGTCGGCTTTCGCGTCGTGAGCGGAAGAGAGCTGGATCCCACGCCGGTAGCAGGCCACGTCCAGCTTGTTGCCACCTTTCTCGAAGCGGTCGACGTGTCGGACCCAAACGAGAGGGTCGACCCAGGGAACTTCGAGGTCGAACAGAGGAAGCGGGAGCCTGTGGACCTGGAGAGCGAGGCGGCCAATCTCCGCGAAGAAGAACTTCTTGTCGAAGTTCTGGTTGTAGGCCGCAGGTTGCGCGCCGCGGCTCATTTTGACGATGGTGGGGATCGTGTGGATGAGCGTTGGAGCGTCGGCGAGCTTGTCCGTGGTGATGCCGTGGACTCGCGCCGCTTCTTCGGGAACCTCGACCCCCGACCAGAGCAACGTGGACCAGGAGTCCACGACCTTTCCGTGCTCGAACCGGGCGAGGCCGAGCTGGATGACACGATCCAGCTCTGGCGAGAGTCCAGTCGTCTCAGTGTCGATAAAAACGAGGTTTTGATCGTACCACAGGCCGTATGGATTGATTGCGTTCACTTGACATGCTTCCAGGAGCGACCGGTCGCGATCGAATAGATAGGTCCCTCGCTCACTCCGTACGCACGAGCAAGAGCGGCCTTGGTTGGGGGGGAGTCGGACGCGAGCAATCGCTTGATATCGCGTACCTGGTCTTCGGTAAGCTTGGCATTCGGGCTGTCGCTTCCGCGCACGAGACGCTCAGGATGCCGACGTGCGTGATGATCGATTCCGCGCGGAATGCGTTCTGGATGCGTTTTAGACCAATGGCGTTCTCCCCTGGCAAGGCGCTCGGGGTGCTGGCGGGCGTAGTGATCGTCGCCGCGTGAAAGCTGTGACGGATCAGGTCGCTGGATTGGTGCGCTGCGTCCCTTTGCGTGCCGGTCGCGATTGTTGTCGAGGTGGGTTCCGACGAACAGGTGTGCTGGATTGCAGCATGGTGGGTTGTCGCAGTGATGGCATACCAGCTCTCCGGGAACGAGCTGGCGAACCCGAAGCTCGAACGCTACGCGCTGTGCGAACAGACCGCTCTTGTTGGCAGCATCGAACTGTCCGTACCCTTCGCTGTTGACACGGGCTGTCCACGGCCAGCAAGCGTCAGTTCCTCCGCTTGTGTCTACTCGGGACCAGAAGATTGACTGACTTTTTTCAGATAGCCGACCGAAGATCGACACAGAAGCAAGACCAGTTCGTTTTTTCGTCATCGGGGCTCTCATGATAGTGGGGTCCTGGCGCGATCGGCGCGACTGCTAAGGTTGGTTCTCCTCGACGTTCTCCTGGGCGATTCGTTCGGCGATTCGTTGAGCCGCCGATTCGCTTGGCGCGAGGAAAGTTGCGACGGTCATCCCGTCCGGTCCAGGCGCCTCCTCGTCCATTCGGTGCAGCGTGCAGGCGCCATCAGGATCCCGCACGAGCACGTAGAGGTGTCTCTTCGATGGTTGCTGGTCGCTGGTAGCGAAAACGACCCGGTCGCCGTCTGGCGCGAATCCCAGCTCCGGAACGTTCGCCAGGTCCTTGTACGTGATCTTCGCCTCTCCGAAGCAGACAGAGCGGACGAGATAGCTGACGACGCGAGCGAGCAGCCGAGCCTTCGCGTTGCCCGACATGCTGTCCCAGTCTTGCGGAGGCCTGCCCGTCATCTGCCGGTGGCCCTTCGGTGCTCGTAGATGAGCTTCGCCGCTCCGCCCTTTGTGATGTCGTCGGAGAACGGCAGGTTGTTGAGCTTGAGGTACCAGAGCTGTTTCTCCGTCGGCGGTTCACGCATCTTCAAGTCTCTCTCGATGCGAAGGAGCGTGATAAGGTCGGATGCCTCTCCGGCCGTCTCCGGGATGCTTTTCTCTTTCACGCCGAGAGAGCGGAGCAGCTCGTGCTGCTTTTCGCTTGTCGGATTCTCACGCCACTTCGCGTCCTTGAGCATCAATGACTCGGTCGTCACCGTCGCCTCGTCGAGCCCTTCGTCGAGATCAACGAACGATGACACCGGCTCATCTCTCTCGTCTTCGGCCTCTTTGTCGCGTCGACTGCGAGCGCGGAAGATGCGGTCGCACTCTCCCTCCACCATGCCGTAGGCCAGCTCGAAATCGACCGGTTCTCGCACGACCTGCTTGGGCGGGCTGTGCTTGCGGCCGGGGCGCTGGTCGAAGAAGCGGATCGTTGCCTTTCGATGCGCCTTGTCGCTCCATGCGACGAGGAAGTAGCCGATCTTCGGGATCCGAAGCACCCACCCGAACTGCGTCTCGCGCCACTGATAGACCCCACTCGGGCGTTTCGCAAACGCGAACTCTTTGCCGTCGACGAGGGTCGCATCAATGACTTCTGGCGTCTCTTCGTCGGGAGCCAGCTCCTCCCCCTTTTTCTTCGCTCGACCGAAGAAGCCTTCTGGGTCGAAGCCGGCCAGCGAGGCAAGCTGCACGGGCTGGTGCTTGTCCGAGTTGCCGACGCAGTCAATGATAATGCATTCGGTCTTGCCTGGGTGAAGACGGAGACCTCGCCCGATGCACTGGATAAAAAGACTCTGTGATTGAGTCGGACGAGCGAAGACGATCCCTTCGATGCTTGGATCGTCGTAGCCCTCGGTCAGTAACTCGCAGTTCACGAGCAGCTTGATCTGACCCTGGCGAAACATGTCGAGTCGAGCTTGCCGGTCGGCGGCTTCCATCGATCCGTCAATCGCTTCCGCCGGGTAGCCAGCGTCCGTGAACTCCTGAGCGAGCGCGTGGGCATGCGCTACGTCGACGGCGAACACGATCATCCGGCGATCGAATCCGTACTGTTGCCACGCGGACACAACGGCCCGGTTCACGAACGGCGTGTTCATCACAGCAGAGAGCTGCGATGTGACGTAGTCGCCGTCTCGCGTGTCGACCTGATTCAGGTCGACGTTGATCTTCACGCTGAACCCGCGGGGCGGCACGAGCCAGCCGTCGCGGATCATGTCGAGGACGTTGCGTTCGTAGGCGACGACGTCGAAGACGCGGTCGAGGGCGACACCGTCTTCTCTTCCCGGCGTCGCCGTCATTCCCATCATCAGCATGTCCGGGTTGGAGTCCCGCAGATCTCTGATGACTCGTTCCCATTGTGGAGCTACTGAGTGATGTGCCTCGTCCAAGACGAGCAACCTGTAGGGCCCGTGCTCCATGAGTGCTTGAAGACGCTTTCGGCTCTTGTGACCGATGGTCTGAATCGAGGCGACGGTGATTTCGCGTCCCAGGTCGTCCCTCTTGCCCTGCACGACGCCGACACGAGTGTTGGGCGAGACGAGGGAAATCTTCTGAGCCGTCTGGTCGAGCAACTCCTTTCGGTGTGCAAGGAAGAGAGACTTTCCAAGCGACGCGCTGTGAAGGCGAGCCATGATCTCGGCGGCCAAAATCGTCTTGCCCGATGCCGTAGGAAGCACGACCAGCGGTGCTTTGGCACCGCGTGTCCACGACTCGTGGACTGCATCGATGGCTTCGATCTGGTATGGCCGCAGGTGAATCACCTGGCTCGTGCCGCGTGCTGCCATGGGCACATCGACCACGCGTTCCGCCGCAGATCGCTCTGCATTGGCGAGAGAGATCTTCGGACCTGGGCCGATCACCTCGACGTGGCTGACCTCCTTCGTGCCGGGCTGCGGAGTCCATGTTCTCCAGTCCGGCAGCGTCGCAGGCATGTCGGGCACGGTCACGATCGTGGGCATGCGAACGAACGGCATGAACCTGTCACCTCCAGAGACGAGTCGGCCGCCGAGGAAAGTGCGGTTCCCCGGCGGCCAATGTTGAACCTCAGGCCAGCTCGTCGGTGTTGATCGTCTCGGCGGTGTCCACCTTCACGACGTTCGTGAAGATCGGCAGATTGCCATCCTCGTCGGGCTGCTTCCCCTTGCGGTGCTTGATGGTGATCCTGACCGACTTCGTGACCAGATGGTCGGAGTTGAACCCCTCGTCGGTGTAGGCGACACCAGTGGCGTCGAGCAGCATCCGCAGTTCCCGCCGTCGCTGCTGGGTCATGTCCGGCTGACGAGGGTCCTTCTCCAAGATGTAGTCCTGGTAGACGTGCCGCCCCTCATGGGTCGTGTCCTTCGGCTCCTTGCACTCGTAGAGGATGTGGAACTCGACGGTGATCTTCTGGAGCGGAGGCGATCCCTTCGTGACCCCGAGCGGAGCGGCGGCGATGGTTGCGATGTAGTCTCCGGCCGGAACAGGCTCACGCTTCGGCGCTTCCTTCGCAGCCTCGTCCGTGAGCGAATCGTGGGTGACCTTGACCTGCGGCATTCCTTCAGCCCTCCTTCTTCAGCTTGTTGATCACAGACTCGTACTGCCGTGCCTGAACCTTCACGCTCCGGTCCACGCCAGCGTTCTTCTGAAGCCACTCGCGAGCGGCGTCCTTCGTGCCGAGCTTCTCCAGCAGCATGTCGCTCAGGATCTTGGCCTGCTGCGTGGTGATGGTGTCGGACTCGTCGGACGGCGAGGGGATTCCCGCCGCGGCTCGCTCCCGGGTCGTCTCGGACGGCGCTCCGATGGGCTTGTCGTCGTGCTCCGAGCCCTTGCCGGACAGATCCCATCCCGTCTTCTGGGTACCGCCAGTCTGCTCGGCGTGCGCTTCTCTCACCTTCGCGAAGTCGCTCGGGAGGACGTTCGGCACTTCGACTGTGAACGGCTCGAACCCGACGCCGTCGGATGCGAGACCGTCCCAGGACAGCCCCTGGCTTCCCATGGACTTGGCAGCCGTCTCGGAGCCGCGACGGGCTCGGGCTCGCAGCTCACGAGCGGACTGCGTCGACTGCTGGGCTGCTGGTGCGAACTCGCCGCGATTGTCGACCTCCTTGGCCCAGGCTCGCATGGCGAGCTGCACCTCATCAGCACTGGGTGGAGGCAGCGCTGCGGGCTTCTTCTGCTGCGTGTCGAGCACGACGACCGGAAGGTTCTCATCGGTCGAAGCCCCGGCGAGAATCTCGTCTGCGCTCACGTCGCCGAATCCGGCGAGCCGAAGCACAGCCCGGTTGAAGGCTCGCGTGTCGGCAGTCGCGATGATGTCGTGCCTCTTGGCGCGCTCCTTCTCGTCACACCAGCCGATGCCCTCTGCCTTCTGCCCGGTGCGGTTGTGAACCGCTTCGTACATCACGTACGAGAACGTGGCGGAGGGGTCCTCGGGCAGCCCCTTGGTGTACTGCCGGCTTGCCTGGATGCCGAGGGCGGCTGCGAGCTTCACGACGCCGCTCTTCTTGGGCGAAGCCCTGTAGGGCACGCCATAGGTCGTCGCCGCTTTCTCCGCATCGGCTCGGCGCGAGTAGATGGCCTGCCGCGTCTTGCCCTGCTCGACGTAGGAGACCGTGAAGATGTAGTCGTTCTCGTCGAGGATGGCAGCGTAGAGCCTCTGCTTCTCCGCGAATGCGGCCCGCAGCACCTGCGGGCTCGCGATCGGCATGATGAAGCCGAAGTCGGCCAACGCAGCCGTGCTGATCACCGCATCGCCATCCACCGCTTCGATCTTCGTGTCGTCGCTCATCACGCCTTCCTCCGCTTGGACTTGGCTGCCTTCCGCTTTGCCTTTCGCGGTTCGGGCACAGCCGTTTGGTAGATCGACGAGAAGCGGTCCAGCTCCGACTGCTTCACGCCAAGAAAGGCACCGTGCCGTTCGCTTTTCAGAGCCCCGGTCTTGATCCAATGCCAAACCGTCGAACGATGGACGCCCATCCGGCGAGCCACTTCGGCGGTTGCAAGGAGACCAGAGCCCTGAAAGCTCTTCGAGAGAGTCATCCAGGTCCTCTGATGTGTGGGTTAGTAGAGAGAGCGCCCAGAGCCCCCTGCTTAGCCGAGGCAAGTCTGAGTGTCAACTACTTTCGACCCACCTTAGACGGATTATTCCGGCTCGAAAATCTTGCCCGACGCGCTCTGCGCGAGCGACGCGGCAATCTGTCTGCGTCGCTTGGCAGAGACCATGTAGCCGAACGCTCTGAGGAATGCTTCTTCGGGGATCCCGAACTCCTGAGCCTTCCGGTATGCATCGTCCCAGGTCGCAGCTCGCCCGCCGGGAGAATCTCCGCCGGGCCATTCCCTGCCCCAGCGGATCGGCTTCTCGTTCTTGTTGTCAGCGTCGTTCGCCTCGAAGTTGACGAGGATGTGTTTGGTCGGCTTGACGAACGCCAGAAGGGACCCGCGCCGGAGCCCGGCGACCGGCATAGCGAGATCTCCGACGACGCCCATGTGTCCGATCGTGGTGTTGCGGCCACCGTACCCTGATAGCGCGGTCGCGAGGGGCGCCTGCACACGCCCCGTCAGCAGGTGCCGGAAGACCTTCTTCGTGGTACTGGACGGAACTCCGAAGGCTTCCATGGTGGACTCGATGTCCTGCTGCCGGATGATGCTCTCTCGGTGCCCGCGGTCCATCTCGGTCGCGAGGACGGTGCCACGAAGTCGTTCGTCCTTGCCCGAGTAGGCTGCGAACTGAATACGCCGGCTTTGTCCGGAGTCGTCGGTGACGAGGAGCTGAAGCAACCCTTCGCGGGCAGAAATGACGGTCGACTTCGGTCCGCCGTTCTTCTTCAACTTGCGGCTCGTGCGTCGTCGTCCAGATCCAGGCATGTGTCCAAACGCGGTGTCTGCGGCCGAGGTTTCGATACCCTCCTCCCGTAGAATGCGGCGAAGTTGGGAAGGCGAAGGGAACTCAATCATTCCGGAGCCGCGTTCGACGGCGACGCGTCCCTTGAAGGCCGGGTTGGAACCTCGGTACTCGATCGCGGAGAAGCCGGGGCCGCGGATCGAACCGCGGCGCACTGCGACCTTGCGGCTTGTCTGACGAGACTTCATGAGCGAATCTTAGCACCCGAGCCGCACCTGGATGTCATCGGCTTGTAGGGCGCCGAGCGGCCTTTGTTCAAGAGCCTTTCCTCAAGGTCACCAGCTTCCAGGGCGCTGGGCAGCCCTTGCGATCGGCAGACGAAGCCATCCCCCTCACCGGGCTCCTAAGTCACCAGCTTCAGGGCGCTGGGCAGCCCTTGCGACGCGGAACGCAACAAGCGCGAGGATGCGGAGCGAAGCGGTCACCAGCTTCAGGGCGCTGGGCAGCCCTTGCGACACGACACCGTTGACGACGACCTTTTTCGCGACGGGTCACCAGCTTCAGGGCGCTGGGCAGCCCTTGCGACGCGCAGGCGGGGGCGGGTCACCTTGGCCGAGCTTCTCGTCACCAGCTTCAGGGCGCTGGGCAGCCCTTGCGACAGGTCCCGTAGAACCCGAATCATTCTGCGGCCTCTGACGCCGCTTTGCGAGCGGCCTCGACGCGTGTGCGTTTCTCCTGACTCTTCCGCTTGATCTTCGTCCACTTCGACTCGTTCACCTCACTGCTGTTGTTGGGCTTTTTTCGATTGCGAGCGGGTGCCGTCCTTTCGTCAGCACCGGGGCGCTCGCGATAGGCAAGCAGGTTTCGGCAGGCATTGTCATCCTGGTCCCACTTTGTACCGCACGCCGAGCACACGTGCTCGACTTCGGACTTCTGATCCCACTTTTCGAGCGAGCCGCATGCTGAGCAGACCTGCGTCGTGTACGCCGCAGGAACCTTGACGAAGTCGCCCCCGAACGCGTTGATAAGACAGCCACGCAGTTCGTGCGTCGAAGCCACGAACCTCATCCCGCGTGCCGCCGCGTTGTCACCCTCCTGCTCTTCCGCGCTCGGCTTTCGAGCGATCTTGCTCGTGTCGAAGTCTTCGATCACGAGCGAGCTGTACCTGCGAGCCATCGCTGCGGCGAACTTGCGATAGAAGTCGAGCCTGTCTCGCAGGTTGCTCTCGCGCTGGGAGCACTCCCACTCGCGAAGATGATGGTCGCGGTAGCGCCAGTTAGCGAGAAGCTGGTAAGCGAGGTCGTCTCCGTCGAATCTGTTCTGCTTCCAATGCCTCTCCAGGCGTGCGAAGCGCGCATGCCCTCTCCACTGGTAGATGTTCTTGGGAAACCAGTCCGGCAAGGTCAAGCCGGAGATGAGCGAGAGCAGCCGGTCTTTGACGGAGACGAGCCTGTCTCCGAGCTTGTCGTTGTACAGCATCGACAAGAGCCGTGTTTTGATCTGATGAGCCCTCTCGTCACCGAGCTTGCTCATCTTGTCGTCGTCGACTTTGTCGAACCCGGCAAGCAGGTACTTGTCCCGCACAGACCTGATGGCTTCGGACTGGTCGAATCCTCCGAGCATGTGTGAGTTGAGCATGAGGAATCCGTGCTCACCGCTGTCGGACCGCCACGCGGCGACACGCAGGCCGTCCTCGCGTACCCGCCAGCCGATGTCGACGGCCAATCGGTTCTCCGCTTCGATGATAGGGCGGTGCCTGCGGTTCTCGGAGGTCTTCACGGTGATGAGACAGTGCCACTCTTCGCGTGCGCCGATCTTCGCGACTTTCACCTTGGCCCAGTTGATTACTGCGTCGGCCGGAAGCGGCCGATGCATGACCATCTTCCATCGGGCCCAGATCGGATCCCGACCTTCGGAGCCCACTCGCATTGCAAGGACACAGTAGCGTCGCTTCGCGGTCTTCTTGCTCTTCGGATCGGCGTTCGGAGGCAGCGGGGCCTCCTCGATGCGGAGATACCGAGACCGAGAGCTGATCATGTCCTCGACCTTCAGTCCGGCCTGGATCTGCACTCCGACGGCTCCCTCGCCCTGCCACCGGACGAACTCCGGATCGTTGGGCTGACCATCCCACCAGAGCGGAGAGTCTTCTCTGGCCTGTGCATCAGCGGCCTCGATTCCCAGGTAGGTGCCCCAGTACACCCCACACGTGGCGCGGGCCTTCTTCCGTAGCTCGTGGTACTTGTCGGCGATCTGCTTCCGCTTCTCTTCGATGTCCAGCAAGTCCTTTCGGTACGCTTCTCGCGCCTCGCTGAGCGCCTGAACAGCGGCGGCCTTGTTGGCTTTGGCCGAGGCATAGGCCTCGCGGAGCGCATCCGGGACCGATCGCTTCCTGCTTCCCTGCTTGTGCGCTTTGATGGCGAAATAGGCTTCGTCGCAAGCAGTCTTCGCCGCATCCGCCGTCGCCCTGATCGCTGCGATGTTGCCGTACGTTCCTTCCAAGGCTCGCAGTTCTCCCCTCTCTGCCCGCGCCAGCTCGACGAGCTTGTTGCGGTACTCGTGTGCGAGGCGAATCTGTTTGCGAACCAGGTCCGCGTTCTCGTGCGGAGGACGAAGCCAGAACTTGTAGACCTTCGTGACCATTTTCACTCCTCTTCAGCCGAGAGTCACTCGCAAAACCGGGACCACTTTCGGTACCAGGCTTTGGACGGCATTCTGGGGATGCGGCCCCACGTGGGATTCTGGAACGTCGGCCGGCGACATTCGTCGATGAGTCCGAGCTTCTGCGCGCGAGCGACGCCTTCGCCCCAGAGACGACCCTGCCGACCGCCAACGTCTTGCAGCAGGTA
>CAZXLQ010000011.1:0-34408 GCA_964641945.1 uncultured Clostridia bacterium
GTCCGTCGTCGCTCCCACCAGATAGAAACCTCTACGCTACCGCTCGCGGCTCAAAGAACGGGGAAACGGGGAATAAAGAACGGGGAATAAAGAACTCGGAACAAGAAACGGCAGGGCTAGCGCGGCTACAGTCTGAAGTGAAAAGCCAGCGTCCCGATGACCCTGGACGGAACGCCGTCGACGACGGTTGGCTGAAACTGCCAGTTTTTCGCAGCGTCTATGGCCGCGGGCCGGAGAATCCCGTGTCCCGAGACCGCCCGCGCACCCGACACGCGTCCGGCCTCGTCGACTTCAACCTCGACGATGACTACACCCTCGATCCTGGCCGACGTGGCAGCGGACGGATACCGGGGCGAAGCCTTCTTCGTGGCCAGCGCAGTCAGGGCCGCAGGCGCAAGACGCAGCGGCGAGGATGCGAGGCGCTCTGTCGGACGTACTTCGCGCGGGCGCGACGCTCCAGGCGACGGGGCGGCGGCAGGCGGATTCGACCCGGATGCATGTTCCACTGCCGAAGAGTCCGCGGGATCGTCGAATCGCGTCGGTCCGCTTGCAACGTCCTGCTCCCTCAGTCCCACGATCGACGCATACGCCTCGCCAGTCGAGAACTGGAAGACCAGAAAACCCGACACAGGATCAGGATCGGCAATCGGCGCGAACTCCCACGTACGTGCGGCCCGGATTGCGGCCTGACGAAGTCCTTCGGGACCTGTGACCGCTCGCGCGACTACAACCTCGCCATCGGAATCGACCGAGACGCGAACCGCGACAATACCCGAAAGACCGAGACGTCGAGCGTCCGAAGTCAACACAGGTCGCTTGAGCACCCTGGCCCGATCCAGCAGGAGTTTGTCGCTGGTCGACGGCGCTTCCGGAGCCGGGACTGTGGTCTGCACCGCGCCGGTGGCCGGCAAATGCGCACACCAGATCAAGAGGATCAGCGTCGCCGCGGCGCGCCCTCGCCGAATCAGTGTCGTCACCACTGTCCTCCTTCAGTCGATCCGGTCGATCTTTGCCGCCAGTATGAAGTCGTTCTCCGAAAGCCCGCCTATCGCGTGCGTCCAGATCTTCACGTCCACTCGATTGAAGTGCACGCAGAAGTCAGGATGATGTCCCTCGTCCTCCGCGATGTCCGCCATCGCATTGCAGAAGTCCATTGCATCGACAAAATCGAAAAACGTCCTCGACTTCCTGATCGCGTCGCCGTCGACGACCCAGCCATCGAGTTGCGGCAGCAGCCTGGATATCTGCTTCGCCGTCAGCTTCGGAACTCCGCCCTCGCACGGCACACAGCCCTTCGCCGCGAGCTTCGCACCGGATTTTGACCCGACACGCGTCGAGGCGGCTGCCGGAGCCTTCTTCTCGACACGGGACGCTGGTTTCGCCGCGGCCGTTGCCGAGCCTTTCGACGTCGTGGTCTTCTTCGTCATTACGACTGCTCCAGAAAGTAGAAGTGATTGAGTGGGCCGTGTCCTTTTCCGAGCCCGGGTGCCGCGCGGATGGCTCGCGCCACATAAGTCTTCGCGGCGGCGACCGCAACGGGCAACGAACGCCCGCGAGCCAATCCGGCGGCGATCGCCGACGCCATCGTGCAGCCCGTTCCGTGCGTGCTCGTCGTTGCGATGCGCGGCTCGGAGTATGTGTGGACCGCCAGTCCGTCAAACAGGACGTCGACGGCGTTGCCTCCGAGATCGAGGTGACCGCCCTTCACCAGGGCCGTTCGCGCACCCATCGATACCATGCTTCTCGCGGCACGCTCCATCTCGACCTCGTTGGTGACGGCGTGACCGACGATACGTTCGGCCTCAACGGCATTAGGCGTCACGATCGCAGCGAGAGGGAAGAGCCTGGCGACGAGCGCTTCGAGGGCGGCATCATCGATCAGGTCATAGCCGCTGGTAGATCGAACGACGGGATCGACGACGACTGGCCTGAGACTGTGGGTCGCGATGCGCTCGGCGACCGCCTCGATCACTTCTGCAGTGGGCAGCATTCCCGTCTTCACCGCGTCGATGTTGAAGTCGTCGAGCAGTGGATCGATCTGTCGCCGAATCGTCTCGGCAGATTGATGCGCCGCCCCGTGCACTCCCTGCGTATTCTGGTAGGTCAGGGACGTGATGGCCGCGGTGCCGAAGCACCCCATGGCCGCGATCGCCTTGATATCGGCGAGGACACCAGCGCCTCCGGAAGGATCGAATCCGGCGATGACGAGTACCGTCTTCATGTTCGGTCGCGCTCAACGAAGCGAAGCCCGAAGAATAACACGCTGGCGGAGGCGACGTCCCGAGACGATGTCGGTCAGACGCCGCCGGCGAAACCTCGATCGCGGCACCTCTTCAGCGAAGCGATCTGAGTCGATTCACGACCTGCTGAATCTCGTCGCTTCCTCCGGATCTCCAGGCGTCCTGGAACATCCGGATCGCCGCGATGCCAGAGACCGCGCGGCCCAGGGCGAGACCGGCGGACTGCTCGTCGATGCCTCCAAGCGCAAGCAATGGAAGGCCAGCGATGGAAGCGATACGGTCCACTTCACCTGGGCCGAGCGGGTCGCCGTAACCGGCCTTCGATGGCGTCGAAAATACAGGTCCACACACGACGAAGTCCGCGCCGTCTTCGGACGCCGCCCTGGCCTCCTCCTCGGAATGCGTCGACGCTCCGATGACGAGGCGCGACCCGACCGCGGACCGGACGATTCGCGCACTCATCGACGTCGTCGTCAGGTGGACGCCGTGCGCACCTGCCGCCAACGCAACGTCGAAGCGGTCGTTGACGAGGACTCGAGCGCTTCCGATCGACGCTGCCGTCACGACTCGACGAGTCAGTTCGAAGAGGTCCCGGGCCGAAAGATCCTTCTCGCGGACCTGAATCCAGTCGACTCCTGCCGTGGATGCATCGCGGGCCAGTCGGATGACGGCATCGCAAGCGGCCACCCCCGTCCCGAACGCCGTCCGGTCAGAGATCAGGCAGAGCTGAATCGCCGCCAATCGAGCGTACCGTCCGAGAGAAGCTGACGATCTCCCGGACCCCGATGAGAATGTTGATCAGTCCGAGACCGGTCACGAACCCACGCGCCCATCCACTCACGATCCACTGCCGCAGCCACGGCCACTCGAGCCATTCCGTCAGCAGGAACAACACATTGTTCTCCTGCCACGTGCGATGCCACGGAAGAAAGACGAGCAACGCCCCGATTTCGAAACACACCAGGATGTAGAGGACGACGGTGAGCTTGGCCGAAAACGAACGCATCACGGATCAGGAGTTCTTGCGGGTTGACTGCAACTCGCGAAGCTTGTCGCTCACTTCCCGGTAGTTGATGTCGATCGCGTAGACCTCGGAGAAGACATCGATCGCCGCCTCGAGGTCACCCTGACGTTCGTAGGCAAGGCCAAGATCGAATCGGAGAGCCTGATACTCGTCTTCCGGGCGGTTTGGCGTCTCGAGTCCCTTTCGGAACCACATCACGGCGAGCCGTGGCATGTCCTTGGCCATGAAACAGAGACCGAGCATGTTGCAGCACTGCACGTATCGTCCATCTGGCGCATTCTGCGACGTAGCGCGGATTGCGGACTGGAACTCCTCGATCGCATCGTCGTGCAGCTCCATGTCGCGGTACGCGATACCCAGATTGTAGTGAGTATCGAAGTCCTGGAGCGTGTCGGTCTCGAACGTGCTCTTGAACTCTTCGAAAATGTCCTGAAGGACGCTGTCCTCTTCCTCGGCCTCTACGGCTTCCCCGAGCTCAACCGGTTCCGCCGAGCCGCCGATTCCGCCGGAAGCGCCCGCGCCCTTTCGCGACTCGATGGCCAGGAACTTGTCGTCAAGATTGTCGAGAAGGTCGTCGAGCAGATCGCCCTCTGGCTCAGCCTCGACTTCAGGCTCGATCGTGAATGCGCCGGCGCCTGCATCGACATCCGCAACGACCTCGAATGGATCTCCGAAAGACGGCGCGAGGAGATCGGCGGCATCGATTGGAGCAGCCTCAACAACCTCAGGGGAGGCCGGCTCAGGTTCGAATGCTATGTCGAAACCGACCGACTCGGTCGAGATGTCGAATACACTTTGTCCCGAGTCCCCGAGCGTGATCGCGGAGAATTCGCCTCCGGTGGGCGACGACTCGGGTGCCCGCACGCTTTCGATCGGTGGGAGCTCACTTGTCGAGAACGGCGACGGACGGCTCCTCAGCGCTTCGTTCTCGTCGGCCGCCGCTTCACCTGCGTCAATGGTGAACATTGAAGACAGGTCGAACTCGGACTCGACGGGCTCCTCGACCTGAGCAGACAGTTCAGCGGCGACCTCTCCGGTTCCGATGCGATCCATCTGTGCCTTGAGATCGGCCGTGGATCGGAGTTTCGTATACCGCCGCATGATCTCGGGATGATCAGGGTACGTAGTCGCAAGCCGATCGAGAGTGTCTCTCGCGATCTCGAGGTATCCCTGGGCGATGTAGAAGTCGACGCCCTCGAGCTCGTCGCGAAGTACGGCGTCGGTCGCAAGCGATCCGGACCCAGCCGGGACCGGGGGAGGAGCCGGTGCCCACGACGACTCGCCGCCGCCCGACGCACCGGAGATCTCGAACGCACCAAAACCATCGTCGTCGGCACCGATCGAGAAACCGCCGGACATGTCGAATCCCGAGGAGCCCGCGGGCTGTTCGGCTGCGACGTCGAATCCGCCGGCGTCCAGTTCGAAGGATGACTTCGAGGCAACGGATGCGTCGCTGGAGAACGGGGACCTGGCCGGGTTGAGCACCTCGGCGAGCTCCTCCATCTCGCGAGCCTTTCCGTACTCGCCGATTCGCGTATAGAGCTGTCCAAGCTCGAGACACTGAACGGCGGCTCGATCTTCCATCCGTTGGGCGGTGTAGAGCTGCCTGAGGTGCTCTCGCGCCTCGATACTCTCCGGAGCCCGGTCGACGATCTGCTCGAGGATCATGATGGCGGACGTGATGTCACCGCCACGAGCCATCCGCTCGGCGTCGCTGATGTCTCGCTGAATCGACGGATCGTCATCGACAGAGACCGACGGAGCGTGACGCTGCGCGAACGGACCCGTCGGCGTTGTCGAAATCTCTTCGGTATTGACGCCAAGCGACTGAAGGCGCTGACGATGCGTCGGATTATCGGGCTCGAGCCTCACGAGCTGCTTCAGGGCGTCGATCGCCTCGACGGTCTGGCCCGATCGTACGGCCGCCTCGACGAGCGCTTCGAGAGTCGCTATGAGATTGTGATCTTCGCGAATCCGCTGGTAGATGTCGGCGAGGCGCTGCAGCGACGGAATGTGGTTGTGGTTCTTGTCGAGCAGCGTATGGAGGAAGTCGATGGCGCGGTCTTCCTCCCGACGGCTGATGAGCACATCGACGCAGCGGTCGAGCTGTTCGGCCGCCCGGTCGAGCTGGCCGTGCTGGGCATACTTGCGCCCGACGTCGAGCACGTTCTGGTACCTGGACTTGTCGAGCTGAACCAGCGTCGTAAACGCGCTTTCGGCCTCTCCCATCATGTCGGCGGCGAGGTAAGTCCTGCCGAGGACCTCGATGAGCTCGACGTCGCCGGGATTCTTGTCGAATGCCGTCTTGAGGAGGTCGATGGCCCGCATCGGCTCGCCTCGCGAGATGTAGGCGTCGGACACGGCCGAAAGCGCCGACTTCGACTCGGGGTTGATCGCAAGCGCCTGAAGGCACGCGTCGAGGCCGACGTCGACCTTGCCCTTTCGAATCAGCTCGGTCCCGGCGGCTACATATGCGTCGTGCGCCTGATCGCGCATGTTCTCGCGAAGATACGTTTCGGCGAGCTTGATGCGAACCGAAGTGTTCTCGGGATCGAGATCAGCAATCTTCTGGTAGACCTCGAGGGCCTTCTGAGTCTTCCCGCTCCGGGCATACGAGTCCGCGACCTGGAGATACTGCTGACGGGCCTCGACGAGCAGTCCCTGCTGAGAGTAGAGCGCGGCGAGCTTCAGCGAGATCTCGACGTTCTGGGGATTCAGCTTCGAGATCTTCTTGAACATCGCGATGGCTTTGAGCGTGAAGCCGTTCTCGCGATAGCTCTCGGCGATCTTCGTGAAGTTGATGATCGCTTCTTCAACACGACCGGCGCGCACGAGGAGATCCCCGAGCGTGTTTACGACGGTCAGGTCCGAGGAGTCGAACTCGGCAATCTTCGTGTAATCGTCGATCGCCGCGTTGACCTTGCCCTGCTGCACGTGCTTCTCGGCCTGGCGCAGAGCTTTCGCTTTGTTGAAGGTCATAGAGCGCTTCTAGTTCCCGGAATAGGCCTGCAACGATTGGCCGACCGTACCACACGCATTCTGGAGTGTCAATTTTGCACTCTGCGCAAGTCCTACGAGAAGTTGGGGTTCAGTCGATTCCCGCGAACAGGCTGGTCGTCAAAACTCCGCGAAAAGTGCGACGGTGAATCGGGCACGGTCCGAGGCGGGCAATGGCATCCATGTGCGCCGCCGTGCCGTATCCGACGTGATCGGCAAACCCGTATTCCGGCCACTGTTCGGAGTACCCCGCCATCAGGCGATCGCGCGCGACTTTTGCGACGATCGAAGCAGCGGCTATGCTCGCGGATGCAGAGTCTCCGGCGACGACGGTGCGTTGCGTTCCTGTCCATTCCGGAATTCGGGAATTGCCGTCGACGAGGAGGTAGTCCGGAGCGACCGGAAGGGCGCCGACCGCCTTCAGCATGGCGGCAAGGGTCGCTCGCAGGATGTTCGTGGCGTCGATCTCGGGCGCCTCGATGCAGGCGATCGCGACGCCAAGTGCGGAATCGGTGATCGCCGAGTTCAGCGCCTCGCGTCGAACCCGCAAAAGAGTCTTCGAGTCGGCGAGTCCGTCCGGAATCCGCTCACGATCGAGCACCACGGCTGCGGCGACGACCGGGCCGGCGAGCGCACCACGCCCGACTTCGTCGAGTCCGGCGACAACGTGATAACCGTCGCTCCATGCTTCCTGCTCGTATTCGACGCCCGCGAGCCGCCTTGGCTTGACGGCACGTCGATGACCGGTTGCATTCACGACGCGCGCACCGCTACTCGATTACGCCGGCCAATGGGCTGCTGGCGTTGGCATAGAGCCGCTTCGGCATTCGACCGGCTTGAAAGGCAAGACGTCCGGCCCGAACCGCGAGCTTCATTGCCTCCGCCATGAGAATCGGGTGCTCGGCTGCTGCCACAGCTGTGTTCATGAGGATTGCATCCACGCCGAGCTCCATTGCCAGTGCTGCGTCCGATGCGGTGCCAACACCCGCATCCACGATGAGCGGCACTGAGTCGATCTGCTCCCGCAGGATCCTCAGGTTTGTGAGGTTCTGAATTCCCAGACCTGATCCGATCGGTGCCGCCGCCGGCATGATGGCCGCAGCTCCGGCATCGATGAGTCGCCGAGCGGTGATCAGGTCGTCATTGAGATAGGGAAGGACCACGAACCCGTCGCGAACCAACTCGTCGGTCGCGGCGACGAGTCCGACGTTGTCAGAGAACAGCGTGCGTTCGCATCCGATTACCTCGAGCTTGACCCAGTTGGTTCCGAGGGCCTCGCGCGCCAGCTGTGCCGTGCGAACGGCGTCGTCGGCCGTGTAGCAGGCTGCGGTGTTCGGCAGGAGGTGGATCTTCGGATCGATGAAGTCGAGCAACGACTTTCCCGATCGATCACCGAGATCGATGCGCCGGACTGCAACCGTCACCATCTCGGTCTCGGCGACTGCGTATGCGTCACGCATCGTACTGAAGTCAGGGAACTTGCCTGATCCAAGAATGAGCCGCGACGAGAACTCGCGACCGGCGATCGAAAAAGTGTCACTCATCTGCACATGTCCTAGCCGCCGCCTACAAAGTGGACGATTTCGACTCGATCTGAGTCCTGAAGGATCCGTTCGGGCCAGTCCTTCCGCTGCACGACGCGGCGATTGAGTTCGACGGCGATCCGTTCACCGGGAAGCCCGAGGACGGAAAGGAGGCCGTCGACGGAGATACCGGCGTCGAAAGTCCGGGTTTCTCCGTTCACGGTGAGCTGTATCTGGTCGGTCATCGCCTTCGGATCAGGTGTTTGATCTCGCCATCGCCGTACTTCGACGATGCCTGGACGACAACCGCGGCGCTGCCGGCAGTGAATGTGGGCAGCACGATATTAAATGATGCGATTCCTTCACGGTCCGTGCGACCGGGGAAGATCTGAGGCTTGAACGCCGTGCCGATGACCTTGACGACGACCGAAGCTGCCTCGATCGGCTGTCCGGTGCCACGCGTGGCTTGGACCTGCAGAACGACGGTGTCTCCGGCGAGAAAATCCGTTCGTCCAAGTAGTCGCAGCCGCAGTTTCTCTTTCTGCAGACCACTTTGCAGGTAATCGGAGATGATCTTGTCGAGGTCCAGCTCTCCCGTGAGCGGGCCGGTCACGCGTTGAATGACGGCGCGGCCAGCGGCGTCCAGTTCGGGGACGGCAATGGGGCGAGGCTCTTGTGGCGCCGGCTGCGGGAACATCGGCTCCCACGAATCCGGCTGCACCACTGGCTGCACGGGCTCCGGAGTCAACGTCATGACCTCGACCTGTTCGACTTCCACAACAGGCGGAGGAGGCGGTGGCGTCGGTGGCGGAAGCGGCGCGACAGGAACCGGCGAATCCTCACCGGCCTCCTTGGCGGCGGCCTTCTGCGACGCGCGAACGAGCTCTTCGACCTTACCGGCCTTCAGGATGGCGACGATGATCTGATGCTGCTTCTTGAGGATCTCGCCGAGGTCGGCGTCGTTGAGCGTCCCCGAGGCCAGCTGTTCGGCGTAGGACGTTCGCTTGGCGGCGATGATCGTGCCTCCCCGATAGACGAGGGTCTCCAGCAACGCCTTGTCGCGCCCCTTGTCTTCGGTTTGTACGTGGAGGAGTTCGTCCCCGGCCTGGACGTCCTGATTGTATCCGGTCAGCATCGTTCTAAGGGCGCAACTTAGCATACGGACAGGAAGAGCCGCAACGATGGCCACGTGAGTGCCCGCCCAGTGCCGCGATTCCTTGACATACGATGGGCCCGTTGACATTCTTGCCGCCTCGACCCCGGTGGTTCCCGAATTAGTTCGCCTGAAAGGCCCCGATGAACACGCTTGTGTGCAGGAGATGCGGTCTCTACAACCCGCCGAACGTGAGTGCGTGCGGGCGATGCGGTGAGACTTTCTCGCCTGTCATCGGAGCCCCCTCCGGGGGGTGGGTGGCGCCTTCCCCCTACAATCGGCCAGCAGCGTCCAAGGGGAGCTCGACGGGTCAGACAGTTGCCATCGTCGTCGCGGTACTGGCCGTCGGAGTCGTGTTCGTTGGAATCGTCGCCGCGATCGCGATTCCGTCCCTCATCCGCGCTCGCGCAGCGGCGAACGAGGCCGCCGCGATTGGAACACTGCGCGTTATCGCAAAGGCCGAGAGGGACTATTTCGCCCGACAGTCGAGGTACGGAACATTCTCGGAGCTCGCAGGCGCAGGCTTGATCGACTCGAGTCTCGCGAACGGGGCCGAGCGCAACAGCTACGTTTTTCGTGAAGTGAGAGTCACGCGGGATTCCTTCGAGTTCTGTGCCGAGTCATCGGAAAAAGTCACGGCAGGCAACGCGTCCTACAACGTCACCCAGGAGTTCGTCATTCGTTATCGCGAGGGAAGTGTGGCACCGGTGGGAAGGGCTGGCACACCGATTGGGTGACGAAAGCACCATCCTGACGCCGGCAGGCCCGTTTCTTGACACAGAATTCGACATTGTACTAATGTGCACAATCTCCTGAGAACAGTGGCGGCGAAGTCCGTAATGGTCCAGATCTGGACAATTCGAGGAGGCTCGTGTGGATGAGACAGTAGGTCTGGCGCTTCTGCTCCAGCAGACGGCCGCTCCGAGTGGAACCAGCGTGCTGGTGAGTTACATCCCGATCCTCATGATGCTCGCCATGGCGGGCGGTCTTGCGGCGATTCTGCTGACGACATCGCGCCTCATCGGGCAGAAAAAGCCGACCAAAGAGAAGCTGATGCCGTACGAGTGCGGCAAGGATCCGGTCGGCTCGGCGCGCGAGCGTCACTCGGTCAGGTTCTTCATCGTCGCGATGATCTTCCTGCTGTTCGACATCGAGGCGATTTTCCTCATTCCGTGGGCCGTCGGCTTCAGCCGAGTACTCGACAGCCCCGACAAGGTCCTTCAACTGCTCTTCTATTCCGAAATGATGCTGTTCATCGGCGTGCTCTTCGCCGGACTGCTCTACATCTGGAAGAAGGGCGTCTTCGAATGGAATCGGTAACTCGGGCGTCGCGCGGACCGTCCCGGACGAGGAACTAGCACATGGGTCTCGAGAACAGAGTCGTAAATGCGTTGCCAGAGGTGTTGACGACGCGCCTCGACTGGGTCGTCAACTGGGCGCGCAAGTCCAGCCTGTGGCCGGCGACCTTCGGGCTTGCGTGTTGCGCGATCGAAATGATGGCGATTACCGCTCCCCGCAACGACGTCGCGCGATTTGGTGCGGAGGCCTTCCGCGCAAGTCCACGTCAAGCGGACGTGATGATCGTCGCAGGCCGGGTCTCGAAGAAAATGGCGCCGGTCCTTCGACGCATCTACGACCAGATGCCCGAGCCGAAATGGGTCATCTCCATGGGCGTCTGCGCGTCGGTCGGCGGGATTTTCGATAACTACGCAATCCTTCAGGGAGTCGACAAGGTCGTGCCGGTGGACGTCTACGTGCCCGGCTGCCCGCCGCGACCGGAAGGGCTCATCTACGCGATCATGAAACTCCAGGAGAAGATCCAGACCGACAGCCTGCGAAACCATCCGGACGTGCCGATGCTGGAAGAGCCGGCGCTCGTCGGGCGGGAGGCGTAACGGTATGGCGAAGGCTCCGGCTGCTGAGGACATCGCGGCGCTCCGTGAGCGTTTCTCGGAGGCGATTCGTGGCACTCGGGAGGGGCTCGGCGAAGTTTCTGCGTACGTCGACCCGGGTTTCATCCTCGAGGTCTGCTCGTATCTTCGCGACGATCCGCGCTTCCAGTTCAATCTCCTGTCGGATTTGACCGGTGTCGATCTCGGACTCGATCAGGAACCGCGTTTCGAGGTCATCTACCACCTGTATTCTCTCCCGCTGGGTCATCGCCTTCGTCTCAAGGCGCAGCTGCCGTCGGAAGAGCCGACGATCGATTCCGTGACTTCCATCTGGAAGACGGCCAACTGGCACGAGCGCGAGACGTTCGACATGTTCGGCATCGTCTTCGAAGGGCACCCGGACCTTCGGCGCATTCTGACACCCGACGAATTTCAGTGGCATCCGCTCCGCAAGGATTTTCCCGTGCGCGGCTACGACGATTTCTAGAGGGCAGAGCATGGAACTCGATCAGGACCAGTTGCGCGAGCGATCGCGCCCGGGAAGGCCCCCGGCCCAGCGGACGATCTACGCCGAGGACGCGTCCGGCATCATCGACATCAACGAGCTCAAGGAGCGGGAACTGGGCTCGACGATGACCCTTTCCATGGGCCCGCAGCACCCGTCCACGCACGGCGTGCTCCGCCTCGAGCTCGAGCTCGACGGCGAGGTCGTCATCTCGACCAAACCCGACATCGGCTACCTCCATACAGGCATGGAGAAGCTCATGGAGGCGAAGAAGTACCAGTCGAACATCTGCATCACCGACCGCATGGACTACCTGAATCCGATGGGGAACAACCTCGGGTACGTGCTTGCGGTCGAGAAGCTGCTCGGGCTCGAGATTCCGCCGAGGGCCCAGTGCATTCGCGTCCTGATGTGCGAGCTCCAGCGCATTGCCTCGCACCTCGTGTGGATCGGAACGCACGCGCTCGACGTCGGGGCCATGTCGGTTTTCTTCTATGCGTTCGACGAGCGCGAGAAGATCCTGAACATGTTCGAGGACGTATGCGGCGGGCGCATGACGCCCTCCTACTTCCGCGTCGGCGGTATGTTCCAGGACCTGCCCGCCGGCTTCGACGCCAAGGTGAACCAGTTCCTGTCGGAGTTCCCAGCGGCCCTCGAGGCTTTCGACACGTTGCTTACCGGCAACCGCATCTTCCGCGGACGGCTGCAGGGTGTCGGGGTGTTGTCGGCCGAGGATGCCATCAGCTGGGGCATCACCGGTCCATCGCTGAGGGGCTCCGGTGTCGCGCACGACCTGCGCCGGGCCGAACCGTACTCGGGTTACGAAAACTACGACTTCGATATTCCGACATTCCCCGAGGGCGACGTGTGGGCCCGTTACCAGGTTCGCCGTCAGGAGTTCCGCGAGTCGCTTAAGATCGTCCGTCAGTGCAACGAGAAAATGCCGACCGGCCCGATCAAGGCCGACAACGACAAGGTGGTGTTGCCGGATCGCGACGACATGAAGACGCACATGGATGCGCTCATCCATCACTTCCTGATCGCCGCGGACGGATTCAAGGTGCCTGAAGGCGAAGTCTACGTCGCCATCGAGGGCTCCAAGGGCGAGCTCGGCTACTACATCATCTCGGACGGCTCCGAGCGGCCGTTCCGCTGCCATGTGCGTGGCCCTTCCTTCGTGAATCTCTCGGCGTTGCCCGACATGGTGAAGGGCAGTCTGATCGCCGATGTCGTTGCCGTCATCGGATCGATCGACATCGTCCTCGGCGAAATCGACAGGTAACCGACCCACGACTTCGGCGCCGTGGCGCCGTTTACGAATTCCCGCGAACCTGGTGGCCGAATCACAGCGATGCTCACACCCGAACGAGAAAAGAAGATCGACGAACTACTGACCCGGTACCCGAGCTCGCGCTCGGCGCTGTTGCCGGCACTATGGGTCGTTCAGGAACAGTACGGCTGGATCAGTCTCGAGCTGCAGCGATACCTGGCGATCCGGCTCGGCATCACGCCGGAGCAGGTCCGAGAGGTCGTGACGTTCTACTCGATGTACAACGACCGGCCAGTCGGCAAATACCACCTGCAGGTTTGCTGCACGACGCCGTGCATGCTCATGGGTTCCGACGACGTGATCGGTTACCTCGAGAAGAAGCTCGATATCCGGCGCGGTCAGACGACGGACGACGGGCTCTTCACGGTGTCGCAGGTCGAATGCCTGGGGTCGTGCGGAACGGCGCCAATGCTGCAGGTGAATCGGGAAAAATACGACGAGAACCTCACGACCGAAAAGGTCGACGCGCTTCTCGACAGACTGCGGACACAGGCGGCGGCGGAGGGTTCCAATGGCTGATACCGTCAAGGTCGTATCGAAGCGCTTCGGAATTCCGAACAGCCACACGCTCGACGTCTACCTCCAGCACGACGGTTACGTTGCGCTCGAGAAGGCAATCAAGTCCATGCAACCCGCCGAAGTCATCGACGAGGTGAAGAAGTCGGCGCTGCGCGGTCGCGGTGGCGCGGGCTTTCCGACGGGAATGAAGTGGGGCTTCGTTCCAAAGGACTCTCCGAAGCCGAAGTACATCGTCTGCAATGCCGACGAGTCCGAGCCGGGGACCTTCAAGGACCGGGCCGTCATGGAGTTCGACCCGCACTCCCTCATCGAAGGGTGCCTCATCGCGGCCTACGCGCTCGGCTCGCACACCTGCTACATCTACATCCGCGGCGAATACGGCTGGGTCCAGGACGTCATGGACGTCGCGATTCGCGAGGCCTACGCGAAGGGCTATTGCGGAAAGAACATTCTAGGCACCGACTTTTCGTGCGACGTCTACACCCATCCTGGTGCAGGTGCGTATATCTGCGGCGAAGAAACGGCCCTTCTGAATTCGCTCGAAGGGAAGCGCGGCCACCCGCGCATCAAGCCGCCGTTTCCGGCGGTCGAGGGCCTCTACGGCTGTCCGACGGTCGTCAACAACGTCGAGACCCTGGCGACGGTCCCGTGGATCATCCAGCACGGCGGCGACACGTTCCGGCAGCTTGGCACCGAGAAGTCCGGCGGCACGCGTCTAGTTTCCGTTTGCGGCCACGTGAACAAGCCGGGTGTGTACGAGATTCCGCTCGGATATCCGATGAAGGACCTGCTCGAAAAGGAATGCGGCGGCATCCGTAACGGCAACAAGTTGAAGGCGGTCATTCCGGGCGGATCGTCTGTGCCGATCATCACGGCAGAAGAGGCGTACCGCGTGAAGCTCGACTTCGAGTCGATCGGCGAGGTCGGTTCGATGCTCGGTTCGGGCGGCGTCATCGTGATGGACGAGACGGCGGACGTCTTCGAGTCGACGTTCAGGCTAGTCCACTTCTACAAGCACGAGTCGTGCGGATGGTGCACTCCGTGTCGTGACGGCGGCGACTGGATGGAGCAGATCTTCGATCGAATCTCGATCGGTGGTGGCCGGTCCGAGGACCTCGACCTCATTACCTCGCTCGGCAGGAACATCGAAGGCAAGTCGCACTGCGCGCTCGGCGATGCGCTGGTGTGGCCGATCACGAGCGCGATGAAGAAGTTCCCAGAGGACTTCCAGCGCGCGCTCGACCGCGGCAAGAAGCTGCTCCGCGAACCCGCCGCCGTTTAGGGACTGAATCGGAACTATGAGCACGGACACAACACCACAGACCTGCACGATCACCGTTGACGGCGTACCCGTCGTGGTGCCGGCCGGGGCACTCCTCATCGAGGCGCTCAAGATGCAGGGGATCGACATCCCGAACTTCTGCTACTACCAGAACCTGCCGGCGCAGGCGTCGTGCCGGATGTGCCTCGTGCGGATCGAGAAGATGCCGCGATTGCAGCCATCGTGCACGACGATCGTCAAGGACGGCATGGCTGTCGAAGTCAACACGCCGGAGATTACCGACATGCGGCGGGGGATGCTCGAGTTCATGCTCGCGGATCATCCGCTCGACTGCCCCGTCTGTGATCGCGGCGGAGAGTGCGAGCTTCAGGACAACGTATTCAAGTTCGGTCACGTCGATGCCCGGTTCACCGAGGACAAGCATCCGATTCCGGACGTCGACATCTCGCCTTTCATCTACAACGACGCGCAGCGCTGCGTTTTCTGTTATCGCTGCGTTCGCGTGTGCGATGTGTGGATGGACGTCGGTGCGCTTGCGAAGCTCAATCGCGGATCGCACGAGACCATCGGGACGTTCGACGGCTGGCTCGATTGCGAACATTGCGGGAACTGCGTGGACGTCTGCCCGACCGGCACGCTGATGCACACGAGCTACAAGTATGGTCCGCGGCCGTGGAACCTCGACGAGACTGAAACGACGTGCTCGTACTGCGCCGACGGCTGCCGCGTGCGCCTCGGCTCGCGCGGCAACGTCGTGCACCGGTCGGTTGCGCGACAGGGCACGGGCATCAACGAAGAGTACCTTTGCGTGAAGGGTCGCTACGGCTTCGACTACATCAACAGCGGCGAACGCGTGACGCAGCCGCTCGTCCGAAAGCACGGCGAGTTGAGGCCGGCCACGTGGGATGACGCGCTCGAGCACGTCGCCAAGCGGCTCGGAGAGATCGCCAGGGCGAAGGGAGCCGATGCGGTTGCCGTCCTCGGCTCGACGCGAATCACGAACGAAGCGAACGTCGCGATTGCCGGTGTGGCCGACGCGCTCGACACGACGCAGCTGTCGTACAAGCCCGACTTCGATCTGGCGACCTTCATGAAGTCAGTCGCCGGACGTCTGGCGACGAAGGCCGATATCGCTTCGGCCGACACGATCTTCGTCATCGGCGGCGATCCGAAGGAAGACCAGCCACTGACCGCCCATCAGCTGCTGCAGCCGGTCCTCAAGGGCAAGTCGGCCCTCTACGTCGCGAGTTCGCGTCTCGCCCGCATTCGCAAGCGCGCCAGTCAGTTCGTCCATCTGCGTCCCGGCGGCGAAGCCGCTCTGCTGCTGGGACTTGCCGGCGGGTCCAGCGATGTAGCGGCGAAGTCCGCGGGGTGTGCGTCGAGCGACGTCGAGGCGCTTCGAAAGGCCCTCGAGGCATCGCGGCGGCTGGTAGTGATGGTCGGATCGGAATGTCACGGCGCCGCCCTCGAGGCGGCTGCCGCCCTCGGATCGCTGCTTGGCGATGGCGAGCGCGAAGTTACCTACAGACCACTCGTCGAGGACAACAACTCCGTTGGCGCCTACGACACGCTCGGACAGGGCGTCGCGTATACGGACGTCATCGGCGCACTTGGCGATTCGATCACCGGCCTCTACGCCGTCGGGGCCGACCTGATGGACGGTGCCGATGCCGATGCCGTCCGCGAGCGGCTCGGACGCCTCGACTGTCTGGTCGTGCAGGATCTCTTCATGACCGAAGCGGCCCTGATGGCCGAAGTAGTCTTGCCGGCGTCGACGTACGCGGAACAGGACGGTTCGTTCACGAACATCGCCGGCGAGGTCCAGCGGGTCCACAAATCCATCGATCCGGTTGGCGCATCCCGTCCCGATTGGCTCATCGCGTCGCAGCTCGCCCGGCTTCTCGGGTCGGACGTCAACTTCCGGGGCTCGGTCTCGGCGGCTTATCGAAAGCTCACCGAGTCGAACCCGGCCTACGCCAATGCGACGTACGCCCGGATGCTCAGTGAAGGCGCCGTGCAGACCGAGCGGCCCGTGGCGACACCCGATCGCGCGACTCTTATGTCGACACTCACGTCGGCCACCGCGGCGACGGATGCGACGGCGAAGCACGACGAACGGCCGGTTGAAATGGGAGAGCGGCTGTTCCACCTCGGGACTATCGCCAGGAACTCCAAGTTGCTTGTCGACGCATTTGCAGACGGAAAGGCGAAGGGCCGGCCCGTCGAGGAAGAAGCGGCTCTGATCTCCATCAAGTCTGTCTAACGGCCGACGACCCGGCGAGAAGTTCGCCGGGTCGTCGCACGAACACCCGAATCCAACATGACGCTCGAGATGTTCCTCATTACCGCGGTGAAGATCGGCCTGGTGCTCTTCATCATACTGACGGCGGTCGCGTACCTGACGTACATGGAACGGCGCGTGCTGGCATTCATCCAGGTTCGGCTCGGTCCGAACCGGGTCGGACCGTTCGGGCTCCTCCAGCCGCTCGCCGACGGGATCAAGTTCATCTTCAAGGAAGACGTCATTCCGAACGACGTCTCGCGCTTCATCTACATTCTCGCGCCGATCACTGCACTGATCCCGGCGCTGATGACCTTCGCAGTCATCCCGTTCGGAGATCGGCTCGAGATTTTCGGCGAGGACATCACGCTCTACGTCACGGGCTTCAACGTCAGCCTGCTGTTCGTGTTCGCGATGACGTCGCTCGGCGTCTACGGCATCGTGCTGGCTGGCTGGTCGTCGAACTCGAAGTACTCGCTGTTCGGAGGTCTTCGGTCGTCGGCGCAGATGATCAGTTACGAGCTCGCCCTGTCGCTCTCGATCGTCGGCGTGCTGATCCAGGTCGGATCGCTCGACCTCGTGAAGATCGTGGAGGCGCAGTCGGGATGGTACGGATTCCAGTGGAATGTCTGGGCGTTCCAGCCGCTCGGGTTCCTGATCTTCTTCATTGCCGTCCTCGCCGAAACCAACCGGGTGCCGTTCGACCTTCCAGAGGCGGAAACCGAGCTCGTCGGAGGATTCCACACGGAATATTCGTCGATGAAGTTCGCCATGTTCTTCATGGCCGAATACTCGGCGATGATCACGGCATCGTCGATGGCGACCGTGTTGTTCTTTGGCGGCTGGAACGGCTACGGAACGCAACTCGAGACGATCGGACCCCTGATCGGGCTCGGATGGTTCACCCTGAAGGTATTCCTGTTCCTGTTCGTGTACATCTGGATTCGCGGCACGCTTCCGAGATTCCGCTACGACCAGCTGATGGACTTCGGCTGGAAACTTTTGCTGCCGCTCGCCATCTTCAACATCGTGTTCACCGCGACGTGGAAGTTCCTCTTCCACTACTACGACCTGGCGCAGTACCTGCCGGATTGGATGTCGGGCAAGTGAGACGGCTGAATGTTTGACGCGATCACCAACTACTTCTCGAACCTCACGCCGGAGCACTATTTCTTCTTCCTCTTCGCGATCGTCGCCATCGCGTCGGCGCTGGAGGTCGTGATGCAGCGCAGTCCGCTCTACAGCGCGGTCGCGTTGATCTTCACGATGGCCGCCCTTGCGGCGAATTTCGTGTTGCTCAAGGCCCAGTTCCTCGCGGCGATCCAGATCATCGTCTACGCCGGCGCGATCATCGTGCTGTTCGTCTTCGTGATCATGCTGCTCAACGTGCGCGCCGAGGAGAGTCGCCTCGATCGGTTCACCGCATTGCGATGGATTGCAGCGCCGTCGGCCATCGTGCTCTTCGCCGGTGCTTTCGCCGCGATCCGGTTCTCGAACCTGGATACGCTGGCGCCTTCACCCACGGCGGCGGCGGCCGGAACGACGGAACGGATCGCGGAAGTGATGTTCACGAAGTACCTGCTGCCGTTCGAGGCGGCGTCGGTGCTGATCATGATGGCGATCGTCGGCGCTCTCGTACTCGCCGCCCGTGCGAAGGAGTACGACGCCGAGCTTTCCGGCATCGAGAACCGGCAGGACCCGCCGGAACCGGAGCCCGAGCCCGAGGCTAAGCCCGAAGAAGTGGAGGTCTCGTAGTTCAATGCTGCCCATCACGAACTTCATTCTCCTATCCGCCGTGATCTTCACGATTGGCGCCGTCGGCGTGTTCTTCAAGCGCAACATCATCACGATACTGCTCTGCATCGAGCTGATGCTGAACGCGGCGAACCTCGCGTTCGTGGCGTTCGCGAGCTACTTCGGTGACACGACCGGACAGCTGTTCGTGTTCATCGTGATGACGGTAGCCGCTGCCGAAGCCGCGGTCGGCCTTGGCCTCGTGATAGCCATCTTCCGAAACCGCGAGACGCTCAACGTCGACGAGGCCAACATTCTGAAGCTCTAGTCGCCGCTGTCGCGTGCATCGTGTACGCGACACCGAGGCCCGATCGAAACACCGCACGATATGAACACGACGACACTTCTTGGTGGCATCATCTTCGCACCGCTCATCGGTGCATTGGTGCTAGGCCTCTTCGGAAAGCGGATGAACGAGCGGACGGTCGGCTTGATCGCCTCGGCGACGGTCGGCGTGTCGTTCGTCCTTGCGATCATGGCCTTCACGACACTGCTCGGAGTGGCGCCCGAAGGGGCGGAGGGAATTCGGAGGCTTCACAATCCGCTGTTCCCCTGGATCGAGGTGGGCTCGTTCAAGGCACCGTTCGATCTCGTGCTGGACCCGCTCTCGGGACTCTACGTGGTGTTCGTGACGGGCGTCGGATTCCTGATCCACATCTTCGCAACGGGTTACATGCACGGCGAGGGCGGCTACTACCGCTTCTTCTGCTACATGAACCTCTTCATGTTCAACATGCTGGTGCTGATCCTCGGCTCCAACATGCTCGTGATGTTCGTCGGCTGGGAAGGCGTCGGCCTCTGCAGCTACCTGCTCATCGGATTCTATTTCCGTCAGCAGGGGCCCGCGTTCCCCAATCAGTCCGCGAAGAAGGCGTTCATCGTGAACCGCATTGGTGACGTGGCCTTCGCCATCGCCATCATGCTCGTGTTCATGAAGGCCGGTTCGATCGAGTTCGCGGCCGTCAACGAGTGGGCAAGGTCGTTGACCGCGGCCGAGCCGATGACCGTCGCCGCGTTCGGGCTGGGCGGAGCGTCGACGATTGCGTTGCTGATGTTCATCGGCGCCACGGGCAAGTCGGCGCAGATTCCGCTGTTCGTGTGGCTGCCGGACGCAATGGCCGGCCCGACGCCGGTCTCGGCGCTCATCCACGCGGCGACGATGGTCACCGCGGGTGTGTACATGGTCGCCCGGACGAGCGAGGTCTTCGTCAAGGCGCCGAGCGCCATGTTCGTCGTCGCGACTATCGGCGCACTGACGGCGCTGGGAGCAGCGACCATCGGCCTTGCACAGTGGGACATCAAGAAGGTCCTTGCCTACTCGACGGTCTCGCAACTCGGCTACATGTTCCTGGCGTGCGGCGTCGGTGCCTTCGGGGCGGGCGTGTTCCACGTCGTGACGCACGCGTTCTTCAAGGCGCTGCTCTTCCTCGGATCCGGGTCGGTGATCCTCGGAATGCATCACGAGCAGGACATGCGGAAGATGGGCGGACTCAGGAAGTTCATGCCGATCACGCACGCGACGATGGCCGTAGGCTGGCTCGCGATCTGCGGATTCCCGCTGTTGTCGGGCTTTTTCTCGAAGGACGAGATTCTCTACCAGACGTTCACTACGAATGCGTTCGCGAACCCGGTGTTCGGCAAGATCTTCTGGGGCATTGGCGCGCTCACGGCCATTCTGACCGCGGTCTACATGACCAGGCTGATGGTCCTGACCTTCTGGACGAAGGAACGCTGGCACGACGATCACGGCCACGACCACGGCCACGACGATCACGCCGACGATGGGCACGGGCATCACGGCCTTGCGAAGGGCGAGACGCCGCACGAGTCACCGTGGTCGATGACCCTGCCACTCATCGTCCTCGCGATCGCCGCGGCGGTCGGCGGATATGTGGGCGTGCCGAATGGGCTCGGCCACCTCGTCGGGATCGAGAACTCGAACCTGGTCGAGCACTTCCTCGAGCCGTCGGTCGCGCACGTCGGATCGCACGGTGCCGCGGCCGGTCACGGTGCCGAAGCGGCGGCCCCCGTCGCGCACGATGCGAGCCTCGAGCTCTTACTGACGGCGTTCTCGATCCTGCTTGCGCTCGGCGGAATCGCCGTGGGTTTCTGGATCTTCCGCAAGAACCCGCTCCTGAGGTTGCCGAAGATCCTCGAAGACAAGTGGCGCGTCGACGAGCTCTACGAGGGCACCATCATTCACCCGATCCGCAAGCTTTCGGAGTCGATTCTCTGGAAGGCCGTCGACGTGCGATCGATCGACGGGCTCGTCAACGCAGTCGCGGACGGAATCCGCGGGCTCGGCGGAACGATGCGCTACCTGCAATCGGGGCTCACGCGCAGTTACGTCGCCGTCATCCTGCTCGGCGCGGCGTGCCTCGTCGGTTATTTCCTAGTGCAGGGCTACGTCAAATAGGACCGGGAAACGCTCACGTATGACTTTCGAGAACACCATCCTGACGCTCGTCATGTTCGTTCCTCTGCTCGGAGCGATTCTCGTGGCGCTGTACGGTCGATCCGAAGACGGGAATTCCGACGGAATCAAGAAGCTCGCGATCGGAGTGACGGTCGTCACCTTCGTCCTGTCGCTGCCTCTGGCGATTCTCTTCGACGCAAAGTCCGCCGGGTACCAGTTCATCGCGCGCGCGGGCTGGATCGACGCAGCGGGCTTGAAGGTCGATTACCACGTGGGCATCGACGGATTGAGCCTGTGGCTCGTCCTGCTGACGACGCTCATCATGCCGATCGCGCTGCTCGCGTCCTACTCGGCGATCACGAAGCGGATTCGAGAGTACCTCGTCCTGATGCTCATCCTCGAGACGGGAATGATCGGCGTGTTCTGCGCGCTCGACATGTTCCTGTTCTACGTGTTCTGGGAAGTGATGCTCATCCCGATGTACCTCATCATCGGGGTCTGGGGCGGGGAGCGCCGCATCTACGCGTCGATCAAATTCGTGCTCTACACGATGATCGGATCGCTGCTGATGCTCGTCGCGATCATCGCGCTCTACCTGATGCACGGGAAGGCGACGGGCTTCTACACGTTCGACATTCCCCTCATCACGCAATCGATTGCAGCCGGGATGCTGATGATCCCGCTCGACACGCAACTGTGGCTCTTCGGCGCTTTCGCGATCGCGTTTCTCATCAAGGTACCGCTCTTCCCGTTCCATACGTGGCTGCCCGATGCGCACGTCGAGGCTCCGACCGCCGGTTCCGTGATCCTGGCGAGCGTCCTCCTGAAGATGGGCACCTACGGCCTCATGCGCTTCAACGTGCCGATGTTCTACGAGGCGTCGATATCGCTGGCGCCGATCATCTGCGTGTTCGCTGTTTTCGGCATCGTGTACGGCGCGCTCGTGGCGATGGTGCAGCCCGACATCAAGAAGCTCGTCGCGTATTCGTCGGTCAGCCATCTCGGATTCTGCGTCCTCGGCATCTTTTCGCTGACGTCGATGGGAATGCAGGGGGCGCTTTACCAGATGCTCGCGCATGGACTGTCGACCGGCGCGCTCTTCCTCATCATCGGGATGATCTACGAGCGCCGCCATACGCGGCAGATCTCGGAGTTCGGTGGGCTGGCGACTCCGATGCCGCAGTTCTCGACGCTCTTCATGATCACGACGTTCGCCTCGATCGGGCTGCCGCTGCTCTGCGGCTTCGTTGGTGAGATTCTCGTGCTCATCGGGACGTTCACCTCGACCACGCTCGAAGGCGCGAAGTGGTTTGCGGCGGTTGCTGCAACTGCGATGGTCTGGGGCGCGGTCTACATGCTCTGGATGTTCCAGCGAGTCGTGATGGGCGACGTCACGAACGCCGAGAACTCGAAGCTCCCCGACCTCAACCTTCGGGAGAAGGTCGTGCTCGTCCCACTCGTCGTGCTCATGATCGTGATGGGTGTCTACCCGGTGTTCTTCACCAAGCGCAGTCAACCGGCACTCGATGCCGCCATACAGAAGACGTCCCCCGTGCCGCCGCAGAAGGCACAGGCGCCCGCGCGGATGCCCTAAGGAAGCCACGAGCTGATCATGGAGAAATACGTCAACTACATCACCATCCTGCCGGAGGCGATCGTCTCGCTGTTCGCCTTCGTCCTGATGCTCGTCGATGCCTACACCGGCGGCCGGAAGCGGAAGCTCTACGCGTGGATCTCGCTCGGCGGGTTCGCCGCTGCCGGCGCCTCGATTGGCTGGATTGCCGTACTCCTGTCGACGAATGCCTCGATGGCTCCGGTCTCCACCTATATGGGGATGCTGACGACGGACCCCTTTCGCCTTGCGTTCTCGACGATTGCGCTCGTCGTCTCGGCATTGACCGTCCTCGCGTCGATGGCGTGGCTGGACGAAGACTCTCTCCCGGCCGGTGAGTTCCACACTCTGCTGATGTTCGCGACGGTCGGCATGCTGCTGATGGCGTCTGCCGGCGATCTCGTAATGATCTTTCTCGGCCTCGAGATCCTGTCGATCGCAACATACGTGCTGGCCGGATATCGTCGACGCGATCTGCGCTCGAACGAGGCGGGCCTCAAGTACTACATACTCGGATCGTTCGCCACAGCCTTCCTGCTGTACGGCATGGCGCTGACGTACGGTGCGACGCGGAGCACGAGCCTCGAAGGCATTCGCCTGGCAATCACGAGCGGCAAGGTGGAGTGGACGTGGCTGCTCCTAGTCGGTGGCGCGATGATGCTCGTCGGACTGTGCTTCAAGATTTCAGCGGCGCCGTTTCACGTCTGGACGCCGGATGTGTACGAGGGAGCGCCATCGGTCGTGACCGGCTGGATGTCGACCGGGCCAAAAGCCGCGGCGTTCGCGGCGTTCCTCAAGATCTACATTGCCGTCTTCGCGGTTGGCGCTCCGATCCTCGGCCTGGCAGGGGCCACGCAGACAGCCCTGGCGATCATCGCCGTGACGACGATGATCGTCGGTAACGTTGTTGCGATGGTGCAGGACAACATCAAGCGGATGCTTGCCTACTCGTCGATCGCGCACGCCGGGTACGCGTTGGTCGGCGTGATTGCCAATGACTGGCACTCCGTGGCGTTCTATCTGCTGTGTTATGGCGTGATGAACATCGGCGCCTTTGCCGTAGTAGCTGCTATCGGCCGCCGTTACGATCGCGAGACGATGCTCGACGATTACCGTGGCCTGGGTTGGGAGTCCCGGGGCCTGTCGATTGCTTTCGCGGTCTTCATGTTCAGCCTCGCCGGATTCCCGATGACCGCCGGGTTCATGGGGAAGTTCCTCGTCTTCAAGAGCGCGTGGGAGAAGGGCCTGTCGATGCTCGTCATCTTCGCGGTCCTCAATAGCGCCATTTCGGTCTACTACTACCTTCGCCCGATCGTGCTCATGTACTTCAGTGCGGCACCCGACAGCGATCGTCGTCGCTCGGTGCTCGGGGCAGCAGCGGTTGCGGCCCTGGCGATTTCGGTCGCCGGTGTCTTCTATCTCGGAATGATGCCGGACGCGGTGCTCAAGTTCTTCGCGCTCTCGGCCAAGTAGGTCACTCGTCGTGGCGAGTGAGACCGGACCGACGCCCATTACGCGCGGCAGGGGGCCGCGGACGGTTCGCGCCGACGATATCGTCGCAGAGGTCGGCCGTCTGATGACTGGAACCACGGTGGCGGACGTTTACCGCGCCCGTGTCCTGTCGGACAGAACCCGCCGATACGAATTGAATCTCGCTAAACCCCCGGCGAACGTCGAGATCCTGCACACCCTGCTTGGCATCGAGCTGAAAGTCGGTCGCCGCAGGCTGCTCTGTCCGGATCTCGCGACTGCACGGTTCCTGCAGGTCTTTGCGCGACTTGGTGTTGGAGTGGTTGCAATTCCGTACGACATCACCCAGGTTTCGCGTGCCGCCGACGAGCTCGAGAGCGCCTGGCATCGCGCGCTCCTGCTGGCCGAGCACGCATCGGCCGGACGCAGCGACCGGCTCAGAGCTCGCGTTCGACGGGCGCTCGCCGCGCAACTGAGGGAAGCGGTCGTGGCCGCGGGTGCCGGCTCGAAGCGGCCGGCATTCCTGCAGAGCACGCGTCAGCGAGCTCCCGGTGGGTCGGCGCGCGGCTGATCTCCTGTCAGGACAACCCGGGACGTCCGCCAGGCGTCGCTCGGTCGGAGTACGTCGCGAAAACTGAACGGCGTATTCGCGACGCACGCTATCGGCGATGCACGAGCGTCCAGGGATCGGCGCCGCACACCGCGTGTATACTTCTCGAGAGTTCTTTCAAGGGGGTGGATCGAGTGGTCACGCTGTCCTTTCGCAAGCTTGTCGCGGTCGTCGCGATCTCCGCGGCCATCGGTACTTTCGGCGCGGTCGGGATCATACGATTCGCTGGCGCGCCAATCGCTTCGACGCCTGCTGAATCGAGTCTCACCGGCACGTCCGGTGCCGAGCCCGTAGTGCTCGCCGATCCGTCGGTTGCTTCCGACGAGCTCAACAACATCGAAATCTATCGGGCCGTGTCGCCCGGCGTCGTCAACATCACCACGAAGGCGATGATCGACTCGTTTTTCGGGGCGTATCCGCAGCAGGGTAGCGGATCCGGCGCGATCATCGACATCGAGGGTCAGCGCGTCGTCCTGACGAACTTTCACGTTGTGCAGGATGTCCTGGCAGCAGGCGGATCGCAGTCGTCCATCGAGGTTTCGCTTGCCGACAAGACGACGTATCCGGCGCGGGTGATCGGCGTGGATCCGGACCACGACCTCGCGGTGCTCAGACTGGAAGCGCCCGTGGATCGGCTCAGGACCGTTCCGCTTGGATCGTCGACAGGTCTCAAGGTCGGCCAGAAAGTTCTTGCGATCGGCAATCCATTCGGACTCGACAGTACGCTCACGACCGGAGTCATCAGCGCCCTCGAGCGGCCCCTTAGGTCGCCGTCGGGCGAACAGATCGCCGGCGTCATCCAGACGGACGCCGCAATCAATCCGGGCAATTCGGGCGGACCGCTGTTGAATTCTCGTGGCGAGATGATCGGCATCAACACGGCCATCGCCGGTGCCTCGGGTGGCAACGTCGGCATCGGCTTTGCCGTACCGGTCGACATCGCGAAGCGCGTTGTTCCGGATCTGCTCACCAACGGACGTGTCGCGCGGGCCTTTCTCGGAATTGCGTATCGTCCGGTTGACCGGCGTGTCATCCGGGCCCTCGGTCTCGACGCGAACACGGTCGGTTTGCTCGTCACTGGTGTCGAGCCCGGTAGTCCTGCAGCTCGAGCAGGCGTTCGAGGTTTACAGCAGACCTCCGGATCGTACGTCGTCGGAGACATCGTTGTGTCGATCGATGGTCGTCCTGTTCGAGAGCAGGACGATCTGTCGTTCGTGCTCAACCAGAAGCGACCCGGTGACCGCATCATCGTCGAGGTCGTTCGTGCTGGACGACCGGCGAGGCTGCAGGTGACCCTCGCGGAGGCGCCGGCGCGCCGTCGCGCCTGAGCGGGAAGTCAGGGCGCGACCACTTCCTGGTCGCGCCCTATTGCGGCCGCACGATCAACTCACGATGAACCGGTTCCGTCGCGGTGATGCGGTCGTAGGGCTTTCTTGCCTCGCCCTACCTTTCGTGCTAACTTCTTCCATCGCCGAGTCTTAAGCGAAACATCACATCCCTTGCGGCGTAGTACCGGCGTCTATTTCCGGTCGTGCAAGGGGGACTTCCAACACCATGGAGAAGCGCCATCTTACGCGCGTGATCGCAGTCGCGGTCATCGCGCTCATCGTTTTCGCCGTCGCCATTGCGGCAGTGGCGCTCGGCATGTCCCAAGGCGGCGGGTTATTCGGACCGACCGGAGATCGCGTGGCGATGGTCCGCGTGAACGGCGTGATCTACGATTCCAGGTCGGTGATCGCTCACCTTCAGCGGTATGCGAATGACGATCGCGTCAAGGCCATCGTCCTGCGAGTGGATTCGCCGGGAGGCGGTGTTGCCGCATCGCAAGAGATCTACCAGGAACTCGTTCGGCTTCGTCAGGAGAAGAACAAGACGATTGTGGTCTCGATGGGAAGCGTGGCGGCATCCGGCGGTTATTACCTTGCCTGCGGAGCCAACCACGTCGTCGCGAATCCCGGCACGGTCACGGGCTCGATCGGTGTGATAGCGGAGTGGTACAACTACGGATCTCTTCTCGACATGGCGGGACTCAAGCCCGAGCTCGTCAAGAGCGGCGCTCTCAAGGACATCGGATCTCCGGTGCGTCCGATGACGCCGGAGGAACGGGTGGTGCTGCAGTCGATGATCGACCGGATGTACAACCAGTTCGTCGGCGTCGTCGTGGAAGCGCGCGCGGGTAAACAGGGTCTGGACGAAACAAAGATTCGTGCGCTGGCCGACGGAAGGGTGTTCACGGGAGACGAGGCATTCGAGAACGGGCTCGTCGATGAGCTGGGCAACGAACGCACGGCGATTCTCGCTGCCGCAAAGCTGGTTGGAATCGCCGGGGAACCGGTCGTCGTCGAGCCGCCGGTCCAGAAGTCGTTTACGCTGCTCGATCTCCTGACGGAAACGGACGTGACGGAGCTGACCGCGAAGGGCCTTCCAGGCGGATCGCCGTCGGGTGCGTCGATGCAATTCGGCTACATCTGGAAATGACTCGGCGTCGAGGCGAGTTTGAACGTGATGGAAAGTGAGGAAAAACGATGACGAAAGCTGAGCTGGTCGAAGAGGTTGCCCGCGCTGCAGAGCTGACGAAGAAAGACTCGGAGGTCATCGTCGACGAGGTCTTCAAGAGCATCATCACCTCGCTTAATACCGGCGAGAAAATCGAGCTTCGCGGCTTCGGCTCGTTCCGCGTGCGTGAGCGCGGCCCTCGGCGAGGGCGGAATCCGAAAACTGGGGACCCGGTCGACATTCCGGCGAAGCGTGTGCCGTACTTCAAACCCGGCAAGTTCCTCAAGGAGATGATCAACCGGGATGCCGACGGGAACCTCATTCCGGGCTCGCTCGACTTCGACGACGACGGGGATTAACGCCGGCGACGGCGGGATGTCGCGACTCGCTCGACGACGTCCGGAGGCAAGCTGGGCAATGGATTTTGTCTGGAGCCCGTGGCGGTACCACTACATTCGCGCAAACGCCGATGGCGTTCTCTCTCCGGGCGGGTGTGTCTTCTGCCACGCACCGGCGGTCGCCGATCCGTCGAGCACGCTGGTCATAGCCCGGGAATCGCTTGCCTACGTGATCCTCAATCTGTACCCGTACACGAGCGGGCATCTCATGATCGTGCCTTACGCGCACGTCTCGACAATCCTCGAACTTGATGCCGAGACTCTCTCCGAGATGATGATGCTCGTTCAGCGGTCACAGCGGGCGCTCGATGCGACGTATGCGCCGGACGGGTATAACATCGGCATGAACATCGGAAAGGCGGCTGGGGCCGGTATCGCGGATCACGTGCACATGCACGTCGTCCCGCGGTGGGCCGGCGATGCGAATTTCATGTCCGTCATTGGTGAAACACGAGTCGTGCCCGAGGAAATGGCGGTCACGTACGAGAAGCTTGTTGCCGCATTCGCGGACGAGTAGGAGCAGGAGGTGCGGCAATGTTCGGCTGCCGGGTACTGAGGATCGCGGTCGGTATCGCCTGCGTGCTGACTCTGCCGGCAGTGGCATCGCAGAGTCCCGTGCTCGCCCAGGGCGAGTCGAGCTCGCAGTCGAGCGCCGTGGCTGGATTCATAGAGTTCGAAGGCGGAGGCCGGCCCACGGAGCGGCTGGAAATCTACGTCCAGACCCCGACGGGCGGCAGCAGGTTCAGGATCTTTTCTGACCCCGGCGGGACGTTCTTCATTCGGTCTCTTCGACAGGGAACCTACGAGTTCAACGTGAAGGTACCGAGGGCGTGGCCGTATTCAGAAGGATTTGCGGAACTGATCCTCCTGGGCTCTCCCAGATCCTCGACGACCTACACCGTGACGGTTTACCTGAAGCGAAAGCTCGGTCCTGGCATCACCGGAGTGTCGGGGCGCACGATGACGGCGCAGGAAACGGACGAGAAAGTCGCAAAGGAGGCAAAGCGGCATTATCGGCGCGGCGTCGACGCGGCCAGGGCATCGAAGAGCTCCGAGGCAATTGCCAGCTTTCGAAAGGCGCTCGAGATCGAACCGGAGTATCTCTTCGCGCTCAATGATCTAGGCGTTCAACTCACGAAGAGAGGGTCTTACGATGAGGCCATCGACGTGCTGCGGCGAGCTGCAAAGTTGGCGCCGAAGTCGTTTCCGCCGCGCCTGAACATGGCGCTTGCGCTGTTGCTCGCGAATCGGAACGACGAAGCCGCAATCGAGATCGGGCTTGCGATGGAGCTGGATTCCTCGGCCGCCGAGGCGCCATTCCTCTCCGGAATACTGGAGAAACGCCGCGGGAATCGCGAATCGGCCGTGGCAGCGTTTCAGAAGGCCTATGAGCTCGGTGGTGTAGACGTGATCTTCTCGCAATACGAGCTCGGCCAGCTCTACGAAGAGTTGAAGCAGCCGGAGGCGGCCGCCCGCGCGTATCGGATTTTCCTTCAGTTCGTGCAGCGCGGACCGCAGGCTGACCGTGCCCGGCGACAACTCAAGACGCTCGATCTGGCGGCTTGACGGGAGGAGATGCGCACCTCGACAGCAGTTGCGTTTGTACTGGGTTTCGACGTGGCGCCGGACGTTTCGCTGGTGGCCGGCGGCGTCGTGGGGCTCAGCCTGTTTTTTCTCGTTGTCGCGGGAATCGCGGTCGGTCTGCGGACTATCAAGAAGAGTCTGGTAAACGCGTGCCCCGTGGGACTGATGTTTCAAGGAGCCGCCGTCGAGTCCTATCCCGAGCTCGACATCCAGAGCCTCTCCAGTTACACGGAGGGCCTTCAGGAACTGGGCTTCGTGCACCTAGCGGATTACACGATCTCGGCCGAGCAGGGAACGGTCCAACCCGGGTTTGCCCGACTCTTCGGCAACGAGCAGCTCGCGTGTTACGCCGAGATCAATCAGCTCTTTCCGGTAACGGCGACCGTACCGATGCGAGTTGTATTCGTGTCGCGGTTCACCGAGGACTGGAGTGCCGTAACGACCGATCGTGTTGCCGACGCCGGGGTCTGGCTGCTTCGAAGGCCGACAGCATGTTGGCGTTCGGCACCGGGCGAGTCCGTCGCGAACCTGCTCGCAATCCACACCGATCTGTGTCGAACAGTCATCGACCAGACGCGAAGCCGGGTGCGACGGCCGGTATCCTCCGAGAACTGGTACGATGACGAGCGTCGAAACGCAGTGACGGTTCGCCAGTGCATCGAGAAGCGCAACATTCTCGTGCTGCTCTGGGAATACTTCACTTTCTCGGGCCGGACGGAGTGGCTCGGACGTCTGATTCCCGCAAGGTCCAATGCCAGCAACGATTACAATTGATTACAACTCATCTCGGACCCGGTTATTGACCGTCTCGAGGCGCTTTGCTACCTTAGCGCTCGCGAGAAAGGAGGCGGCCGATGAGTTTCGTCAAGGCTATCGTCTACGTCATCGTCATCGTCCTGAGCCTCTTGCTGCTTATCGGGAGGTTTGTGGCGGCGTAGGCCGAATCGAGCAATTAGCAGCGGAAGCTTTACCGGGCGGGGAGTGCGTCACTACGTGCTCCCCGCCCGTTTCACGTTTTTGCGGATACTGAGGCTGGAGGAAGACTAGCGTGAAGACCATTGCGCGCGCTCTTGTGAGCGTGTCGGACAAACGGGGACTGGACGCCTTCGCGCGGAGGCTGGAAGGGCACGGTGTCGAGATCCTCTCGACGGGCGGAACGGCAAAGCTCCTCGCGGATGCCGGGATAGCCGTTCGCGAGGTGTCCGACTTCACCGGCTTCCCGGAGATTCTCGACGGTCGTGTGAAGACACTGCACCCGAAGATCCACGGCGGGATTCTGCACATTCGCGACAACCCTTCGCACGTGGAACAGGCTGCCACGCACGGAATTCGGCCTATCGACATTGTCGTGGTGAACCTGTATCCCTTCGAACGGACCGTGGCGCGACCCGATGTTGCGGCGGACGAAGCGGTCGAGAACATCGACATCGGAGGGCCGTCGATGCTCCGGTCGGCGGCGAAGAACTTCCACGACGTGGCAGTCGTCGTCGATCCGGCGGACTACGAGCGCGTTGCGGATGAGATGGACGCCAACAATGGCGGACTTACGATGGCCACGCGACTCGAGCTCGCGAGGACGGCTTTCGACCATACCGCGCGTTACGACCGTGCCATCGCTGACTTCCTCGCGAACCGCGTGTCGCTCGACGAGTCGACGGGCAGCCTGTCGGTCGGGCACGTCGAAATGCTGCCGCCGCGGCTGACCCTGTCGCTGACGCGCAAGATGGGCCTTCGATACGGCGAGAACCCTCATCAGTCCGCGGCGCTCTACGTCGACGGCGAGTCGCGAGGCATCGCAGGTGCGGAGCAACTCCAGGGAAAGGAGCTCTCCTACAACAACCTGCTCGACCTGGACGCTGCGTGGTCGCTGATCAACGAGTTCGATGACACGGCGTGCGCCATCATCAAGCACACGAACCCGTGCGGCGCCGCCACGGGGCGGACCGTCCTGCAGGCTTACCATCGCGCCCTCGAAACCGACCCGACGTCCGCGTTCGGCTCGATCATTGCTTTCAACAGAATCGTCGACGACGAGACGGCGACCGCACTCGCCGACCTTTTCGTCGAGGCGATCGTCGCTCCCGGATACTCCGGCGAGGCCGTCGAGATCTTCAAGCGGAAAAAGAATCTGCGCGTCATGAGAGTTGGTGAGCCGGGCTCAATTCAGACCGAGATGGAAGTGCGCCGAGTGTCGGGCGGAGTCCTGGTGCAGGAGCGCGACAGCGGGCGCATTCACATCGAGGATCTTCGAACGGTCACCGACCGTCGGCCAACCTTCGACGAAATGCGGGCGCTTATCTTCGCCTGGAATATCGTCAAGCACGTCAAGTCGAACGCCATCGTGTACGCGAACGACGGGCAGCTCGTCGGAGTCGGCGCGGGGCAGATGAGCCGAATCGACTCCGCCCGGATCGGTGCGGAGAAGGCGCGCCTGCCGATTGCCGGGACGGTACTGGCCTCGGATGCCTTCTTTCCGTTCCGCGACGGGCTCGACGCGGCCGCGTCGCATGGAGTCAAGGCCGTCATTCAGCCCGGTGGTTCGGTACGCGACGAAGAGGTGATTGCTGCGGCGAATGAACACGGCATGGCGATGGTGTTCACCGGAATGCGCCATTTCAAGCACTGACGGTTGACCGAACCCGGCCATTTTCCAATGCGGCAGGTCGAATGGCCCTGGCGGTTTCGTGAACGTGCGAGGGCTCTCGGGTCCTTTGCGTGTTCGCGGAACACCGGGCAATATTTCCGAACACACCCGGGCGTCCGAACGTAACGGGGTCAGCCTTCGACGACGACGACAAGGAGTCTCATGAGCGACGACGCCGGTACCAGCTTCCGATGCACATACTGCGGACAGCGCAACGCGCTCGCCGAGGGCCGGCCAATCGAGGCTGCCCGATGCGGCCGATGCCGCCTTCCGGCCTCGAGCCTTCCGCATCGCAAGTTCGCTGAGCTCGATCCGAACGATTACATCCATCCGCTCGACAGCCAGGCGCTTGGCGCGCTCCGGTCGATTCCGGGAGTCGACACCGTACTGAAGAAGCTCATCGAGTTGACGGGCGAGTCGTACATGCGGGTCATGGCGAATGCGAACACGGTGAAGGTCGGTCCTACCCAGTACGCGGACCTCGATGCGAAGCTCGACATCGTGTGCTGCACGCTCGGGGTTCCCAAGCCTGACCTATACGTCACGGTATCGGATCCTATTTTCGGAACGGGCGTTGGTTTCAATGCGATGACAACCGGAGTCGAGAAGCCGTTCATCATCGGATTCTCGACCTTGCTCGAGCGGCTCGACGACCGCGAGATCCTCGCCGTTCTCGCGCACGAGGTTGGCCACATCCACGCACAGCACATGCTCTACACGACGGCCGCGCGACTGCTTGCGGTGGTGACCGAGTTCCTCCTCGCCGCGAATCCGATCACGGCAACTTTCAGCTTGATCGTCAACATGACGATCCGCGTGGCGCTCATAAACTGGTATCAGAAGGCGGAGTTGAGTTGCGATCGCGCCGCGCTGCTCGTGGTCCAGGACAAGGACGTGATGGTATCGGCCATGCTCAAGCTGGCCGGCGGGCTGATGGCTGGACGGTCGGTCAACCAGGAAGCTTTCATCGAACAGGCCCGGGAATTCGACAAGCTGTACGAAGAGCGAATGGTCGACAAGTTCTGGACGATCATTGCCGCATCGGGTCGAACGCATCCGTTTCCGGTGTGGCGCGTCGCCGAAATCCTGAAGTGGGTAGACGCTGGCGACTATGAGCGGGTCATGTCCCGGGCGGACGGATAGTCGCCCAGGAGATCGCATCATCCGTGCGGGATGTCGTTCGTGCTTTGCGTCAGACGGAGTTTCGGCGATAGTAGCGAACCGTAGCTCCTGACGCGGTCCGGCGGCCGCGGTCCAATCGAGCACCAGAAGGCGTTCCGGACCACGATGCGCATTCTACAAGTCTGCTCGGCTGAAGGAATTGGCGGAGGTGAGGTTCATGTCGCGGACCTCTCCCTCGGGCTGCTCGAAAGAGGCTACGACGTCGAGATTGCAGTTCGCCCGGCAAGCAAGCTGCCCGAATACGTCGCACGCCGAAATCACGTCCGTGCCGCCAATCTCGTCTGGCACCAGCTGCCGTTGCGTAACGCGATGGATCTCGGCTCGGTGCGGTCATTGGCCAGGATCCTCACCGAGCGCTCCGTCGACGTCATTCACGCCCACGTGGCACGCGACTACCCGGTGGCGGCATTGGCGGCCTCTCCCGGCAAGCGCGCTGCGCTCGTCATCACGCGACATCACTATCTGCCGCTCAAGGGAAACCTCGTTTATCGGAGGATGCTGGCCCGCGCGCGGATCATCGCCGTCTCCGACAGCGTGCGCCGGACGGTCATAGAAAGTCTCGGTTGCGCTCCGTCGCGCGTCCACAGGATCTCGAACTGGATCGACCTGGCCCGGCACGCCGCACCGCGTCAGCGTGGCGCGGAGCGTCAGGTGTTCGGCATCACGCGGCGGGTCGCGGTTGCGCTCGTTGGCCAGATCACTCCGCTGAAGGGCCACGAGGAGTTCCTCAAGGCGGCCGGTCGAATCGTGGCCGAGAGGGCTGACGTCGAGTTTCTGATCGCCGGGCAGGACACCGAACCGGGGCATCCGTTCGAGACACGACTTCGACGGGAGGTCCGCGAGTTCGGCATCGAGGACTTCGTCCGTTTTCTCGGTCAGGTCGAGGATCTGGACGGGCTTCTGGCCGCCGTGGACGCAGTCATTGTGCCTTCGTGGAACGAGGCGTTCTCGCTCGTGACGGCCGAGGCGATGGGTGCAGGACGTGCCGTTGTAGCTTCGCGTGCGGGAGCACTCGAGGAACTCGTGGAGCACGAGCGGACGGGATTACTGGTCCCTGCGCGGGATCCCGAGTCGCTCGCGGCGGCCATCGTTCGGCTGGCGGAAGACCCTTCGCTCGTCGAGTTCCTGGGCCAGAATGCAAAGGTAGCCGCCGAACGGTTCTCTCGCGACCATTCGATCGATTCGGTTGTGAACGTGTACAAGGAAGCGCTCGCCGACGTAATGCTGGACGGGTCCCGAGGCCGGTAGTCTCGGGAATTCGTGCCTGCAGGGACGATCGTGGGTTCGTCACATTCGCCACCCGCGAGTCACGTGCGACCGACAACGCACTGTCCGGCGCGTCGAGTTACAGAACCGCGAGCGGTAGCGAGCGGCCTGCGGACGGATGACCGAAACGCAGCGCCCCGTCTTCTCGCATGGAACGAGGATCGATCCTGACGGCTGTCCGCCGGCCTGC
>CAZXLQ010000012.1:0-2030 GCA_964641945.1 uncultured Clostridia bacterium
CACGGACAGAGGCTGAAATCGCAGACTCGACGTCGCGGAAGGACGGAACTGATCGGCACCGTTCGACCGTCGCCGGCAAGGTGCCTGGATTCGCAGACCTTTCGTTGCTCAAGAACGGAACTGATCGGAATTAGTCGACCGTCCGTGGGACGCTCGCTACCGCGCGGCTCAAGAAACGGGAACACGTGGAACACCCGCGGCCGGTCCCTCGCCTCGCTCACCCTCTCTCCTGGCCAGTCACGCCTGCCTCAAGACCCGCCACCGCCTCCGATATGAAGGCAAGCGTCTCGGCGACGACGAGATAAAGCTCCTCGGGGATCTCCGCCTCGACCGGCACGGCGAAGAGCGCTCGTGCAAGCGGTTTGTTGCGCACGATACGGACGCCGTGACGTTCGGCCTCGCGCCGCAGCCTCCTCGCGATTTCACCAGCGCCCTTCGCGACGATTCTCGGCGCTTCGTCCGAGTCTTCCCGATAGACGACGGCGACGGCCAGATGGGTGGGATTGACGGCGACGAAGCTCGCCGTTCGCGTTGCGCGGAGCATCGTCGGGAGCGCCAGTTCGCGGTGGATCTGCTTCCGCACCTGCTTGATGTGTGGGTCGCCGTCTTCCTCCTTCTGGTCGCGGCGAACCTCGTCTTTCGTCATCCGCAGGTCGCGGGCGTGAAGCCAGCGTTGCAGCAGCACATCGGCACCGCCGATGGCCAGCGACGCCGCGGCGACCGCCAGCGCAACCGCCATCGAGATCCTCGCGCCGACGAGCATCGCATCTCCAGGCTCGGTCCACGATGAAGCAACGAGAGCTGTCAGCCCCTCGCCGGCAACGGCAAGTATCGCTGCAGAACCGACGACGACGACCTTCGCCCACGACTTCGCGAACTCGACCATGGTTCGCGCCGCCACCAGCCGTTTCAAGCCTGCGACCGGATTGAATCGCTCCGGTTTCGGCGACAGCGACTCACCGGACACGAGGCCCTGCGTCTGCAGCAGCGAAACACCCGCGCTGCCGGCTATCGCCGCGGCACCGACCGGAAGCGAGATGCCGAGGATCATCCAGATCGCGCCGGCGACCGCGCTGGATGCGGTCGCAATATCGAGATCGGCTCCGGTCCCCGCGCGTTCGACAGCCTGAAGCACGCACGCGGCCAGCTGCAGCCGAGCTTCCGGCAACAGTGCGATCAGAGTGCCGAGAGCTGACGCAAACCCCGCCGCCGTCGCGAGGTCTCGACTGACTGCGACCTGTCCCTTCCTCCGTGCGTCACGCAGTCGCCGCGCGGTAGGTTTCTCTGAACGCTCGCTCGCTGACGACGCCATTTCCCTACGACTTCATGTTTCGGATGGAGTTCATCATCGCGTCGTGGCGTGCCTTCATCACGTTCGACGTCGTCTCGAACACTCGTGTCTCCTGCGAAATCGCGCGCTGCAGCTCGATGTACCGGAGCGCGTCGCTCTCGCCGTCGAATGCCATGGCCTGGGCGCTGTTGCGATTCATCGCGCTGGTGATGGCGCCGATCGCGGGGCCTGCGCCGGGCACGGTGACCGACGCTACGGCTCCGGCGGCCTTCAGAATGGTCGAGAAGACCGATCGAGCGCGCGACGGCCGGCGAAACGGCTCCGGCTCGTCGTGTCGAACAAGAGTGGTGATCTGATTCGCGGACTGTGTTCGTGGCATCGGATACCTCCAGAGACGGTATTGAGACCACGGCGGTGCGTGAGGCGCCTCGAGCTCTCGGATCCCGGTATCCCTACCGCGTGAGTCGTTCCAAGCACGCCACCGCCGCGTCCGCCCCATGATCGAATCGCCGCACGGAAAGGTTGCGTAGCGGCAACGAAGAAAAGTCGGGCAGAATCAGACGTGGGCGTCGTACAGGAAGTGCGGCGAAAGGAAGTGGACAGTTGAAGACCGTCGGCAAACTCTTTCTGCTCTTCACGGTCGTGACGACCGTCGAGCTGGTTCTCCTGCTCAAGCTCGCCGACGCGACGAGCTGGTGGGTATCGGTGGCGATGATCGTCATTCCGGGACTCGTCGGAG
>CAZXLQ010000012.1:2130-7668 GCA_964641945.1 uncultured Clostridia bacterium
GACGTGATCGACGCCGAGGACATCCCGAAACCCGTGCGCTGACCGACGCAATCCGGTTGTGCGGCTCGAGTCGCGCGAGTTTGCGGAAACTTTGCGCGAAAACCGCTCGTTTGAAGCGGCACAATCGAACGGAGGACGGAATGCGCGTTGACGAGGCCCTCTCAATGGCCGGCTCGGCCATCTGGGCACACAAATTGCGGTCGTTTCTGACGCTCCTCGGCATCATCTTCGGTGTCGCGGTCGTGATTCTGGTAGTCACGATCATCGAAGGATTCAACAAATACATCGACGACAAGGTCGCCGACCTCGGGTCGAACGCGTTCGTCGTGACCCGATTCGGCATCATCACGAGCGAAAAGGAATTCCGAGAGAAGGAACGTTACAACCGTGCCGTGACGGTGACGGAATGGGAGGCGATCAACACGCATCGTCAATACGTTCGTGAGGCCGGCGCCGTAATCCGGCGCCGCGCTCCCGTAAAGGTCGCCGACAAGGTGTTGCAGGACATACGCGTGAGCGGCGTCTCGGCCAACATGATCTCGATCGATACGAAGAAGATCGAGCACGGCAGATTTTTCTCGCGCGAGGAAGAGGAGTCGAAGGCCAACGTCGCCTTCATTGGCGCCGACATCGTCAAGGAGTTCTTCCCGACGGTCGACCCCATCGACAAGGAGATCCGGATCGACGGCAAGCCGTATCGCGTCATCGGGGTCGCCGAAGCGATGGGCAGCGTGTTCGGACAACCGCAGGACTCTTTCGTAGACATTCCGTTCGGGACCTTTCTCAAGTCCTATGGTGTCGGGAGCGGCTTTGCACTGCGTGTCTCGGCGATCAGCGCCGACAAGATGCAGGACGCCGTCGACGAGGTCCGAGTGTCACTGCGCGGCCAGCGGCACCTCGCACCCGGAGAAAAGGACACGTTCGACATCATCACGCCGGATGCGATCGGCAATCTGCGCGATCAGATTTTCGGGACGGTCGCGATGGTCGCCATTGGGGTGACGTCGATCTCGCTCGTCGTTGGCGGCATCGTGATCATGAACATCATGCTCGTCAGCGTGACCGAGCGGACGCGCGAGATCGGGATTCGCAAGTCGATGGGTGCGCGCCGCACCGACATACTCCAGCAGTTCCTGGCCGAGTCGACGCTCCTGTCGCTGATCGGCGGAATGCTCGGCGTGTTCGCCGCGTGGTCGCTCTCGAAACTCGTGACGGCGCTACTCTCGTTCCCTACGACCCTTCCGATTGCGTGGACGATCGCCGCGCTCGCCGTGTCGAGCGGGGTTGGCCTGTTCTTCGGAATCTATCCTGCCTGGAAAGCCGCGAAACTGGACCCGATCGTGGCGCTCCGCGCCGACTGAGGAACTGGCGATGAATTTCCGTAGACTGTCCGAGAGCATCTCGATCGCGTTCGAGACCCTGCGTGCGAACAAGTTTCGTTCGTTCCTGACGATCTTCGGCGTCGTCATCGGTACGCTGACGGTGATGGCCGTCTCGGCCTTCGTTTCGGGCCTCGACAAGAAGTTCGAGGACGAGATGACCGCGTTCGGTACCCGCAGCATCTGGGTCTACAAGTTCGATCCGACGTTCTCGACGGGCCGCCGATCCTTCGAGGAACGCACACGCAAGCCGATCTCGTACGAGGATGCGCTTGCGATCCGCGAGCATTGTCCGTCGATCGAGGTCGTCGCGCCGATGGTGCAGCCCGACGATCCGCGGGTTCACGCCAACGGAGAGGAGCTTTACCTCGACAACGTCAACGGGACGACGCCGGACTACGAGCGAATCGATTCCGTGAGCCTCTCGGAGGGCCGGTTCTTCAACGAAACCGAAAACCTGAACCGCCGACCCGTGGCGGTCATCGGAGTCGACATCGCCACGACGTTCTGGCCGACGATGACCCCGATCGGCAAGAAGTTCATGATCGACAACTACGAGGTCGAGGTCATCGGCGTGATGGAGAAGCGCGACAACTTCTTCATCGGCGAGGATGACGGCGGCAACGTGAATCGCGGCGTCTACATTCCGTACGAAACGATGCTGAAGTTCTACTCCGCGGCGAGCCGGGACATGAAGGAGAACTTCGTCACGTGCCAGTATTACCCCGGAAAGCGCGAAGCGGCCTACGATGAAGTGCGTCAGGTCCTCCGTCAGCGCCGCGAGGTCTCGTTCAACGATCCCGACAATTTCGCGCTCTTCTCGCCCGACTCGGTGACGCAGAAGTTCCAGGCGATGACGAGCGGCGTCTTTCTGCTGATGATCGCACTCAGCTCGGCCGGCCTCGCCATCGGAGGCATCGGCGTGATGAACATCATGCTCGTGTCGGTTACCGAGCGTACGAAGGAGATCGGCGTTCGGAAGGCCATCGGCGCCAGGCGCAGCGACATCGTGACGCAGTTCCTGATCGAGGCCGCGGCACTCACCGGTCTCGGCGGAATCATCGGGATTCTGCTCGGATGGGGAGTCGCCCTGCTGATCAGCCTCATCCTTCCGTCGTTCGTCCCGATGTGGGCGCCGATCGTCGGGTTCGTCGTCTCGGTCGGGATCGGCCTCATCTTTGGCCTCTGGCCGGCCATCAGCGCTTCGAGGCTCGATCCCATCGACGCGCTGCGGTACGAATAGAAACCGCCCTGTGGGATCCGGGACGGCATCTGTGGCAAGCTTCGGCTCGTGAACCCAGCCGAACTGCCCCTGAGATTCGCCGACTGCACGTGGGAGGAGATCGATCGCCTCCCTCGTTCGTCCACCGTCCTGCTGCTTCCGGTCGGGTCCACCGAACCGCACGGCCCGCACCTTCCGCTGTCGACGGACGTGATCATCTCTGACGGCATGGCTCTTCGCGCGGCGATGCGCCTGCGGGAGGAGGGAATCGAGGCCCTGGTGCTCCCGTCGATCGCGTATTCGGTGACGGAATTCGCGAGCGGGTTTTCCGGGGCGCTCTCGATCCGGCTCGAGACGGCGGCGAACGTGATAGTCGACGTCCTCGTGGCAGCCATCGGCGATGGGTTCAGGCGCTTCGCGATCGCGAACTCGCATCTAGAACCGGGCCACGTCGACTCGCTGACGTCGGCGATCGCGTCGATCCGCGAATCGACCGGAATCAACGTTGCGTTTCCCGACAAACGCCGCCGGCGGTGGGCGACGCTGCTGACAGAGGAATTCCAGTCCGGCGCGTGTCACGCCGGCCAGTACGAAACATCGCTCGTTCTTGCCGACCGCCCGGACCTGGTCCGGGACGAGCTGCGGGCCGAGCTCGAAGACGTCGGCATCAGCCTCTCCGACGCGATTCGCGCTGGAGTGGCAACGTTCCGGGAGGCCGGTGGGGAGCAGGCGTACTTCGGCAAGCCCGCGTCCGCAACGGCAGCCGAGGGCTCGGCCACTTACGACGCCCTCGCTTCCATGCTTGTCACATCGGTCAAGGAGACGTACGCGATCCGCAATGGCGATCACGACCGCGATTGACGTCCAGTTCGGTGACTGCGACCCCGCAGGAATCGTCTATTACCCGACGCTGTTTCACTACTGCCACGTCGCGTTCGAGCGCGCGTGGGGTGAAGCGCTCGGCATCCCGTATCCGGACCTCATCCGCAGCGAGCGGCTCGGGTTTCCGACGGTGCACGTCGATGCCGATTTCCTGAGTCCCGTCCGTTACGGCGACACGGTCCTCGTCAAGGTCTGGATCTCGAAGGTCGGTTCCTCATCGGTCGTCTTCGAGTTCGAGGGCACCGTCGACGGCCGCGCCGTCCTGCGTGCCTCGCACACGAAAGTCTGTACGAACCTCGACGAGCTCGCCAAGGTCGCCATTCCGGGCCATCACCGTGCCCACTTCGAGACGCTCGGTCGCTGACGGAGTGGAGAACCTCTGTCACACACTGGCAGGTGTCGTCCTGGCCCGAGCGGGTCTGGACAGGACCACTCCGCTCGCAACGGCGACACTCGTGCTTGCGTCGAACCTGCCCGACGTCGACATTCTCACGGTCTGGTGGGGCGATCTCGCGTACCTCGAGCACCATCGCGGCATTACGCATTCCGTTCTCGGCCTCGCGCTGCAGGGACCGATACTCGCAGGTGCGGTCGTGTTGTTCGACCGGCTGGCGAGGCTGCCGCGGAGGCCGGGCGCCGAACCCGCTCGGTTCGGGCGACTTCTCGTCGTAGCGCTCGTAGGTCTTTTCGTCCACCTGTTGCTGGACTGGACGAACATGTACGGGGTCAGGCCACTTCTTCCGTTCGCCGAGACCTGGTTCTACGGCGACATCGTTTTCATCGTCGACCCGTGGCTGTGGCTCGTTCTCGGGGGAGCGCTTTTCGTCAGTGCTCGACAGGGCTGGCTCACGAACGTGGTGTGGGGGCTGGTTTTCGCCGCAATGGCCGCCGCCGTGGCGCTCAGCCTTGCACTGCACCCCGACGAGTCGGGCGGGGTAGTTGCGGTCGCGATCTGGGCGGTTCTGCTCGTGGGGCTGCTCGCGGCGCGAGCTCGCTGGCCCGACGCGCCTGCGCGGTCGCTTGCCCGTGCCGCGCTCGTCGGCGTCGTCGGCTACTGGGCCCTGCTCGGCGTTGCGCACGCTTCAGCCGCGCGCGAGCTCGAGACAGTTCATGGAGGGCAGGGTTCGACGTTGGTCGCGGCGCCGACGCTGATGCGGCCCGATCGCTGGCGTGGGTACTCGGTGACGGACACTCAAATCCGTGCGTCGCAGGTGTTGCTTGGACGCGGCGTGCGCGAGAAGGCCGTCTACGATCGAAACCTCGACGATCCAAGGGTGCAGGCTGCGCTCAGGACGTGTCCCGGCTCCGTCGCGCTTGCGTTCAACCGATTGCTCTACGCCGAGGTCACGAGGTCCGACGATTCCGGTGATGCCGTCGCGCTGCGCGACGCCCGTTTCGCGACTGTTCCGGGCCGGCCGGATTTCGCCACGACGACGGTTCCACTCGATGTGTCCGGCAACCCGGCAACCGACGATCGGCCATGTCCGAGGGGCATCTGGCCGTGGTAGTCTCCCCGCCGTCATGCTCGATTTCGACGCGATCGACGACTCATTGATCATCGGCTCGGCTTTCGTGGCGGCCGACGTTCCTTTGCTGGTCGAGCTCCGGGTTGGAGCCGTTTTGAACCTGCAGGCCGAGTCACCGGACCCCGAGCAGGCGCTCGCGGAGCACGGGCTCGTCTGGGCGCGCGTAGAGTGCGAGGACTTTCGGGCGCCGACGCTGGGCAAGCTCGAAGAGGCCGTCGACGCGATTCGGGGATTCCACGACGAGGGCCACCGCGTGTACCTGCATTGCTACGCGGGATTGCAGCGCGCCGTGACCGTGGCTGCCTGCTTTCTCGTCGCGAGCGATCCGGAGAGGTGGAACGCGCGGTCGGCGCTCGACGAGATCATCGCCAAGCGTCGCAACGCCTGCCCGCTTCGCGAACAGATCGATGCGATCCTCGATTTCGACCGCTACGTGCGCGTTGCGAGGACCCGGTAGCGTCACGAAGCATTGCGCGAAGCGCCTTGGAGTGCGGCGGGGGGGGGCGCCGTGGGGGGGGGGGCAACCGGG
>CAZXLQ010000012.1:7678-33163 GCA_964641945.1 uncultured Clostridia bacterium
TTTGGATCGATCCAAAGCGGCGCTCCACGCCGCACTCCAAGGCGCTTCGCGCATTGCGCTCAGGGCTGGATGATGAACGGCGCCGGCATCACACCATAGACGTCCGGATTCTGGTTCAACACTACCCGGATGATCGCCGCGTTCGTTGCCGGACCGACGACGACCCACTTCTTCTTGCCCTTTGTGACTGGCACCGACGCAATGATCGTCTGGAACGTCATGCCTCCATCGCGAGACAACTCGAACCTCACGTCGCCGACGGTTCCCGGCGGCGCGATGAACTTGATCTGCTTCTTCTGCCCGAACTTCCAGATCTGGCCGATCGTCGGCTTGAGCACCTGAATCGTCGGAGGCGGGGGCGGCGCAATAACCGTCACCGACACCGAGTCCGTCGACAATCCGCCACGTCCGTCCGACACCGTCAGCAGGAAGGTGAGGACGACGTCATCAGAGAGCGTAGGCGCCGTGAACGTCGGCGAGACCGTCGTCGCGCCGGTCAGCGACACATTCGGACCTGAGGTCTGCGCCCACGTGTACGTCAGCGGATCGGAATCCGGGTCCGTGCTCGCAGCCCCGGTCAGCACCACGCCGTCTCCGCCATCTACCGTCTGGTCCGGGCCGGCCGAGGCAATGGGATCCTGATTGGGCGGCGGAGGAACGGTGGTCTGGAACTCGTATGCACCGATGTCGAACGACGGGCCCTGGGGCCGCGAAACACCGCGAATGTCGACGGACGCGCCGGTCACGAATCGACCCCTGTCGATTGCCTCGCTATCGGCCTTGAGCTCGAAATTGCCGGCCTCCTGATTGACGAAGATGTCGCCGCCGGCAAAGCTGATCGAGAAGGTCTCGAATCCGAGCGACTGCCACGAAGTGAGCAGTATGGGCACGTTGTCCAGCAGAACTGGCCCGAAGAGATTGTTGAAGTCGGACTGCATGTCCTCGAGGCTTGCCGAGTCGACCTCGATCGATCCAAGTCCTCCGGTGTGCAGGAGAATGTTGTTCAGGATCGCGTTGCCGGTCGATCCATTGAGAATCCCGAGAGGGTAGCCTCCGCCGCTCGGCTGGACGACGGTGTTGTTGAAAATCTGGTTCGCGTCATCGATCGCGGCAGCCGCGGTGTCGTTTATCTCGACGCCGCGCGCCAGGTTGTCCGACAGGAGATTGTTGACGACGAGGGAATTGCGAACCGATTCGAGCAGAATGCCGGCTCCGCCGCCCGAACCGTTCTCGAAGAGCATGTTGCTGTCGATGACTGCCTGCTGGAGCGTCGTCAGGTTAGTGTTCGACGTCGCGAGACGGATGCCTCCCATCGCACACCCGGAGATCTGGTTCTGCGTGACTGACAGGTTGTCGCTCGGGGCGACCGCGTTGATGCCCGCCAGGCCGCCGCAGTTGGCGATTTCATTGTTCGTGATCGTGCATCCGAAAACTGACGCGACGCCGATGCCGCCGAAAGAAGTGTCGTGAATGAAGTTGTTCCTGATGGTGATGCCAAGCGGAAGCGCCAGGTTCTCGAGCGGGCCCGACACGACGATGCCGGATCCGGCGACCGTCTTTATCTCCAGGTTCTCGATGACGATGTGCTGTGCCTTCGACACCCAGATTCCCGCCAGATTCGTGTTCAGGCTGCCGGGAGATGCAATGACGGCCCCCGCCTGTCCCTGAATCGTGATCGGCAAGCCGGCCAGACCCGACGTGACGAACTTCGCACCGGCGAAGGTGCCTGGTGTCACGATGATCGTATCGCCGGCAACGGCGACATCGGCCGCCTTCTGGATCGTGGCAAACGGAGCCGCCTGGGTTCCGGCGTTGGCGTCGCTTCCAGCGGGAGGTGGTGCGACATAGAAAGTCGCAGCGTTGGCGCTGGAGCTCGCGAAAAGCACGGCGGCAAACAGCCAGAATATGGCGAAGACGAAACGACGCATTAGAAACCTCGTACCGGGAATTTGGATAATCGGTGGTCGCATCTTACCCCGAAAACGCCGAATGCGAACAACTCCAGACTTTTCCGGCTCGTGAAGAAGATTTCAGTTGGCACGGGAGCCCTTCCTTCCTACAATAGCCTCGTGGAAATTTCGCCGCTCGCGGGCTGAGACACTTCCGCATCTCGAGAGATCGGGTCAACCCGACAAGGAAGGGCGCACGGTTTCAACGCAATGCGTGAGCCGGTTGGGCTCGCGCCCGGCGACGTGACGTCGCTGGACAGGAGGTAGTCAGAATATGCCACGCACGTCAGGCGCCAAGCCTCGAAACGAGCGTGCGGCCCTAGCAGTCGTCGATTCGGACGACAACAAGGGCCCCGGCACGGTAGCCAAGGCCAGGACGGTTCTGCTCTCGGGAACGGTTCGGGTCGAATACGACGTGTCGGTGCCGGATGGTTCGGAAGGAAAGCGCGACCTGCACGTTCGCGTTGAATTTCCCGACGAAGTCCGCTCAATGCTCGAATCCACCACGTGGGGACGCGGTTCCTCCATCTTCGAAGCCATCAGCGGTGTCGGCGCTCAGTACATCGAGCGACAGGCGGCCGCGGATCTCATCTCAACGGCGCGTTCGTTGCCAACCGGCACGCAGACGCTGCGCCTTCCGATCTCATTCGTTCGATCCCGGTTGACGAGTCTGCTGCGAGCGTCGGCCTAGGATCGACGGCCCCCGTCATATTCACTGCTTTCGCAAACCGTGTCGGCGCGGGCTCTGTCAGACGCTGCCCGTGGCGCTGAGCCGCCTTGCGGTCGCGCGTGATTGAGTGGTGCAAGTGCCCTGCGGTATCATCCTCGACTTCGATAACGAGGCTGATCCGATCCGATGTCTTCAACTTCACGCATCGCAGCGACCACACACCCAACCGCCGCACTGTCTGACGGCACGGACGGGTGGGTCGTCGCGACGTCTTTTGGCGACCCGGCTCGCGAAGCCACTGCCTGCCGAACTTCGATCGCCGTCGCGGACGTCTCGCACTGGGGGACGTTCCGCCTCTCAGGCGCCAACTCAGTGAAGTTCCTTCAAGGGCTCGTGACAAACGACATTGCCGCACTGGCCCCCGGCGAAGGCTGTTACGCCGCGTTCCTGAACGTCCACGGCCGCATCGAGGCGGACGTCCACGTGTTTCGATTCGACACCGGGCTCGTCCTTCACACACCTCCCGAGGCAACGAACTGGGTCGAGACCAACCTCGGGAGATTCCGGATGGCCGGAGGATTCGACCTCGAGAGACTCGATCCTACCCACGCCATGATTTCGGTCATCGGTCCGCAAGCGCGCCAATGCCTGGCAGACCTGCTCGGCACGGCGGTTCCCGGGCATCTCGAGTGTGCCGAAACGACTGCAGATGACGTCACGCTCTCAATGCTCGGCGTCCGTCGCGCCACGAGCGATTCCGTCGACGTCCTCGGGACACCCGGTCCATTATCGGAGCTGTGGAAGTCGCTCGTTGATGCGGGCGCCGTTCCCGCTGGTAGTGAAGCCCTCGAGATCGTCCGGCTCGAGGCGGGCATCGCGCGGTTCGGCAGGGACTTTGACAGCGACGTGGTCTTGCAGGAAATGGACTGTCCCGAGATCGTCAGCTTTCACAAGGGCTGCTACCTCGGCCAGGAGATCGTCGCGCGGCTCCATTTCCAGGGCCAGCCGAGCAAGCTCCTCCGCCGGCTCGAAATAGCGAACGGAACACTTCCCGATCCCGGTGACGACGTCGTGTCGACCGATGACCCGGCGAAATCCGCGGGTCGCGTCACGAGCGTCAGCGACGCCACGGTCGACGCGCCGACCGTGTTCGCACTCGTCAAGCGGCGGTTCTACGAGCCAGGAACTCCCGTCCGTATCCGTCACGGCGAGTCGCTCGTCGACGCCGTTGTCGCCCCGCGCCGTCCGACCGTCCCGACCGAGGAATCCGAATGAGCAATGAACTGCCGACTCCGTCACGAGTCGATCTCAAGACGGCGTACCGGATCATCACGACGCTCGTCGAGACGTTGACGGCATCCAGCGATCTCATCGCCCGCATGGCGCAGATGCTCGGCGAGGACGCCGCGCGCCCGCTCCAGCAGGACCCGGCGTGGCTTGCCTACCTCGAGGCGAAGCGCAAGCTCGAGCGTGTCCACGAGGACATGCACCAGTTCGCCGACGCGGCGACTGCGGCGATTGAACTTGAAAACGCGCGAGAAGCGCGAAGGCGCGAACAGAGCGAAGACGAAGGCGGCGACGCCAGTGATTCGTCCAGCCCGAATCCCTGACCATCGACGGTCACTGCAAGGAGACGCATTGTGAACCGAAAATTCATCGCAGCTGCCCTCGTGGCATTCGCCCTCGGGGCCGGTGCCGCTCCAATCGTTCTGGCTGGTAACGCGCAGGACCCGGCGACGCAGGGAACGATCAACGTTCCGCCTGAGGAGCTGAAGGCCTACGGCCCCATCAAGGCCGCGAAGACCGTCGACGAGACCTTCAAGGCGGCCGCGGCCTTTACGGCGAAGTACCCGAAGAGCGCCGCCGTTGCGCAGATTCCCTACGACGTGGCGGCCGCGATCGAAAAGACGCCCAAGGACGAGGCGCGTCTCGCGATCAACGAGCGCTTCAAGCAGACGTTTCCCGGCCACGAGCTCGGGCTCGAGCTTGACCGGCGAATGGCCGACTATTACCTCGACAAGGGCGACCTCGCGTCATTGATGAAGGTGTGCGACGCATACCTGGCGAAGCACCCCGACGACACGCGCACTCATTACCTGATGCTTCGCGTTTCGGTCGACGCGCTGAAGAAGAACGATGGTTCTCACTTGCCGTCAGGGAAGGAACACGGGGCCAAGGCGATCGCCCTGCTCGAGTCGCCGACGCGCACTGCCGACTTCGTGACCGACGCCGAATGGACTGCGTTCAAGTCCGAGAACCTTGCGCTCGCATATCAGTCGTACGGACTCATCGCGCTCGTGACCGGGGATGCGGCTGGCGCCTCCTCCTACATAACGAAGGCGTCCGAAGTAGCGCCGACCGATCCATTCAACTTCTTCCTGCTGGCCAACATCCGCTACTCCGACTACGAGGTCGCGGCGAAAGCTTTCAACGACAAGATCGACAAGACCACCGACGACGCCAAGAAGAAGCTGGAAGCCGCAAACGTGGCGCAGGATCGCGTCATCGCCGTCCTTCTGAAATCCGTCGCGCTCAGCGACGGCAAGCAGGAGTACGCTGGCGTTTACGCGCAGGCAAACGGAATGCTCGAGGATATGTGGAAGGCTCGCCACGGCGGTAAGCTCGACGGTCTCGCCGACGCCGTGAAAGCCGCGAAGGGCGGAAAGTGACGGCCGATCGAACTCGCTCGTATGCCTCGATGACTCCTGCGGAGCTCTCCGAGCGGCTTGCCGGCGGCGATCCTGTTCAGGTGATCGACGTTCGCGAGCCGCTCGAGCACGAGATCGCGTCGCTACCGTTCGCGGTTCTCGTGCCACTAAGTACTCTTCCGGCTCGCGTCGAAGAGCTTCGTCGTGACGAACCGGTCGTCGTGGTCTGTCATCACGGCATCCGAAGCGCATCGGCGTGTTCGTGGCTCGTCCGCGAAGGCTTCGCTGACGTGACCAATCTCTCCGGCGGCATCGACGCATGGTCGACGGACGTCGACCCCGGCGTGCCTCGTTACTGAAAGGACTGACGTTGCGGCGAGACCGCCGCGACACATCGCGTACCCATGATCAGCACATCCGATTTCAAGAAGGGCGCCCAGATCCTCGTTGACGGGCAGCCGTACACGGTCCTCGACTACTCGGTTCAGTCTCCGTCCGCCCGGGGCGCGGCGACGCTCTACCGGACGAAGATCCGTCACATACTCACGTCACAGGTCCTGGAAAAGACGTTCAAGTCCGGCGACAAGTTCGACGAGCCGGACGTGGAGCAGCGGGAAGCGCAGTACCTGTACGAAGGAGGCGGTGACTACAACTTCCTCGACCAGGTGTCTTTCGAGCAGTTCGCGCTGCCGGCGGAGGCGCTCGGCGAAGCCGTCGGGTTCCTTGCCGAGAACACGATCGTCAAATCGACGATCTACAACGGGGAAGTCGTCAGCGTGGAATTGCCGCAGTTCGTCGAGGTCGACGTCGTAGAGGTCGAGAGCGCCGCACGCGGAGACACCGCGGCGGGCAAGGTCATGAAGGAAGCGAAGGTCGCGACGGGCGCTACGGTACGCGTGCCGCTCTACCTCGATTCGGGCGAAAGGATCCTCGTGGACACGACCACGGGAGAGTTCGTCAAACGCGTCCGCTAGCGGCTGGCGACTGTTCCCGATCCCGTTCCCGATCCCGTTCCCGATCCCGTTTCTTGAGCCGCGAGCGGTAGCGAGCGTCCCACGGACGGTGCCTGAATCCTCCGACTCGTCGGTGAGGGAGAACGGAAGTGATCGGAACCGATCGACCGTCCGTGGGACGCTCGCTACCGCTCGCGGCTCGAAAAACGGAGACTGCGGCAGCTACCATCTCGCAATCGAGATCGCACCCTGAGCGAGCACCGCGGCGACTGCGCCCCCGGCGAGCAGCGCCTCCCAGATCGAAAACACCGCATCCTGCCCGCCGCCAATCACGGCTGCGGAGGGTCGCGTGAACGTGCGGGCATCCGACCCTTCGTCCGACGGCCGACTCGCCGACTCTCCGCGGAGAATTCCGAGCAGCCGGTCGATCTCCTCATCCGGATCCACGAAACGAATGGCCGGCGCGTCGGCAAGGGACAAAACGTCACCGTCGGCCAGCGTTTCGGGACCGTCGATCGGACGGCCATTGCGCATCAGCGACGTGCCGGCGAGCGGATAACAGCGGGTCCCGCCGCGGCGGCGCCGGACGATCGCGGCAAACGCTTCGCGTGTCCACGGAATGCGAACAGCGCACCCTTCGCCACCTCCGAGCAGTACGGGTAGCCCGTGGCCGGCATCGGCCAGCCGCCGACCGTCGATCTCGAACCCGGGACCGCCGCCCCCACCGCATGAATCCGGCGCCGGCGACTGCCACGTCGAGCCACCGATATCACCCGTAACGGGCGCGCCGTCTCCGTCGCCGAGAAGCAGCACTACGGTCCACGGACCGACGAGAAACGAATCGCCATCCGATGGTTTCGCCACCGATCCGTCCGGGCGGCGCACGCGCCACCCGTCGGCTTCGCACCATAGATCGCACGTCGCAATTCCTGCGCCGGACAATCGCAGGTCGCAGGTTGGGTGTTCGCCAATTCGCAGCAGCGACCCATCTATATCGTCGCGCCAGAGCATCGACACCTTTGAAACACCGCGGCCGCTGACCGCAATCACGTAGATCACTTCATCCTCCGAGAAGCACGCGAATCCACTCGTCGTGCCGGATCAGGACCTCGCCCCACTGTGCGACACGCCCCGGCATCGCGAGCGCGGTCACTGCGAGTGCCGCCACGAGTTTCGCCGGAAGGCTCAGGGTGAACACGTTCGCCTGCGGACTCGTGCGACCGACGAGGCCGAGGATGGCGTCGACCGTTACGGTGGCCGCGGCCGCCGGCCCCGCCATCGACAGGCCTGCCCGGGCGAGAGAACCGACAGCCTCGACCACGAGCGTCAGCCATGCTGTCCGATCAGAGACAGGTCCCGTCGGCCACTCGCCAAGCGGCACGGAATCGAAACTCGCCGAGAGCGCCGATAGAAGCACGGCGTGATGCCCGACGGCCCAGAAAAGCGCGAGCGAAGCAGTGGCGTCGAGCGCTCCGAGCGGACTGGTCGTGGCTTCCACATGAGGCGCGAACAGTTTCGCCGAGTTGGCTCCGCGCGCATCGTCGACGAATCGCCCGGCCGATTCGATCGCGCCGAATACGGCTACACCGATTGCGGCGACGGCCAGGCCGATGACCGATTCCGATAAGACGAGCGTGATTCTCCCGCCCGTCGGAATCCTCGCGGAGCCATTGGCCCAGAGCGCCGTCGCGAGTACCACGGCGACGGATGCCTTGACCATTCCCGGCACGCCGCGGCCTCCGAAGATCGGGTGAAGCGCGACCACTGGCGCGACGCGCGCGAAGATCCCGAGCCACTGGTCGACGGCGCCGGTCACCAGGCTACCGCCACCTGTTCGAACATTGCGGTCGCCAGACGTACGAGCTCTGAGAGCATCCACGGCCCGGCGATTGCGAGCACTGCACTGACGGCGACGAGCTTCGGAACGTACGAGAGCGTCTGTTCCTGAACCTGCGTGGCCGTTTGAACGATGCTAACGACGAGCCCCACGGCAACGGCCGTAATCGCAACGGGCGCCGAGAGGATGAGCACGGCGAGCAATGCCTGCTGACACGCATGAACGACTACGGCGTCCATCGACGGCCTCCTTCAGTGGTAGCTGAGCGCCAGTGCTTTCGCGAGCAACGGCCATCCATCGACGAGCACGAAGAGCAGGATCTTGAACGGAAGCGAGACGGTTGTTGGCGACACCATGACCATTCCCATCGACATGAGGATGTTCGACACTACGAGGTCCACCACCAGGAACGGGATGAACAGGAAGAATCCCGCGACGAACGCCTCGCGCAGCTCGCTCGTCACGAACGCCGGAATCAGGACGCCGAACGATCCCGGATCGGCCGCCGCGCGGCCCTCGCGAGCCGAGAGGCTGACGAAGAGTGCGACTTCGTCGGGACGCGCGTTTCGTTCGAGAAAGCCGCGCAACGGAGGTGCGGCGGCCGTCACGGCTGTCAGTACCCCCTCGGCGGTCGCGAGATCGGCATTCGCCGCGCCGACGCGTGCCCAGACTTCGTTGGCCACCGGCGCCATTACGAATGCCGTGAGTGACAGGGCGATGCCGGCGAGCAGTGGATCTGACGGCACCTGCGGCGTTCCGAGAGCGCTGCGGAGCAGCGATAGAACCACCGAGATCTTCACGAACGACGTAAGCCCCATGAGCGCAAACGGAAGCATCGCAAGCGCCGCGAGCCAGAGCATCGGCCCGAGCGGCGTGTTTCCAACCGTCGGCAATTCGACAGGAGCGGCGGGCGGTAGCTCGAGCGGAGCGGCGACCTGCGGCTCGGGATTCTCGCGACGCGACGGTCGCGCGCGACGCTCTTCCGGCGAGAGGTCGGCGGACTGTTGGGATGAATCGAGCTGCGCGGCAGTCGCGTCACCGGCGGCGAACGAAAGTCCGATCGCGAGTACGAGGCCGATCACGGCACTTCGCCATGCCGCCGTGCGAAGCGATGCGACCGGTGGCTCCGATCCGACGGCGTCACTTTCGGCGCAGCGCTCGACGTCCGCGGCCTCCTCGACACACGCCGTGTCGAGCAGCGCGATCGACGAGCCACTGACACCGACAACGAGCAGCCGGTCTCCGACGCGCACCGCGTGCACGGCGACACCGGGACCGAGCCCGCACCCTCCGACGCGTTCGACAACGGCGGCTCGCGGCTGCCCGGAGGATCGAGCCCTCGCGCGCGCCATGGCGACGCCGGCCGCGGCGAGCAGCGCCAGCAGCACGAGGCCCGTCAACGGTCCGGGACTCGTGACGAGTGACAGGGCGAGAACGAATGCGACGGCCGCGACGCCGACGGCTGGTGATGCGATGCGGGCGATCATCGGCGGCCTCCGGTCGCGACGATTCGGACACCGAGGGTGCCGTCAACGTCGACGAGCTCGCCTCGAGCGATCGGTGCTCCGTCGATGAGCAGTGAAACTCCGGCGGAAACCGGGGCGCCAAGCTCGACGACGTCTCCCGTCGAAATTGCGAGCGCCTCCGAGAGGCGAATTCGCTTCCGGGCGATCTCGACAGCGACCACGACGCCGATTGCATCGAGGGCGTCGCGAAACGGACCCTCGTCGATTGCGGCAGCTCGAGCCGCGACAGTGCTCCTCATCTCGTCACCTCCACTCGCGTAGTCGCGGGTCGTCACGGTCGCAAGGACCCGCCCGCTGTCGCCGATTTCGAAATGCACTGCTGCCGGCGCGGTCTCGGCGCCGCAGAGTGCGAGTCGACCCCGGCTTGCCCAGCCCTCTGTGCCGAGCCAGTCGACTTCGCGTCCCACAATCACGTCGCCCGCGGCAAGCGTCGCTACCGTCGCTCCCGGAACCGTGCCGAGATCGACTCGTGCCGACAGCGTGACGTGAATGCCGTCGATCGCCGGATGCCAGGCAAGCTGCCGACGCGCAACGGCGTCGAGGGCGTCGGCGATTGCGTCGAGTCCCCGATGGCTCGTTCCGAGCCAGACGGCCCCGCGTGCGCACCCGACGCGAACGGCAACCGATGCCCAGACGTCGGGCTTCGATCCTGGCGCGGCAGGACGAAGCGCGATCCGGGATCCGAACACGTCAGCCGCGACGCGGTCGGCGATCCGATGCACGAGCCAGTCGAGCGTCGCCCGTTCTGGCTCCCTGAGGGCCGTTGGATCGAATGGACGTTCCGGATCGTGTCGGAGCACGAGCGAAACAAGAGCCCGCGTGATCGACGCATCGCAACGGATCTCGAGAGGCTCGCCGATCGGCTCGATTGCAAGGCGAAACCCCGGGGGGACGTCGCTCGGGGGCGCCGCCGCCGTTACCGAGCCCACCTCGATGAGCGATCGAACGGGTGGATCGCAACGCACAGCCAGCAGCTGATCGCCGAGACGAATGACGTCGCCGTGTCCGAGCAGGTACGGCACGTCGCGCTGCAGCGGCCATCCGTTAAGACACGCCGGACCCTCGTCGTGAACGACGAGCCGGCCGCCCTCCCGGCCGCGGTGGATGGCGATGTCGCGTCCGAGCTCAGCTGCAAAATCGGAGCCGCATTCGATCGAGTCGGGCTCGAGTCGGCTCGAACCGCTGTCCCAGTCGAGGAGGATCGCGGGGCGCGCCGTTGCCGGCACAACGCGCGCGATGGACTCGTGAGCCGCTCGCGCGGCTCGGGCTGCAAGTCCGCTCGGAAGTCGGGGAACGGTTCGGACTCCGCCGACCGTTACCGCATCGCGCTCGACTTCGGCAAGCTGAAGATTCGTGGCGCACGTCGTCATCGCTCTGCGCCTCCAGATCCGGGTTCCGATTCGCCGGCCGCTGATGTCACGCGAATCGAACGTGCCCGAAGCGCGAGATGCGAGAGTTTTCGGCCGAGCGTCCCGGATGCCGCCGCAAGCCGTTCGGCGAGAATCGGCGCTGCTGCCATCGAGATGAGCACGCCGTCGCCGCCAGCCCGAACCGTCAGGTCGACGGCTCCGTGCGCCGTCACCCCGACCGTTGCGCGCAGCCCGTTCACGTTTGGCGCCGCCAAGAGCGCTCCGTCCGCCCGGGCAACGCGTTCCAGACCGCGAGGCGGTGCGAAGCCCGTGGTCGCGTCGGCACGATGCGGCACGACTGCAAACGGCAGAGCCAGCGGTGGAGGCGGTTCCGATGGCCGCCACGGGTTTCGAGCGACCCGCCGCGATTTCCGGAGCACGACCCGGAATCGCGAGCCGCGAATACGCGACTGTTCGGCAGGGGCTTCGCCCGCCGGCGACCCGGTCCCGACTGGGTCAACTCGCATCTTGATCCTCGTCGGCTGCGCGTCTCGACGCAGCCCATGTTTCGAGGGCACGCTCGCCCTCGCGTCGCTCGGCCAGGCGACGGGCGCGAAGCCGAATGATGACGAGCGAGCGCTCGCGGACTGAGCGCTGAAGGCTCGCGTCGCACTCGGCCTGCCGCGCTTCGGCAAGTGCGTTGCGACAGTCGACCGACGCACGCTCGAGCCGTTGCCGCGCACGCTCCGCAGTCTCATGAGCCGCCAGCGCCTCGTCGACGAGAGACGCGGCGCGGCCCGCGGCAACGGTGCGAATAAAAGGTGCATCAGCCGGACGCGTTTGCGCGGCCTCTCGTGCGCGATCGACGGCCCTCGCCATTCGCGCGTCATTCCGGTCGACGATCCCGCGACAGGCCGTCACATCGCGCGACGCGGCGGCGAGGCGGCGTCGGGCGATTCGAGAGCCGCGCTCGCTAAGCCGGACAAGCGGTTCGAGTCGGTAGGTCGCTCTGGTCATTCGTCGTCCCTCTCGAGGTCGTCGTCTTCCCACTCTTCGTTCGTTTCTGGATCGTCCTCGTCGGTCGGAAGCTCGAGCGGCTCGGCGAACGCTTCGATTGCAGCCGCGCTCGCAGCCAGCGGAACGTTCTCGTCGGGCCGTTGCGCGAGGAAGTCCTCGATCGAGTCGACCTTCGCGACTGCCTCGTCCACCAGGGCATCCGTGCCGGTTTCGTATGCGCCGAGCAGGATGAGGTCGCGCTCGCGCTCGTATGCCGCCAGGAGTGCGCGAACGTGCCGCGCCGCGTCGACGTGCGCCGAGGTCGCGACGCGCGACATCACGCGGCTCGCGCTGCGCGCTATTTCGATCGCCGGAAATGCTCCGCGACCCGCGCGTTCGGCCGAGAGCACGATGTGACCGTCGAGGATCGATCGGGTCTCGTCGGCGACCGGTTCGTTGTGGTCGTCGCCCTCGACGAGCACGGTGTAGACCGCGGTGATCGATCCGCGGGTGTCGGTCCCGGCGCGCTCGAGGAGTCTCGGCAACTCCGCAAAGACCGACGGCGGATACCCGGCGCGCGCCGGAGGCTCGCCCGCCGCCAGTCCGACCTCGCGCAGTGCGCGTGCGAATCGCGTCACCGAATCCATCAGCAGGAGCACGCGCAGTCCCTCGGCGCGAAAGTGCTCCGCCACGGCCGTCGCGACGTATGCGGCGTGCATGCGCACCAGGGCAGGCTGGTCGCTCGTGGCGACGACGGCGATCGATCGCTCCATTCCCCGCGGTCCGAGATCGAGCTCGAGGAACTCGCGGACTTCGCGGCCGCGTTCTCCGATCAGGCCGATGACGACCACGTCGGCGGACGCGTTCCGGGCGATCATCCCGAGCAGCGTGCTTTTTCCAACCCCGGCGCCGGCGAAGACCCCGACGCGTTGGCCCTCGCCCATCGTGAGAATGCCGTCGATCGCACGGACGCCGGTCGCGAACGGCTCCGAAATCGGCGTGCGCGAGAGCGGCAGCGGGGGCGGCGCGTGGACCGGACGGTCGACCAGCGCTCCCGTGATGGGCCGGCCGTCGGCGGGACGGCCCAGTCCGTCGAGCACACGACCGACGAGCCCGTCTCCGACGCGAACCGTCAACGAACGATCGAGGCGGCGAACGAGACTCGACGTGCCGACGTGGCGAAGCTCGCCGAGCGGCATCAGGAGCGCCTCGTCGCCGCGAAAACCGACGACTTCCGCGAGGAGCGGCGTGGCACCGGGCTGCGTCCGGATCTCGCAGAGCTCGCCAATCCACGTTTCCGGGAGCGCCGCACGCACGACGAGGCCGACGGCGCTGCGAATCCGTCCATTTAGCTCGACGGTCTGCGAACCGGATAGCCGGTCCAGGTAAGGGCGAGCCGAAAAGCCGCTCACGACGGGTCCTCCTCTTCCGAGGCACCGAGAAGCACCTGCTGGATCGCCGCGAGTTGCACATCGAGTCTCGCGTCGACGCGGACGCCGGCGCACTCGGCCGTGCAGTCGCCCGCGGCCAGTGACGAATCGATTTCGAAGGCGACATCGCGGAACGCCGACAGGCGTTCGAGCGCGACGTGGATGCGGTCGGCGTCGTCAGCCGAGTGTCGAACGACGAGCCTTGCGTCGCGACGCAGGCGCTCGCAAGTCCGGGCCACGAGGTCTGCCCAGGCCTCCGCCGACGCCGACACGTGATCGCCGACAATTCGCCGGGCGATCTCGACGGCTAGTTCGAGAGCCTCGCGCTCGATCGTGGCTGTGGATTCATGACGTACCCGAGCGAAGGAAATCGATGCATCCACCCACCTCTGGGCTCCCTGGCGATCTGCTGCCTCCCTGGCGCGTGCGGCGATCCTGTCCGCGTCCCTGTGTGCGTCGCCGACGAGCCTGTCCGCCTCTCGTCGGGCGGCATCGAGCAGGATTTCGACCTCCCGCTCCGCCGCCTGCCGGGCTGCGGTCAGGAGTCGAGCTGAGGACTCCGAGTCCAGCTGGCGCAGTGGGGCAGTCGGTGCCTTGATGATGTCGATTTGCATGGTGTTTCGTCCTCCGGTCAGGATCTGCTCTGCGCGACGACCGCCGCCGCAACGGGCAGCCACGCCGTGTCGATCGTCGACTCTTCGACTGCCGCCATTGGCAGGCGGATCGCGATCGTCGCGGCCACGTCGGGCTCCGCCAGTGAGAGCAGCGTCGCAACGAGCGATCGACCCAGTGCCGATGTGAGCGCACTCCCGGCGAAGCCGCGACGCGACAGCATCGAGAAACGTCGCAACGAGCCGGCGACTCGGTCGGGCGTTGCGACCGGAGCGAACTTCGCGAGCGTCTCGAGACGATCGCGGCCCGACTCGAGCGAGCGAACGATCTCGCCGGATGCCGGCCGATCGAGCGAACGGATGAGCAGGGCGGATTCGACGACGCCGAGGTCGTCCGCGATGCGGTGAAGGGAATCTGCGTCGAGACGCACGAGGCCGCGACCGAGCTCGACGGCACCGGGATCGAGGCTGCGGGGAGCGGCGGGTATGCCCGCGTGACACAGCCGGTCCAGGAAGCGTTCCACGACGGCGCTCGTGCCCCGCAGAGCATCGACCTTGCGAGCGGGTGCATCGGCGCTCGCGTCGGCGAGCCGGTCGAGAGAGCGCCGACGGAGGCGCTCGTCACTCGCGGACTCGGCGAGATCGAGCAATGCGACGACGTCTGGAAGAGGCTCAGGCATGGACGTCCACCTTCGCGATCGAACGACGCTGTACACGCAGCCGCCACACCGTCGCTCCCTCGAGCGCGGCGAGAAGCAGCACGCACGCCAGAAACGCGAGCTCGACGGTGCGGTCGCGCTCGTAGCGAATCACCGGCGGAGTTGCCGACGACCGTGTGACGGGCTTCGCAACGACCGAGACGCGATCGGCCGAAACGTCCGCGCCGATGCTGCGGACGACGATGTCGCGGACTTCGTATTCGGCGACGGGACACTCGCCACCGGCGTATGAGAGCACCACGGAAGCAGAGGCAGGTTCCGGGCCCGGCGAGAGGGGGCGACGCTCCGGAAGGCTTACGAGGGCCTCGGCGGTCACGACGCCGTCGATGCTTTCGAGCAGGGTTTCGATTTCGCCGGAGAGACCCTTGATGTAGCGTGCGCGCTCTTCGGACGGGCTCGGGATCAGCGATCCGCCTTCGGATTCGAATCCGGGCGCGGCGCGGCGCGGAAGGCCGTGGTCGTCGAGAACGTGGAGCGCGGTGCGGTAGTCGGCGTCGTCGCCTCCGACGGTCACCGCCGATTCGTCGCCGGCGCCCTCGATCGAAGCATCCAGTCCGGCCGCCCTCAGTGCTACAGAGCAGCGGTCCGCCTCGCGGCGCGGGAGCTTCTCGAGAACGGTCCGGCGCGAGCAACCCGTCGAGAGCATCGCGGCGCACGCAAGGACGGCGCATACGGCCGTGGATATTCGTGTGTTCACGATCACAGCCTCGTCTGGAGTATCGTCTTCATCGCGCTCACGGCGTGGTCGACGACCTTCGACACGATCTCGACCTGTTCGGCGTGGCGGTATATCGCGGCCTGCAGCGCCAGGGCGCGCGCTGGATCCGTGACCGGCGCAGCGTCCGGTGTTCGCGCCGCGCGGCCACGCTCCGCTGTCTGGACCGCATCTCGCAAGACGCTGGCAAACGAGCGGTTTCCGCCAGAGACCGCCGGTTGCGGCGCCGCACGGTCGACCGCGACCTGGGGCTCGACCGCGCGGACACGCGGACTCACGACTGCACCCCGCGAGCCTGGATCCTGTTCTCGAACTCCTCGCGGAGCTTCACGAGCGCACGTGTATGCACGCGCGAGAGCCACGATTTGGAGAGGTTTCTGGCGCCGGCGAGCGAAACTACTGGCTTGTCGAGAAAGTAGCGGTGCCGAAGCACTTCGCGCTCGATCGGCAGAAGGCTCTCCATCGCCTCGTCGACGAGGGCGCGCAATTCGGCAATCCAGACCAGGTGATCGGGCGACAGCTCGGTGGCGAGACCGAACAGCTCGTCGGCAGCGCCCCGGGAGTACGCCGCATCGGCGCACAGTATGTCCGGTCCCGCCGGATCCGCGCCGAAATCCTCGGAGGCGAGCTGCGATGGGACGTGGGCGCCGAATTCGCGACGCAGTCCGTCGTAGATTGCGCCCTTGATTCGGAAGTGTGCGTAGGACCGGAACGGCACGCCGCGTGACTCCTCGAACCGATCCGCCGCCTCGATCAGCCCGAGGTAGCCCCATCCGATAAGGTCGTCGAGCTCGACATAGGTTGGAACCGTCAACACGACCGCGTGGGCTACTCGAATTACGTAGGGGCGGAAGCTGAGGACCAGCTCGTTGCGTCTCGCGACATCGGCTTCGCTCAGCCGCAGGCACGGCGACAGGTCATTTCCGACGAGCTCCGTCTCGACTGCGTGCATGGGCACTCCTTCGCTGGTGGATTCGGTCTCGATGACCGATCAACGAAGAGCAACGGCTATGCCAGAGCCGAAATCGTTCCTTTTCAACACGTTGGAGCGAGGCTATGAAAAACCTGTCGACGAAAGATCACTTGTCGGATGAAAAAATTGACGTACGGAGACGCCAATAGCCGAGCGAGCGCACTCGACCATCGACGGATCCTGTCTCCAGTGCGACCCGCTCGCTATCGCTCGCGGTACCGATCCCGCAACGGCACGCATGGCGACATGCCGGACGCGATCTGAAGGAGACTTCCGCTGATCAGTTACGAGAGCAATACGAGCGGGTTCGCAAGCACCAGCAACAATGGCGGCGCGTGGCATCAGTACCGCGAGCAACACGAGCGATTTCGCAAGCACCGGCAGCGATGGCGGCGTGTGGCATCAGTACCGCGAGCGATAGCGAGCAGGTCGTTCCTGGGGTGGGTGCCCTTCCTCAATGCGAAGAATCATTTACCGGACCCGCGCAGCGTCGTGACACGGAGGCCGCCGACGATCGTGCAAGATCGTCGGGCGGCCAGCGTTATGCCGCCAATATCAACCCTGATGAGAAAAATTGTGAACTTCCGAGGGGCTGGTCGCGAACTTGGGCAGAGAGGTTTCCACGTCATGAAGAAGGCAGGAATCGTCGTCGCAATCATGTTGCTCGCTTCCGGGGCGGTTTTCGCCGAGACCTCGAATCCCGCGGCGACGCCGCGTCAACGCCTCGATGCTCCGGACTCCTTCGGCGCGGTTTCGCATCAGGCGGGGCACGATTCGGTCAGGCGCGTGAAGGGAGTGTTTAGGGTTTTCGGCGACGATGACGATGTCAGTACGGGTCCCCGAGCCAGCGCACCGAGGCGAAAGTCGCGCCGATCTTCGAAGGCGCGTCGCTCGTCCGAGACGCAACGAACCCGCGGGAATCGGACGGCTCAACCTCAGCCCGACGGGATCCTCATCCTGCTCGACGGCGTTCCGGTGCTGCCGTAGACGCCCGGTCGATCCGAATACGAGACCGACAACTCAAAAAAGATAGAGAACCTTTCAAACAATTTGACTGGTTCTTTTGAGTTGGGACCCACTGCGACTTTGAGATGTGCGCAGATCATCGGGTCGAGCTTCTCGCATTCGGCGAGGGTCGAGACGATCCCGATAGCCTCCGAATGAGTGCACGCAAGTGGACGATACGGTCGTGACTCCCGCAGTGCCTCGTAGTAGTCCGCAACGCCGACGATTCGCGCGAGAATCGGAATCTGGGTCGCCTGAAGCCCGAACGGATAGCCGCTGCCGTCGAAGAGCTCGTGATGGCAGTTGACGGCATCGAGGATCTCGGGTGTCTTCAGGTCCTGCACCATGTTGGCGCCAAGTTGTGGATGTAGACGGAGATACGTCCTTTCCTCAGTCGTCAGCGGGCCGGGCTTGAAGAGCGTTGCGTAACACATCGCCGACTTCCCGACGTCGTGAAGCAGGCCGCTCAGGTAGGCCAACCGCCGAAGCTCGCGCGAGAGCCCGAGCTGGGCCGCCAGCTGCCGGGCCGTTGCCGCAACCGCCAGCGAGTGCTCCCAAAGGGCGTACGTCTCGTTTCGACACGACCGGATCGAATTCAGCAAGTCGGCAAGAACCGCTCGCTGTGGACCCGATCTGAGGACGATCGGAGTCGGTATGCCCTGCCTGATGTTCACGGTGGTACGCCCCCTCGGATTCGACTGGCGCCGATAGAAACAATCCGTGTGCCACGGCGCAGCCAACGGAGCCGGAAAAGAACGCACTGATACTTCAACCGGGCACAAATGTCGACTGCGAGTTGAAAAAGTGGGTGGTGCGTCACTTTCGATCCTGCTGCAGGCCCACTGCTTCACTTGCGTCTTGGCGTCTTCCTTTGCGTCTTTGCGGGAACCTCTTCGTCGGCTTTAAGAGTTTCCCGCAAAGACGCAAAGGAAGACGCAAAGACGCAAAGGAGCAGGTGGGCGCCACCAAGAAATGCCTGGCGTTGGCGGCCACCCGGTCTGGAGGCTATAGTCGGATTCGTGTGCGGACGATTCACCCTGAGGCACAGGACCGCGGCCATCGCCGAGCGCTTTGCGGTGACGCTTCTGGATCTCGACCCCGTCGAGCCCCGCTACAACATCGCCCCGACGCAGCGCATCCTCGGCATCTCGGGCGCCCCCGAACGCGCCGCCACGATGTATCGATGGGGACTCATTCCATTCTGGGCCAGGGATGCATCGATCGGCAGCAAGCTCATCAATGCACGGAGCGAGACCGTCGCCGAGAAACCGTCGTTTCGCCAGGCGCTCGCGAAGCGGCGGTGCCTCATCCCTGCCGACGGCTTCTACGAATGGCAGAAGGGCCCCGGCGGCAAGACGCCGATGTACATCCGATACCGCGATGGCCGGCTGTTCGCCTTCGCTGGCTTATGGGAGACGTGGAAGCCCGCGGAAGGGCCGCCGCTTTCGACGTGTACCGTCCTCACTACCGAACCGAACGCACTGATGGGGCCAATTCACAATCGCATGCCGGTGATTCTCGACCCGAAGGACGAGGCGGCATGGCTCGATCCCGAGACGTCGCCGACCGTGCGCCTCGAGCTCCTGCGACCGTGCGCGCCGGACGAGATGGAAGCGTTCCCCGTCTCGCGGCGCGTGAATTCGCCCGCCGTCGATGAGTCGACGCTGATCGAACCCGTCAGAAATGCCACCCTGTTCGACACGTGAGCGGATCCGGTTCCGATGGCCCGATCATGGATGAGACCCAGGACAGTGACCGTCTGAAGGAAATCTTCGCCGTCGCGTCCCACCTCTCTCCGGAGAGCCGCGGCGCGTATCTCGACACGGCGTGCGGGTCGGGCACCGAGTTGAGGCGAAGAATAGACGAGATGCTCGCGCGACAGGCGGCTACGTGGGTCGACGGAGGCAGCCCGGATCTCGACGGAACGCGAGTCGCGGCGGGACCGGTGCTCGCAAGGGCGATGAACGAGGCGGCGTCCGGTCAGCTGCCAGGTGCGCTGCTGCCGGGCGCGTTGATAGACGGCAAGTACCGGATCGACCGTCGGATTGGCGCCGGAGGCATGGGCGTCGTCTACCGCGCCACTCAGGTTGCGCTCGAGCGGCCCGTCGCGCTGAAGGTACTGACGTCGGCGCTCGTAATCGACGAAGGCGCCCGCCAGCGATTCGAGCGCGAAGCCGTCGCCATGGCGCGGCTCAAGCACCCGAACATCGTGTCCATCTATGACTTCGGTGTGTCGGCGGACGCCGGCGCCTATTTCGTAATGGAGATGATGGAGGGACGATCGCTGGCAACCGAGATCGATCTGGGACGAAAGCTGTCGATCGAACGCTCGGTGCGTGTTCTCGGTCAGGCATGCCAGGCGGTCCAGGCGGCTCACGACGCCGGCATAATTCACCGCGACCTGAAGCCCGACAACATCTTTCTCGAAATCGGTCCGCGCGGCTCAGAGATCGTGAAGGTCCTGGACTTCGGTATTGCGAAACTCCAGACGCCCGAAGACGACGATGGCGACCAACTTACCCACACAGGTGCGCTCATCGGCACGCCCGCCTACATGTCGCCCGAGCAGTGCCGCGGCGAACGGCTTGGGCTGCAGTCCGACATCTACTCGCTCGGTTGCGTTCTCTACCAGTGTCTTACCGGGCAGACGCCATTCGAAGCACGATCGGCGGTCCAACTGATCCTCAAACATATCAACGAGATTGCTCCGCCGCCGTCGACCCTCGATGCCAGCATCCCTCCGGAGGTCGACGACGTCGTGTCGCGAGCCCTTGCGAAGTCGCCGGCCGAGCGATACGCGTCCGTCGCGGAATTCGAGGCCGATCTGCGGCGGGCGAGCGGCATTTCGCCAAACGCGGCACCGTACGTTTCGGGTGGGTCCATGCCGACGCCTGTGTATGCGACGACCGCCGTAGTCCCCCCGCTCGGAAACCTCACCGAGCCCATCACGAGCTTCGTCGCTCGCGATGCCGATCTCGATGGACTGGTGGAGGCGCTCGGGAGCGCACGACTCGTCACGCTCGTCGGTCCAGGAGGCATCGGCAAATCCCGCCTCGCGGTCGAGGCCGGCCGTCGCATGCTCGGGACGTTCAGCGACGGCGTGTGGCTGATCGAGTTGCGGCCGATCGCCGAGCCCGGGAGCGTGACGCGTGCAATTGCGACGACCCTGCACGTGAAGGAAGAACCGGATCGGCCACTTCTCGACACGCTTGGCGACGAGCTGCGCGACCGCGCGGCGCTGGTCATCCTCGATACCTGCGAGCACCTCGTCGATGCCATCTCGTCCGCGGTCGACAGCCTGTTGAGAACGGCGCCGCGCCTGCGCATTCTTGCGACGAGTCGCGAGGCTCTCAACGTGGCAGGCGAGACGCTATGGCACGTGTCGCCGCTCGACCTGCCCGATCTGGATCACCCGGGCGCCTCGGTGGCCGAAGTCATGAAGTGCGGATCCGTGCAGCTCTTCGTCGAGCGTGCCCGCCGAAAGAGACAGTCGTTCGAGCTCACGCCGCAGACAGTCGAGTCGGTTGCTCGCCTGGTATCGCGCCTCGACGGCATTCCGCTGGCAATCGAGCTCGCCGCGTCTCGCGTCAGCGTAATGTCCATCGACCAGATGCTCGCCCGAATGGATGATCGCTTCGCGCTGCTGACGTCCGGCGGCCGTTCCGGGCGACAGCAGGCTCTGCGTGCGACCGTCGACTGGAGCTACGGTCTGCTCGCCGAAGAGGAGCGCGCGCTGCTGCAGCGCATGTCCGTTTTCGCCGGCGGCTGCACGCTCGAGGCCGCCGAAGAAGTCTGCGCCGGCGACGCGATCCACGCCGACGACATTCTCGACGTGCTTGCCGCACTGATCGACAAGTCGCTCGTGATGGTCAGCGAACGCGACGAGCAGGTCCGATACCGGATGCTCGAGACAATCCGCGAATACGCCGCCGAGAAACTCGATGCATCCGGACGCGAAGGCGAGGTGCGCGAGCGCTTTTTCGGCTGGGTGCTCGCCGAGGCCGAGGCAACCAGACTCGGCATCATCGCCAGTGTCGACCAGAAACGTCACCTCGACAGGTGCGAACGTGAACACGACAACATCCGCTCCGCCCTTCGCTGGGCCATTCGTGGCCGCAGGAATATAAATGGCGGCCTCCTGCTTGCCGCGAGACTCTGCCACTTCTGGGACATGCGTTCCCACGCGGCAGAGGGTCTCGAGTGGCTTCTGGCCGCGCAGGATGCCGCGAAGGGCGAGCCGCCGACGCTCGAGCTTGCGTCGGCTATGTTCTCGACGGGATTCCTCTTCAGCTTCGCGGGAAACGCCGCGAAAGCACTCGACCAGTACGAGCGGAGCCTCGAGATCGGACGCGACCTCGGCGACCTGGTCACGGTGGCGACAGCGCTCGACGGCAAGGGCGATGCGCTGATCTTCCTCGGACGATTCGACGACGCGGAGAGCTGCATTCGCGAAGGCATAGAGCTGCGCACGACGCACGGCATCGGCAAGGAGATGAACCTCGTCGTGCTCGAGTTCAACCTGGCGCTCGTGGCGATGGAGCGCGGCGACTACGCGATCGCACGGGATCGATTCGAGGCCACGCTCGTCCGCGCACGCGACATCGGCGACGACTGGCGAGTCACGCTCATGCTGCACAACCTCGGCGAGATCGGGCTGAGGCTTCGGGATCTGCCATACGCGAGACGACGTTTCGAGGAAGCGGAGGCAACCGCCGAACGAATCGGCTTCCGCAAACTGGTCGGGTACAGTCGGATCGGACTGGGGCTGGCCATCGCACTGCTCGGGGACGCGACGAGTGGCCGTGAGCGAGTCGCCGACGGACTGTCGGTGTCGCACGCGTCCGGCGAGATGCGCGCGGTAACCTTCGGACTCGAAGCAATGGCAGTTGTCGCCGCAGCCAGCGGACAGTTTCGCCGGGCATTGGTGATCGAGGCAGCGGCGCACGCCGTCGAGAGGCGAGCCGACATCGTCGTGGCGGATTCAGAACGCGACTTCTATGACGAGTTGCTCGCGCCAGCCCGAGCGGAACTTGGAAACGACGCGGACTCCGCTTCGTCCGAGGGTGCCTCGATGTCGATGGAAGCGGCGATACGTTTTGCCGTGTCGGTCGAATAGGGCTGCGAACGGCATGGGTGAACCTGACGGGCCACACGAACGCGGATCGCTGCTCCGTCGAACGATCGGGATGCCCCGCAACGTGCTCGCCATCGGGCTCGTCAGCATGCTCAATGACGCGTCGAGCGAGATCATCTACCCGCTGCTCCCCGTGTTCCTCTCGGTGTCGCTTGGCGCGTCGCCGGCCGTCATCGGTCTCATCGAGGGAGCGGCGGAGTCCGTCAGCTCGTTGCTGAAACTCGTCTCGGGCGCGCTCAGTGATCGTATGGGCCGGCGAAAGGAGCTCGTCGTTGCCGGTTACGGGGTTGCGGCGGTCGCGCGAACGGGCCTGGCGCTCGCAACCAGTTGGCCGATGGCGCTTGGCCTGCGCGTGTTCGACCGGGTCGGGAAGGGCATTCGGGGCGCGCCGCGCGACGCGCTGCTGGCCGACTCTGCTCGTGTCGGGGAGCGCGGGCTCGCGTTCGGATTCCACCGCGCGATGGATCACACCGGCGCCGTCATCGGACCGCTCGTCGGGTTCCTGCTGCTCTGGTGGGTCGCAATTGACACGAACGCGCCGTCTCACCCCGAACTGACGACGATCTTCCTGATCGCGGCCATCCCAGCCGCGCTTTCAGTCCTCGTTGCCGTCGTCGCCGTTCGCGAAGTGAGAGCCGTCGACGGCAATGGGACGAAACCTGTTCCCCGGCTCTCTTTGGCTGGATTCGACGGCAACTTCCGCTGGTACCTGGGAACGCTGGCGCTTTTCACGCTGTCGAACTCGACGGATGCGTTCCTGCTGCTCCGGGCGACGTCGGCGGGGGTGAGTCCCGCGCATCTGCCGCTGCTCTGGGCGGCGCTGCACGTGATGAAGGTCGTCACTTCGGTAGCCGGCGGCGACCTGTCGGACCGCTTCGGGCGTAAGCGCCTCATCCTCGCCGGTTGGGTCGTCTACGCGGGCGTCTATGCCGGATTCGCATTCGCCGACGGACCGGTTGCCGTGTGGTCGCTCTTCCTCGTCTACGGTGCGTACTTCGGACTTGCCGAGGGCGCCGAGAAGGCACTCGTCGCGGATCTCGTCGCGCCGGATCGCCGCGGAACCGCGTTCGGCCTGTACAACTTCGCAATCGGTGTCACCGTCCTGCCGGCCTCGATTCTGATGGGCGGCGTGTGGGCCGTGGGCGGTCCCGAGCTCGCATTCGGGATGAGTGCCGCCATCGGCCTGTTGGCGGCATTGTTGCTGACGCGCGTCCGCATGCCCTTTCCTGCTGCGGCTCAGGCACAATGACGCGGATGCGTGGGACGGACGAATCGGCGACACCTCGGCGCGGCTGGATGAAGCTCGCGATCCTCGTCGTCGTCGTGGCGACGGTAGGCGTGGGACTTCAGCAGTCGGGACTCGCCGAGACGGTCCGGCTATCCGATTTGCGCTCGGCGCGCGACGGGCTCGGTGCGATGGCACCGTTCGCGTTCGTGCTCGCGTTCGTCGTCTTCACGGTCGCAGGCGTTCCGGGGATGATACTCACGCTGACTGGAGGATTGCTGTTCGGCACGCTAGGCGGCGGAATGCTCGTCGAGATCGGGGCATCGATCGGCGCGACGTGCGCGTTTTTCGTTGCGCGCGCGGCCGGCAGGGAGGTCGTTGCGCGATTCATCGCGGGAAACGCCATGGAGCGGTTCGACAAGCGACTTACCGGCGCCGGACTCTCGGCGGTCCTGTTTTCGAGGATCGTTCCGGTTTTTCCGTTCACGTACATGAACTTCGTGTGGGGCGTTACTGGCGTGAGGACGCGCGACTTCATGATCGGCACGACATTGGGAATGATTCCGGCGTCCTTCGTTTACGCGAACATCGCGGCGTCGTTCGCGCGGTCGCTGGAGGGCACGGATCCGACGCTTGCCTCGATCGACGTTCGCCAGCTCGTGAACAGCGACGTCGTCCTCGCGTTCGGACTGCTCGGGCTGCTCACGGTGATTCCGATTGCGGTGCGGCACCTCGTGAACCGGCGATACGGTGTCGGTGCGAAGGACGGCGACGCGTGAGGATCAGTGTCGTCATTCCCGCGCTGGACGAAGCCGTCGATCTTCCGGCGACCGTCGAGGCACTTCGAGAGCACGAGCCGAGGCCATTCGAGGTGATCGTTGCCGACGGCGGCAGCTCTGACGGGACGCGCGACTGGCTCGGACGCGAGGCGACCGACGGATGGCTGCGTGTCGTCGATGCGGAGCGGGGTCGCGGGCGGCAGATGAACGCGGGAGCAGCGGTGGCGACCGGCGACGTGCTCGTGTTTCTCCACGCGGATGCAACGCTGCCGCCGCGAGCACTGGGGCAGGTGATTCGCGCGTTCGACGACCCGGAAGTGCGCGGTGGAGCTTTCACCATCCGGTTCAAGCGCGAGCCCGGATCGCCGCTGTCGATGCCGGTGATCGCGCGCGGCATCAACTTCCGCACGTGGGTGACGGCGACGGCGACCGGTGACCAGGCGATCTTCGTTCGGCGCGAAGACTTCGAAGCGCTAGGCGGATACGAACCGTGGCCGCTGTTCGAAGACGTCGATCTCGTGACGCGAATCCGAAGGCTCGGCCGTTTCCGGATTCTGGCGGGTCCTGTCACGATCTCGGACAGGCGGTACCGCACGTTCGGGCCGTGGCGAACGGCGGTGCTGATGTGGTGGCTGCGTGCGCTCTATCTGCGCGGCGTGCCGGCTGACGAGTTGAAGCGCCGTTTCGTCGACGTCCGGCTGCGGCGTGAGTAGAGCGGGGGCCGGAGCCCGCGTGTTCCCCGTTTTTTGAGCCGCGAGCGGTAGCGAGCGTCCCACGGACAGCCGAACGGTTCGGATCACTTCCGTCCTTCCGCGACGACGAATCTGCGGTTTCAGGAACCGTCCGTGGGGGACATAGGCCCCGTTCGCGCGTCCTGACTGGTCGTTCACGATGAGCGTGTTCCCCGTTTCTTGAGCCGCGAGCGGTAGCGAGCGTCCCACGGACAGCCGAACGGTTCGGATCACT
>CAZXLQ010000013.1:0-16156 GCA_964641945.1 uncultured Clostridia bacterium
TCCGTGGGACGCTCGCTACCGCTCGCGGCTCAAAAAACGGGGAAAAACGGGGACCACCCTGAACGCGAACTACCAGGCAAGCCTGCCTACAGACAGTGACTGGAACCGCGGATTCGTCGTTGTCAGCAGACAGGCGGCCGAATCCATTTTTTCGTAGGGTCCTTACGAATATCTGAAACGGGACCCTCTAATCTGCCCAAACCGGTTTGCACGGCGTGGCGCCGAACGTGTTTCTTTACAGATGTTTACCCCTCGGCCGGAATCTCGTAAAACCTGTGGCCCCCCAGTTGCTATCCGGAAGGCGCGGCCCATTTCAGAAGCATATTCGAGTGCTTGACGATTGCGGCCGAGGAGACGAGACCCGGAAGAGAGTCTCGGCAGAACTCCGAAAGCCCGTGCCCCACACGTTGAAGCACGAGCACTCAAACACGACTCTTCACGAGGAGACAGAGAATGAGATCCATCAGACAGTGCCTGACGAGCACGGGAATCAGCAAAGCGCTGGTTCTCACGCTCGCGCTGCTGCTGGTTCCGACAAGCGCGTTTGCGCAGGTCGAAACTGGTCAGCTCGGAGGTACGGTGACCGATCCGCAGGGTGCGGTCATCGCCGGAGCCACTGTCACCGCGACGTTGAAGGATACGGGCTCGGTTCGCTCGACCACTTCGTCCGGTGACGGCAATTACAACTTCACCAACCTTCGGCCCGGAACCTATGAGGTGAAGGTCGAAGGTGCGGGATTCGCAGCCAAGGAGCAGAGCGCGGTCGTGAACGTCGGTTCGCGTGCGACGCTCGACTTCGAGCTTGCTGTTACGGGCGGTGAGACTTCGGTCGACATCATCGCCGGTGACCAGGGCGTTCAGGTCAACACGGAGAACCAGGTTCTCCAGACCGTCGTCTCGCAGAAGGAGCTCCGTGAGCTCCCGACGATCACCCGCAACCCGTACGCGCTCGTGACCCTCTCGGGCAACGTGTCGCCGACTGATCCCACGGGACGTGGTGCGGGCTTCGCCATCAACGGCCAGCGCGCCGCCAGCACGAACGTGCTGCTCGACGGCGCTGACAACAACGATCAGTTCACGGCTGCTGTCGGCCAGGACGTACCGCTTGACGCGGTGCAGGAGTTCTCGGTCCTGACGAGCAACTTCTCGGCCGAGTTCGGCCGCGCCGGTGGTGGTATCGTCAACGTCGCCACGAAGGGCGGCTCGAACGAGTTCCACGGAACGATCTACGAGTTCAACCGCCTGTCGCGTCTCGCGTCGCGCGGCTATGACCTCAATGCGCAGTATCCGCCCGAGGGCACGACCGAGCTGAAGAAGGGCGTTTTCACACGCAACCAGTTCGGCTACTCGGTCGGCGGCCCGATCGTGAAGGACAAGCTCCTGTTCTTCAACTCGATCGAGTGGACGCGCGTCCGCAGCTCTGACACGGTCACGTCGCTCGTTCCGACGGCCGAGTTCATTGCGGCGTCCAACGCCAACACGCAGGCGTTCTTCAACAACTACTCGCTCGAGCAGGCGATCAACGGCCGCCTCATCACGCGCGGCGAGATCGGCGGCACGGCGGGCGGCCCGTTCGCGGCGCTTCCGGCCGGTCTTCCGGTCTTCGGCGAAGTCTTCCAGGCGGTTCCGACGGATGCCGGTGGCGGCGATCCGCAGAACAGCTACCAGCTGGTCGGTCGCGGTGACTGGAACATCAACGACAAGATGTCGATGTATGTCCGTTACGCGCTTCAGGATCAGGACTTCTTTGACGGCACGAACGCTTTCAGCCCGTACGCCGGCTTCAACACCGGTGCCACGACGTTCAACAACAACATCCTCGGCTCGCTCACGCGCGTGTGGAACGACAGCTTCGTCTCGCAGACCAAGTTCGTGTTCAACCGCCTGAATGGCGAGCAGCCGCTCGGCGAGCAGCCTCCTGGGCCCACGCTGTACCTCAGCACGGCCGTTACGCGCATTGGCGGCACCGCCATCGCGCTGCCTGGCTACCTGCCGTTCAATCCGGGTTCGGCCATCCCGTTCGGCGGCCCGCAGAACCTGTCGCAGTTCTACCAGGATCAGACCTGGACGATCGGCGACCACTCGATCCGCTTCGGCGGTTCGTACGTCCGCATCCAGGATGACCGCTCGTTCGGTGCGTATCAGAACGCAGTCCAGACGCTCGGCAACAGCCTGTTCAGCGGCCTCGACAACTTCGTCCGCGGCAATGCGCGCAGCTTCCAGGTTGCCATCAACCCGCAGGGCAAGTATCCGCTCGACACGATCACGTTGCCGGTTTCGGCGCCCCAGTTCTTCCGTAACAACCGTTACAACGAGGGCGCTTTCTACGTCAACGATTCGTGGAAGATCCATCCGCGCGTCACGCTGAACCTCGGCCTCCGCTGGGATTACTTCGGCGTGCAGCACAACAAGGACCGCTCGCTCGACTCCAACTTCTACTATGGAGCCGGCTCGACCGAGCAGGAGCGTGTGTTCAACGGCCGGATCACGCTGGCGCAGGATAGCGTCGTCGGCGACCTCTGGCAGCAGGATTGGAACAACTTCGGACCGCGCGTCGGTGTTGCGTGGGACGTGTTCGGTGATGGCAAGACGTCGCTTCGCGGCGGCTACGGCATCTCCTACGAGCGGAACTTCGGAAACGTGACGTTCAACGTCATCCAGAATCCGCCCAACTACGCGGTGGTTTCGATCGTGGCCGGCCAGGCGGGCTTCCCGACGCTGCCGATCACGGGCAACAACCTCGGACCGTTCGCGACGGGCACGGGCGACCGTATCCTTCCGCGTTCGACCGCCCGCCACGTCAACGAAGAGATCGTGACGGCGTACGCGCACTTCTGGAGCGCCGCGCTCGAGCACGAGATCATGGGACAGCTTGTTGCATCGGCCGAGTACTCGGGTTCGAAGGGTGTGGACCTTTACTCGATCGAGGATCCGAACGGACCGTTCTCGGCTATTGCCTACGGCTTCCCGTTCGACCCGGTCACGAACTCGCTCGCGTACATCAACCCGATCTACAACTCGATCAACACCCGCGGAAACAAGGGCTTCTCGAACTACCACGGTCTGACGCTCGGTCTCGACAGCCGCGTGCTTGGCGAAACTGGTCTCCAGTTCCAGGCCAAGTACACGTGGTCGCACGCGATCGACAACCTCTCGTCGACGTTCTCGGAGTCCAGCAACAACTTCAACCTCGGCCTTCTCGATCCGTTCAATCCTGAACTCGACAAGGGCGATGCGGACTTCGACGTCCGTCACCGCTTCGTGTCGAGCGGCATCTGGGAAATCCCGTTTGCCAAGAGCGCGGATGGATGGGAGAAGCACATTCTTGACGGTTGGCAGATCACGTACATCTTCACGGCCCGCACGGGCTCGCCGTACTCGATCTTCGACTGCACGAACGGCTTCTTCCGCTGCAACCGCCTCCTCCAGGCGAGCGAGATCGATCGTGGCTCGAACGACAACCCGCGTGCGGTTGACGGTCCGAACCCGAACCAGTTCACCTACCTCGACCTGACGAGCCAGCTTCCGCAGGCTGGAACGTACGCGAACGCCCTGACGGGCACGGCCGATTACGGTCCCTACCCGTCGAACATGACGGCTCGCAACGCGTTCCGTCGTCCGGGCTTCTGGAACGTCGACGGCGGCGTTTACAAGAACTTCGAGATCACGGAGCGCATCGGCATGCAGTTCCGCGCGGAGTTCTACAACGTGTTCAACCACGCCAACCTGTTCATCGATGACAACGCGGACATCTCGGCCGCGGATTACATCACGGCGTTCAAGGATGGTCGTCGTCAGGTCCAGCTCGCACTGAAGTTCATCTTCTAGGCGAGGCTTGATCGAAAGGGGAAGGGGGGCCGCGGGGCCCCCCTTTTCTGTCGTCCTTTGCGTCTTTGCGAGACCCCATGCGCGACCTTTGCGCCTTTGCGAGGCCTTTGCGCCTTTGCGGGAAAATCAGTCGTCAAGTCCATTCACCATCCGAATGATCCCGTCTTTCATTAGCGCGCTGTTGAAGTTCATCAATAAGCCCAGCCTCAGTCCGCTCACCTTGAGATACGTCAGCAGCTGCTTTCGATGGACTTCGGCGATGCTCTCGATCGCCTTGACCTCGACGATGACTCGTTCGTCGATAACGAGGTCGGGACGGTAGCCGGCATTTATCCGGATAGATTTATAGACTACCGGCAGCCCTCGCTGCCTGGCGACCTTGAACCCCAGACCCTTGAGGTCGTGCTCGATGGCTGCCTCGTAGAATGACTCGAGGAGCCCGGGCCCTACAGCACGGTGCAGGGAAACGGCAGTATTCACGATCGCTCTCGCGATCTCGTTCTCGTGTATCGACATGGGCGTTGCTCCGGTTTGTTTTCTCGCAAAGTCGCCAAGGCCTCGCAAAGGCGCAAAGGCGCGCCCCATGATCGAGAGTCGACGCCGTAGAGTTGCCTGCTGCGGTACTATTGGCGGCCGCGAGTCACCGGAGGTTTTCCATGGACGTTCTCTCCCAAATCCGTCAGCGCGCCGCCGCCGCAAACACCCACATCGTCCTCCCCGAAGGCGACGACGACCGCACCATCCGCGCCGCATCGCTCATCCGCGCCCACTCCCTCGCGCGGATAACTCTCATCGGCAACGAGCAGACAATCCGAGACCGAGCATCGGCCCTCGGTGCGTCCCTCGGAGACACCTCGCTCGTCGACCCGAAGACCTCTCCCAAGCTCGAGGACTACGCGAAGCTCTTCTACGAGCTTCGCCGCAGCAAGGGCGTCACGATGGACGAAGCCCGGCGCGCCCTTCGCGATCCGCTCTACTTCGGCAACCTAATGGTTCGCGCGGGCGACGCCGACGGGTCCGTCGCCGGCGCCACGAACACGACCTCGCACACGGTTCGTGCGGCTCTCCAGACAATCGGTCCCCGCGAGGGACTGCGAACAGTCTCCAGCTTCTTCCTCATGGTAGTCCCGAACTGCACGTACGGTACCGACGGAGCCTTCATCTATGCAGACTGCGGCGTCGTCATCGACCCGACGCCGTCGGAGCTCGCCGACATCGCCATAGCGTCCGCGGATTCGTGCCGCACACTGCTAGACGTCGAACCCGTCGTCGCGATGCTCTCGTTCTCGACGAAGGGCTCTGCAGAGCACGCACTCGTGAACAGGACCCGCGAGGCGACGCGCACCGTTCGGGCCCGCATGCCCGACCTCCGGATCGACGGCGAGTTGCAGGCGGATGCGGCCCTAGTGCCGGCCATCGGCGAGTCAAAGGCGGCGGGATCGTCCGTCGCGGGACACGCGAACGTGCTCGTGTTTCCGAATCTCGAAGCCGGCAACATCGCCTACAAGCTCACCGAGCGCCTGGCAGGAGCGACGGCCATCGGTCCGATCCTCCAGGGTCTCAGGAAACCGGCGAACGACCTGTCGCGCGGCTGCAAGGCCGAGGACATCGTCGATGCCGTCGCCATAACGGCCGTGCAGGCGCGCGCGGCGGCGCATTGACCATGGTTGTATGGCATGCGAACGGGAGATTCCGCTATCCTGCTCTGTTCGCATACTTTCCCGACCGGAGAGCTGGAATGACTGCCCTTATCCTCGGACTACTTCTCATCACCTCAGCGTCGCCGCAGACTGCGGCCGCGAGCCAGGCCACCGACTCGTGCGAGTGTGAAACGCAGCGTCCGGTAAACCTGGCCGTCGTCAACGGAACACCCGTCCTCACGAGCCTCATCGAGTCGGACACCCGGCCACTCGTCGAACCGATGCGGAAGCGCCTCGATGAAGCGCGGGAAAGCGCACTGCAGAGTGTCATCACGAGTCGACTGCTGGAGGTCGAAGCCGCCCGTCGGGGAATCTCGATGCCGCAACTGCTGCAGGCCGAGGTGGTCGCCAAGGCCGACGAGCCGACCGACGAAGAACTGCGCGTCTTCTACGAACGCAACCGTCAGGGAATCCCGGAACCCTTCGACAAGATCAAGGACAACCTCCGCCAGTACATGCGCGTTCAGCGCCAACAGGTCCAGATGACCATCCTCACGACCGACCTGCGAACGTCGGCGAAGATCGAAGTTATCGACTATTCCCCCAAGGCGCCCGCGACGAATGCGGACCTTGCGCGACTGCTCGCCGTCGTGAACGGATCGAAGATCACATTGGGAGATGTCGAGGAGACCCTTCGGAACTCGACCTACGAGGTCCGCAAGCAGATTTTCGAAATCGAGCGATCCGCCCTCGACGCGAGAATCGACGAGGTTCTGCTCGCCGAGGAGGCGAAACGCCGCAGTATCACGGTCGACGCCCTAATCAATCTCGAGGTGGCTCCGAAGGTGGCGAAGGTCGACGCGTTCGATGCGTCGAAGTTCTACAACGAGAACAAGGACAGGTTCGAAGGACGGCCGTTCCAGGAGGTTCGCGATGAGCTGCTTCGCGTGCTTCAGAACAAGGCCAGGTTCGATGCCCGATCAGCATACGCGGCGACACTGCGACCGGCGGCGAAGATCGAGATCGCGCTCGTCGAGCCCGCTCCACCGACCTGGGAAATCGACGTCACGGGCCGTCCAACCATCGGTGCCGCGACGGCGCCCGTAACCATCGTTGTTTTCAGCGACTTCGAATGCGCGAAGTGTGCGGCGACCCACCAGATCCTCGAGGACGTCGCGAAGTCGTACGGTCCGAAAGTCCGATTCGTCGCGCGCCATTTCCCGCTCGAACAGCACGCGAACGCCTACCGGGCCGCCCAGGCCGCCGAGGCCGCGTTCGAACAGGGCAAATACTGGGAATACTCCAGACTGCTCTACGACAACCAGAAGAACCTCGCCGAGGATCGCCTTCGCGAGCTCGCGACCGAGGCCGGGCTCGACCGCCAGCGATTCGACGCGGCGCTCGCTTCGGGCAAGATGGCCGGTTCCGTCGACCGCGACGTCAACGACGGAGCGAGGATTGGTGTCACCGGTACGCCTAGCGTCTACGTCAATGGTCGAGCGGTTGCCGAGGACACCGCCGAGGGGCTCAGAGCGGCTATCGAGAAGGCCTTGAAAGCACGCGGATAACGCTGTTACCCCTTCATCTTGAACGGCCTGTGGACGTGTGCTATAGATACGGCGTTCCGACCTCCGCAGCACCCGTGCTGGATTTCGTCGAATCGCCCAAAGACAAGGGAGCTAGTGACCATGAACGGTTCCATGGTGATGTATGACGAGGAATACCAGCAGATCAAAACGATCATTGGCCGGTTGAGCAGCGATGCCAACGCCAAGCTGGTATTCCTCGTCGACAAGAATGGGCAACAGATAGCGAGTCATGGAGAGGTCGGGCAGATTGACACGACGAGTCTGGCGAGTCTCACTGCAGGCAACGTAGCGGCAACCGACGGACTGGCGCGACTCATTGGAGAGAAAGAGTTTCCCGTCCTCTCACACGAGGGCGAGCACGACAACATCCACATCTCCATCGTTGCGCAGCGGGTGATCCTGGTCGTGATTTTCGATGAGCGGTCGAGTCTTGGGCTCGTCCGGTTGCGTGTGCGGCGTGCTTCGAACGAGCTCACCGAAGTCTTCGAGCACATCATGAAGAAGGTTGAGCGGGAGCGCGAGATGGGTGTAGATCTCGAATCGCCATTTGCCGAGATCACGGACGAAGATATCGACAACCTGTTCAGCTAGGTCCCGACCTGCCCGAGTTCGCAGGAACTACCACCAAAAGAGGGTTTCCGAGCCTTGACTTTCATCAACTACGCCTCACGCGAGATCAATTGCAAGATCGTGTACTACGGCCCGGGCCTTGGCGGGAAGACCACCAACCTGCAGTACATCTACGACTCGACCGCGACGCACGCCAAGGGCAAGCTCATCAGCCTCGCCACTGAAACGGATCGCACGCTCTTCTTCGACTTCCTTCCGCTCGAGCTTGGAACCGTTCGGGGATTCAAGACCCGCTTTCATCTGTACACGGTTCCCGGCCAGGTTTTCTACGATGCAAGCCGCAAGTTGATCCTCAAGGGTGTCGACGGCGTCGTCTTCGTGGCGGACTCGCAGCGGGAACGTATGGACGCCAACATCGAGTCGCTCTGGAACCTCGAGAACAATCTCAAGGCGCAGGGCTACGATCTGATGAAGCTCCCGTACGTCCTCCAGTTCAACAAGCGCGACCTTCCGCACGTCATGACGATGGACGAGATGGTCAAGGAGTTGCAGCGGAAGGACGAGCCGATCTTCGAGGCCGTTGCGCCGACGGGCGTGGGCGTGTTCGACACGCTCAAGGCGGTCGCGAAACAGGTGCTGATGGAACTGCGAAAGGGCGGAAGCTAGTCGTCCGTCGCCGCGTCAGGATAATTTTTTCGGGCTCCGTGGAGACGCTGTCTTTCCGGAGCCCGACGCACGTCCGGTGTCCATGCACGAGCGAGTCGCCGATTTCGATTTCGAGCTGCCCGAGGAGCTGATCGCTCAGTCGCCTGCGACCGTGCGAGATCGCTCGCGCTTGCTCGTCGTGGACCGGTCGACGCGATCCATCACCGATGCCGTGTTTGCCGACATCGGCCAATGGCTTCGCAATCCGGACCTGCTCGTGGTCAACGACACGCGCGTGTTCCCGGCGCGGCTCGCCGGGCGGCGGGTTCCCTCCGGCGGACGAGTGGAGCTCTTCCTCGTGCGGGAACTCGACAACGGAACCTGGGAAGCGCTGGCACGGCCGGCCGCGCGACTTCGGGTCGGGACTCGCGTCGACGTCGGTGACGGCCACGAGGTCTTGCACGTCGATGTCGTAGCCGAACTGCAGGACGGCCGTCGAGCGATCCGATTCGTTGGCGAAGGCGACGTCTGGGAGAGACTCGATCGCGTCGGGCGCACTCCGCTTCCGCCATACATCCGGCGTGCTGAGACCGATTCCGGAACCGGCGAGGACCGTAGGCTCGATCGCGAGCGGTATCAGACGGTGTATGCCCGGCACCGTGGCGCGATCGCAGCGCCGACGGCCGGACTGCACTTCACGCCCGAGCTACTGACGGAGCTCGAGGCTGCAGGTGTCGGCCGCGCGGCGGTCACGTTGCACGTTGGCTACGGCACTTTCCAGCCCGTGCGAGCCGATCTGGTCGAGGACCATCGAGTCGAATCGGAGAGGTACGTCATTCCCGACGCGACGGCGCAGGCATTCGCAGAAGCTCGACGGCGCGGTGGCCGTATTGTGGCGGTTGGAACGACGACTACACGAGCGCTCGAGACGGCAGTTGGCGACGACGGCTTGTTGCGGCCCGGATCGGGATCGACCGAGCTGTTCCTCCGGCCGGGTTCGAGTTTTAGAGCGGTCGATGCGCTCGTGACGAACTTTCACTTGCCGAAGTCGTCGTTGCTGATGCTGGTCGCGGGTTTTGCGGGTAGGGAGCTCGTGCTGGAGGCGTATCGGCACGCGGTGCGGGAGGGGTACCGGTTTTACAGTTATGGGGATGCGATGCTGATCGTGTGAGGCTTTGCGTCTTTGCGAAACCTTGGCGTCTTTGCGGGAAATGCGAGCTTCAGGATGCGTTTCTCGCAAAGACGCCAAGGTCTCGCAAAGACGCAAAGGGATGTACACTCGCACCATGTCCTCGGCGACGCTTGTGACTGCAACCATGGGCTCCTCCGACGTCGACGCCTGCTGGCAACTCGACCAACGCTGTTTCGAAGGCTCCGAAGCCTACGACCGCCAGACCATTCACGATCTGCTCTCGAGCCCGGACACACTCTGTTTCAAGACGGTCGCCCCGGACCAGGAGCTCGCCGGGTTCGCGATCGGCGTCGTCGAGCCGGAGTTCCGCGGCCACGTCGTCGTTCTCGGCGTGTCACCCGACTACCGCCGCCGCGGCATTGCCACCGCGCTGATGCGACAGCTCGAGGACGCGTTCCGCGGCCGGTCGGTCCATCTCATGCACCTCGAAGTCCGCACGACCAACGATGGAGCCCGCGCACTCTACGAAGGACTCGGGTTCCGCGTCGCCGGTCGTCGCCTCGGCTACTACACGAACGGCGATGACGGGTTCCTGATGGTCAGGACGATTCTCGCGCACGATCCGGGCCGTCCATAGGACCACGTGATGACTCTGCGCCTCAGTGCCTCGGCGTCTCTGTGTGCGTAGCGTCTCGAGAGCTACGCACACAGAGACACCGAGGCACGGAGCCACCGAGGCGTCGCGTTGACGGTCATGAAAACCCCAACGTACACTGGACGAAGGCTCGCTGGGCGGTGGGATGACCATGAGTTCCGAAGCACGTGAGGCGCTCGAGTTCGAGGCGCTGAGGGAGCAACTCGCGCGACACACGCAGTCGCCGCGGGGGCGTGCCCTCGCGCTCGGTATCGAGCCCATGACGGACCGGCTCGCGATTCGTCGCGCCCTCGGGCGGACGACCGAGGCGTCGCGATTCCTCAACGAGCGTGGACGCTTCGGGCTCGGCGGACTCGCCGATCCAGAGCCGCTGATTGCGCGCCTGCGCGTCGCCGGCGCCGTTCTCGATGCTCCCGAGCTTCTCGACGTCGCGAGCTACCTCCAGAACGGCATCGAGTTGCGACAGGCCTTTGCGGAGCACGAAAAGGCGTTTCCGCTCCTTTCGGACATCGCGCTGACCCTGCCGGACCTCGGACGCGCGCTTCGCGAAATTCGAGAGAGGATCCTGCCGACGGGCGAGGTCAACGAAGCCGCCAGCTCCGAGCTTCGGCGTATCCGCCGCGAAATCCACCGACTTCGGGCCGACGTGCAGCGGTCGCTCGAGGGACTTATCCGGGATCGGGCTGGCGACGCCATCCAGGACGAGGTGATCACGATCCGCAACGGCCGCTTCGTCGTTCCCGTGCGCGCCGAATTCCGGAACCGTGTGAAGGGCGTGCTCCACGGCTCGTCGTCGACGGGGCAAACCGTCTACATCGAGCCGCTCGACACGATCGACCAGAACAACGAGCTCGGAGCGCTTCGAGAGCGGGAGGAAGCCGAGATCGCCAGGATTCTCGCGGCGCTTACCGACCGGCTGCGAGTCGACCGTGTCGCCATCGAGCAGCTCGTCGACGGCCTCGGCGAACTGGACTTCTGCGCGGCGAAGGCGCATCTCGCCCGGTACTTCGACTGTGTCGAGCCGGCGATGTCCGACGACGGCTCGCTCGAGCTCGAGAGCGCCCGCCATCTGCTGCTCGAAGCGAACCTGCGGGAGAGCGGCGGGCAGATCGTTCCCGTGTCGCTGTCTCTGGCCGCCGATCGCCGCGTGCTCGTCATCAGCGGGCCGAATGCCGGCGGCAAGACCGTCGTGCTCAAGACAGTCGGGCTTGCCGCACTGATGATGCAGTCGGGACTGCACGTGCCGGCCAAGGCAGCGGTACTTCCGGTCTTCGACGAAGTACTAGTAGACATTGGCGATCATCAGTCGCTTGCGGCTAACCTGTCGACGTTTTCCGCTCACGTGAGAAACATCGCTTCGATGCTCACCGGGCTGCCGCCGACATCGCTCGTCCTTCTCGACGAGATCGGCACTGGGACGGACCCGGACGAGGGCGCCGCGCTCGCGATTGCAGTGCTCGAGCGGCTGCGGGTTGCGGGCGCCTATGCGATCGCGACGACGCACTACAATCGCCTCAAGATCTACGCGTCGAATTCGGAGGGCGTCGGCAACGCCGCCGTCGAGTTCGACGAGGAAACGCTTCAGCCGACCTTCCGCCTTCTGGCCGGACTTGCCGGTTCTTCGAGCGGCATCGAGATCGCCCGGCGCCTCGGAATGCCGCCCGACGTCGTTGACTCGGCCAACGGGCTCATGCGCGACACGGATCGCGAGGCGGCGGAGTATCTGAAGCGCCTCAAGGCCGCGACGGACGAAGCGGCCGAGCTTCGCGCCGCACTCGACGAAGAGCGCGAAGCGGTCGCGACGCGTTATACCGAGCTCGACCTCCAGTTCCAGAAGCGCGAGCGGCAGCGCGCGGACGAGTTCGCGAAGCTGCTCGAAACAACGGTGCGCGACTTCGAGGCGGAGGCGAAACGGCTCGTCACCTCCACGAAGGACCGCGTCGAACAGGCGCGACTTCGGAAGTCCAGCGAGTCGGCGGCCGCCCGAATGAGGGGCGAAGCACGCACGCGCGTCGCCGCCGTTCGCCATTCGGCGCCCGTGTCGCAGCAAACTCTCGCTTCGGACGAGGCTGCGCACCGTGACCTCGGCCCAGTCGAGCCCGGGGTCGACGTCTTCGTCGCAAAAGTGGGACAGCGGGGAACGGTCGAGTCGATTGATGGCGACCGCGTCGAGGTCCGCATGGGCATGCTCAAGATGCACGTGGGACTCGCCGAGGTCGAGCGCGTCGCGCGCGGCGCCGACGGTCCGGCCGCGACCCGGCTCCCGGCCGGCATCAGCGTGTCGCTCGATTCTGACGACATGGTGCCGATAGAGCTCAATCTCATCGGCCGCCGCACCGACGAGGCCGTCGACTTGCTCGACAAGTTCCTCGACGAAGCGTTTCTCGGGAGCCTCACCGGCATTCGAATCATCCACGGCTTCGGCACCGGCGCGCTCAAGCGCGCCGTGACCGACGTACTCAAGCGGCATCCCCACGTTGCGTCGTTCGCTCCCGCGCCCTCGAGCCAGGGCGGCGGCGGCGCAACACTCGTTGAACTTCGACGATAGCCGCGCGCGCGGCTACGATTCCTCCTGCCCACCCTTGCCGCGCCGGTCCTCGCCGGCGCTCGATGGACGGTCACTCATGCTTCCTCGCGGATTCGCGGACGACGTTCGCAACCAGGCCGACATCATCCGGATCGTCTCGGACTATGTCGCCCTGAAGAAGCGCGGCTCGAACTGGATCGCGTGCTGTCCGTTTCACTCCGAGAAAACCCCGTCTTTCAACGTTCATCCTGGCAAGGGAATCTTCAAGTGTTTCGGTTGCGGGGCCGGCGGAACGGTCTTCGATTTCGTGATGCGATCCGAGGGCCTCGCCTTCCCGGAAGCCGTTCGCGTCGTGGCCGAGAAAAGCGGCATCCCGATTCCCCACGACGTCGCTCCGAGCGAGGGCGCCGAGCGTGCCGAGGTTTGGAGGAAGCGGCTGTTCGAATTGAACGGAATCGCGGCCGAGTTCTTCGAGCAACAGCTCGGGCTCGGCAGCGACGGCAAGCGCGCGCTCGAATACGTCGAGGGGCGCGGCCTGACCGACGCCACGCGACTCAAGCTCCGCCTAGGTTTCGCCCCGAACGCGTGGGACGCGTTGTCGTCGCACCTGCTCGCCAGCGGTGCGACTCGTGAAGAGGTCGCCGAGAGTGGGCTCGTCACCAATCGCGAGGGTGGCGGCGGATACTACGATCGTTTTCGCGGCCGGGTGATGTTTCCGATCCTCGACGTGCAGGGGCGCGTCATCGCCTTCGGTGGACGGACGATGGGAGAGGACGGAGCGAAGTACCTGAATTCTCCGGAGACGGCCGTCTACACGAAGGGCAAGCACCTGTACGGGCTGACCTGGGCGAAGGAGGCGATCCGCAAGTCGGGATTCGCCATCCTCGTCGAGGGTTATCTCGACGTCGCGATTCCGATGCAGGCGGGCGTAGAGAACATCGTCGCTTCGCTCGGCACGGCGCTGACGGAACAGCAGGCGCGGTTGCTGAAGCGCTACATGACCAGGCCGCAGGTCATCGTGAACTACGACCCCGACACGGCCGGGCAGCAGGCGACGACGAGGACGTTCGAGACGCTGCTCGCTCAGGGATTCAAGATCAACGTGCTCACGCTGCCGGATGGCAAGGACCCCGACGAGTTCGTGCGTGAGCGCGGCGTGGAGGCGTACCGACAGGCGCAGCGCGAAACCGTGCCGTACCTCGACTACGTCACCGACCGCGCGATGGCGGCGCACGACCTGACGCGCCCGTCCGGAAAGGCCGACGCGCTCAACGAGGTGCTGCCGTTCGTCGCGCAGATCGAGAACGAGCTCGAGCGCGTTGAATACGCGCGTCGCGTCGCCGAGCGGATGGGAATCGACGGAGAAGTGTGGCGCAAGGAGCTTCGCCGCGCGGCGTCGCGGCGCGACCCGCGCATCGATCGCGATCGCGTGGTTCCGCGGCAGGCCATGACCGAACTGGAGCGGCAAATTCTGGTTGTGCTTTTCGCGGATGCAGGGGTACGCTTCCGAGTACTGCCTGAAATCGAAGTCACAGACATTGAAGGGTTAGCATCCGAGTCGATTTTCCGTGCCTTGCTGCAGGCGCACGAGGACGGGGAATCAATTGGGTACGCCGGCATCTCCGAGAAGCTCACAGACGCGGCACGACAGGATCTGGCATCACTGGTTGCGGTGGAACTCACCGACATCACGAACGCATGGAAGCTGTCGGGCGACGAGGATCTCGCGGATGCGGTTCGGCGAAATTGTCTTGCGCAGCTCAGAAGAACACGACTCCAACGAGAGCTTGAAGCGATACAACACCAGATCCGGCAGCTCGAGACTTCTCCCGATTCGGAGGGGGAGCGACTGCCGGCTTTGTACATGCGCAAGATGGAGCTGGGGCGGGAGCTTGCCTCGCTTACGGCACAGCCACGGTGAGTGACGGAGGGTAGGGGACTTGTCGATCAACGAGAAATACTCTGATGAGGTCGAAAAACTTCTCGAAGTGGGCAAAGAGAAGGAGTACCTGACCTACGACGACATCAATCGCCTGCTGCCGCCCGAGGTCAGCTCGGCGGACGAGATCGAGGCCATTCTCGACGTCATCGGCGCCGAAGGCATCCAGATCAGCGAATCGGACGAGAAGTTCCTCAAGGATTCGGGGGACGAGATCGAGAAGGAGACTCCCGACGGGGAAGAGAGCGAGCTCGACCTTTCCGCCGGCACGCTCGAGAAGACGAACGATCCCGTGCGCATGTACCTGCGCGAGATGGCCGTCGTCCCACTTCTCACCCGCGAGGGCGAGGTTGCGATCGCCAAGCGCATCGAGCGCGGTCTGCTGAAGAAGCAGAAGGCGATCACCCGTTCGCCGATCGCCATCGAAGAGGTCCTTCGCATCGGCGACAACCTCAAGAAGGGGCTGACGAGCATTCGCGACGTCGTCATCCTCAACGATCAGGAAGGCCTGACCGACGAAAAGATCGAGGCGGCTCTCGTCGAGACGATCGAGGCCACCACCGACATCAAGAAGCATCATCAGAAGGCGCTGCTTCAGTACAAGAAGATCCTCGCCGAGCCGAAGCGTTCGGCGAAGCTGCCGCGCATGCGCCGTCGCCTTGCGCGGCTCCGCGTCGAGACGTCGCAGAAGATCCGTGCGATCGACTTCACGGTGACTGTCCAGGAATCGCTCGTCGGGCTCATCCGCGACGCGGTGTCCGAGGTGCGGTCCGTCAAACGTGACGTGGACCGCGCGAAGCGGGCGCTCGATCGCAAGAAGTGGAACGAGGACGAGCGCATCCTGAAGCGAAACCTCCGCAACGCCGACAAGCGGCTGGCGGAAGTGGAAGCGACCTACAACGCTTCGGCGCTTCAGATGGAGCGGCTGCTAGCGACGATCATCATCGGCGAGGCCCAGGCCGGACGGGCGAAGTCGGAGCTCGTCGAGGCCAACCTTCGCCTCGTCGTCTCGATCGCGAAGAAGTACACGAACCGTGGCCTTCAGTTCCTCGACCTCATCCAGGAAGGGAACATCGGCCTCATGAAAGCGGTCGACAAGTTCGAGTGGCGTCGAGGGTACAAGTTTTCGACATACGCAACGTGGTGGATTCGCCAGGCGATCACGCGGGCAATCGCGGACCAGGCGCGGACGATCCGCATACCGGTCCACATGATCGAAACGATCAACAAGCTCATCCGCACGAGCCGCGCGCTCGTGCAGGAGCTCGGTCGCGAGCCGACGAACGAAGAGATCGCGCGCAAGATGGACATCCCGGTGTCGAAGGTCCGGAAGGTCCTCAAGATCGCGCAGGAACCCATTTCGCTCGAGACGCCGATTGGCGAGGAGGAAGACTCGCATCTCGGCGACTTCATCGAAGACAAGACGATCCTCAATCCTGCCGAGGCGGTCATCAACACGAACCTCCGGGAGATCACCGAGGAAGTGCTCAAGACGCTGACGCCGCGGGAGGAGAAGGTAATAAAGATGCGGTTCGGGCTCGAGAACAGCGGTTCCGAGCACACGCTGGAGGAAGTCGGACAACACTTCGCGGTGACGCGCGAACGCATCCGGCAGATCGAGGCAAAGGCGC
>CAZXLQ010000013.1:16256-32727 GCA_964641945.1 uncultured Clostridia bacterium
GCAAAGGCGCAAAGGCGCCATGCTGCCGAGTCATAAAGGCGGGGTCGTCGGCCTCACTTGTAGGAGCCCGTGCGTGAACTCCACAGTCGCCGCCGCGACGACGAACAACCACGCATGCACCGGCAGCGTGTATTTGTATTCGGTCAGCAGCAGCGACTGCAACAGAAGATGGTGCAGGGGAATCGCACCGAGCAGGAGCGCCGTGCGCCACTTGCCTCGCAGCACGAGGCATGCCGCTCCGGCGAGGATGAGCAGCCACACGAACCACGTGTGGAACACTGTGCGTTGAACGAACCTCACGACCGACTGCTCGGTCGTTCCCACGTACGCGGTGTCGTCGGGCCAACCCGCGGGCCCGTCCGCATCGTAGATGAGCATGAGCCGTATCCGGTCCAGCATGACACCGGCAAACCAGACCGGACGCGACGTGATGGCATCTGTGGCACGCCGGATCCGGTCCCGCTCGCGTTCGATGCCGTCGGGTTGGTAGAGCGCATCCTCGTAGTCAGGCCTGCCGAACCTCAAAGCTTCGTCCGCAAGCAGGGCGCCATCGGTAGCCGGGAACGCTGGGTCGTAGACGCCGAGCCCTTCGACGAGCGTCACCCCGAGCCCTGGACGGATAGGAACGGCAACGCCATAAACCGCGATGTTGCGGACCGTGAGCGGAAGTATCGATGCGATCGCCGCCACAGCGAGCACGGCGCCTGTCGCCGCCGCGCGCCGGCGCTCACCGGGCGCCGCCACGACGACACCGACGGCGAGCAGGGCGAAGGGAAGCGTCATGCCCTGCGCCGTCAGCCAGCACGATGCACCGATCGCCAGTCCTGCGGCCGTGGCCAGGGCGAACCTCCACCGGTCGCGTCGACGGAGCGCGGCGATGAAAAGCGCCCCACCCGCCAGCACCGGCCACGAGGCGACCGCGTCCGGCGTGACGATCGTCGAGTATACGGCGAGGTGCGGCGACAGTCCGTACAGCAGTCCCGCCACGATCGCCGCGCGCCACGAGACCAGCCACAGTGCAATTGCCGCAACGCCGGCCGCCGCAAGTGCGTCGACGAGAACCTGCGCGAGTTGCGCCGTTCTGAGATCCGGACCGGTCACGGTGTATAGCGCCGCGAGAAGGATCGAATAACCCGGCGGGCGCCGAATCTGCTTGATGAGTCGCGGGTCAGTGTCGTCCCAGAGCAGCACGCCCCGCCCCTCGAGCATCCGCACGGCGCGCCGGTGCGCGATGAAGCTCTGGTACGGATTGATCTGTTCGAATGCCGACGCGCGTTCGGTGCGGTAGGTCATTCGGACCACGAGCGCGACCGTGAACACGCCGGCCAGCAGGAGCGCGATCGCGATGCGTCGTTTCCAGTCGTCCGACATTGCGTGACAGCCTACTTGACGAGGTCACCGGCGTAAACGCGACGGCCCGTCCAGCCTCTTCGGGCTTTGCGCCCTTGCGCGGGGCCGTGGGATAGTCCTCCGAGCGCAGGACGCAGCGCCGAAATCGAACCTGCAAGGACACGTCTCCCATGAACGCTCGCCGACGACTCGGACTGGCCACCCTCGCGCTCGCAACATCAGCCGCACTCACCGCCACACTCGCGCCGAATACGGCAGCCGCCGACGGACGCGGATTCGATCCGGCCAATCTCGACACCGCCTGCAAGCCGTGCGACGACTTCTATGCGTACGCGAACGGCGGGTGGATGAAGCAGAATCCCGTTCCGGGCGAGCAGCCCTCGTGGGGCATGTTCGACAAGCTCTACGATCGCAACCAAACGCAGCTCAAGCAGATCCTCGAGGAAGCCTCGGCAAACGCATCGGCGCGTGAAGGATCGATCGAGCGCAAGCTCGGCGATTTCTACGCGAGCGGAATGGACATGGCCCGTATCGACGCGAATGGCCTCGTGCCCCTGGGCTCGGACCTCGCCCGCATCGACAGCATTCGCACGGTCAAGGACCTGCAGGCCGTCGTCGCGCAACTGCATCGTTACGGCATCGACGCCATGTTCTCGTTCGGCTCGACGCAGGATGCCAAGAACACGACGGCTGTGATCGGCGAAGTGACGCAGGGCGGTCTCGGGCTTCCGGAACGCGACTACTACTTCAAGGACGACGAGCGCACACGGACGATCCGCGACGAATACCTCAAGCACGTCGCGAGAGTCTTCGCACTTGCCGGCGACGACGACATCCGGGCCGCAGCGCGCGCGAAAGCCGTAATGGCCATCGAGACGTCGCTCGCCGAAAAATCGATGACGGCCATCGAGATGCGCGACCCGAACGCGATGTACCACAAGATGAACGCCCGGGCGCTCAAGGCGCTGACTCCGTCTATCGACTGGCCCGGGTATTTCCGCGGCGTTGGCGCGCGGCGTGTCGGCGACATCAACGTGGCGCAGCCCGAGTTTTTCCGCCATCTCGATCGACAACTCGGCGCGGTTTCGCTGGACGACTGGAAGTCGTACCTGCGTTGGAGGTTTCTGGATGCACTAGCGCCGTACCTGCCGACGGCCTTCGTCGAGGAGGGCTTCAACTTCAACGGCAAGACGCTGCAGGGCACGCCCCAATTGCGGCCTCTGTGGAAACGACGGGTGTCGGCGACGGACAACTTTCTCGGCGACGCGCTCGCGCAGGTCTATGTGAAAAAGGCGTTCACGCCAGAGGCAAAGGCGCGTGCGCTCGAGATGGTAAGGAACCTGAAGGTCGCGCTTCGCGAACGGCTAGGCACGCTGGAATGGATGAGCGATGCGACGCGGCAGCAGGCCTACGCGAAGCTCGACGCCTTCGTCGACAAGATCGGTTACCCCGACAAGTGGAAGGACTACTCGCGCCTGCGCATCGACCGGGGCCCATTCGTCCTGAACGTCCTTCGCGCGACGGCGTTTGCGGTCGACCGGGACCTCGAGAAGATCGGGCGCCCGGTGGACCGCCACGAGTGGGGGATGACCGCCCCGACGGTCAACGCGTATTACAACCCGCTCCTCAACGAGATCGCGTTCCCGGCCGGCATTCTCCAACCGCCGTTTTTCGACCCGTTGGCCGACGATGCCGTGAACTATGGCGGCATCGGCGCCGTGATCGGGCACGAGATGACGCACGGATTCGACGACGAGGGAAGCCAGTTCGACGCGAAGGGCAACCTTCGAAACTGGTGGACCGAGGCTGACAAGAAGAACTTCACGGAGCGGGCGAAGTGCGTACAGGAGCAGTTCTCCGGCTATGTCGTCGAGGGCTCGAAGGTGAAGGGCGATCTCGTGCTCGGCGAGAGCATCGCCGATCTCGGCGGAGTGACCATCGCCTATGCGGCCTTCCAGAAGTCGCTCGAGGGCAAGCCGCGGCCGGCCGACATCGACGGACTCTCTCCCGAGCAGCGGTTCTTTCTGGGCTGGGCGCAGGTGTGGGCCGAGAACGCACGTTCGGAATACCTGAAGCTGCTCGTCGACACGGACCCTCATCCCCCGTCGAAGTACCGCGTGAACGGACCGCTGTCGAACATGCCCGCGTTCGCGAAGGCTTTCCGGTGCGCGCCTGGAAGTCCGATGGTCCGCGCGGAAGCGGCGCGTTGCGCGATCTGGTGAGGTGAGCGCGCTGGCAGATCGCTGGCCGGCGTCCGTTCGCGCAATGCGCGCGCGGGCGGACGCCTGGCTCGATCGCGTCGACGCCGAGTCGATCGATCCCGAGGAGGGCCGGACCCCGACGATCGTCGTCCTCCTGACGGCGGCGGCGGCCCTTACCTTCATAAAGTACGCGGCGACAGCCGATGTCTTTCGCCGTGTGACCGGCCTCGAGGTCGCAGCGGGCGACGATGCCCAACTCGCGGCCCTTCTCTGGTGGGCGGGAGTTTCCATTGTCGGCTACGTGGCGTTCCCGCTCGTAGCGATGAAGGCATTCGGTCTCGGACGGCCTCGCGACATCGGCGTGACCTGGCGCGGAATGGCAGGGAGATTGCCGGCATACCTGGCGGTGCTCGTGCCGACGATGGTCGTCATCGCCCTGGCTGCGCGAACTCCGGCGTTTCAGGCCGTCTATCCGTTCTACCGCCCGTTCGAGTTGACGGCTGGAAAGCTTCTTCTCTACGAAGCCGCTTACGGCGCACAGTTCGTCGCTCTCGAGTTCTTCTTTCGCGGCTTCCTCGTGCACATTCCGAAGCGACGGTTCGGTGCGCTCGCGGTGCTCGTGATGATGGTGCCTTACTGCATGATCCACTTCCGGAAGCCGCTGCCAGAAACTATCGGCGCGATTTTCGGCGGAACTGTACTCGGGTTCGCCTCGTTGAGGTCCGGATCGATTGCAGGCGGAATCCTGTTGCACCTTGGTGTCGCGTGGGGCATGGACCTGTTGTCTCTCTGGATGAGGGGAGGGTGAAGGAGAAGGCGTTGCCGCTCCGGTCATTGATCCGTCACTCTTTCCGAGTCTCTCGACGTCCGGTTGCGTTACTTCCGGTATAAATTCGGCGGCTCGGCAGGATCAGTACCGCGAGCGACAGCGAGCGGGTTGCATTGACGAAGAGCACTCACGACAGGAACGATCCGCTCGCTATCACTCGCGGTACTGATCGTGAGACCAGTCTCGGTGCTCCCTGTACGACTACGCCTTCTCTTTCCCTTTCCACGCGAGCAGGGGATGCGCGCCGGGCGGCGGCCAGTTCTCGTCGTTGCGGTAGGCCCAGTATTCGAACGGGTTGTTGTAGTAACACGCCGTCTCGATGAGCCTGGCGAGTGGCGCCTCACGGTGTCGCAGCCACGTCAGGACCGCCACTACGGCGCCGCCAACCGCCCAGACGATGTACGTCAGCTGGAACAGCGGCCCGAAAATGCGGCCCTGCCACACGTGGAGTTCTTCGTGCCGCGAAAGAAACGAGTCATTGAGACCGGCGCCCGTCGGATTCGCATTGCTGATTGCGGGACCGAGCGTGAACGCGAATCCGCGCTTCAGAGACACTCCGCCGTCGTGCAGGTGCCGGTTGCGCCGTCGCGACAATTCGTGCGCCAGACTCGCGGACGGGAGCACGATGTTCGCGGCAATGACGGCGGATCCAAGGGCCGTTCCGAGCAGGCCCCAGGTCGAATCCGCGACGAACGCAAACCATCCTCGCAGCCTTTTCCACTCGTACAGTCCACGCCATCCGGCTACCGCTCCATGCAGTGCGGCTATCAGGCCCCCGGCGACCGCACCGGCCGGTCCGCCGACGAGCATTCCCGTCATTGTTCCCATGAGCCCGCTGAACGCTGCGACACACAGGCTCTCGGCGAGCGCAAGGATTCGGCGCGACATCGTTTGGTACTATACGGCGGACGCACAATGAGCCGCCGGATTTCCAGCACACTCATTGGAAAAGGAGCATCGTCATGCCAGACGCGCGAAGGCCATTGTGGATTGCCGTACGTCTTGTCGCAGCGGGAATCCTCTTCACGGCCATTCCCGGTGGTTCCTACGGTGCGGCGGTTGGAACTGCGCTGGCCTCCGGGTCCGTGGCCGCCTCTCAGGGATGGCAGAACTACAAGTCTCCGGCCGGTCACTACGCCATATTGATGCCGTGCTCGCCGACCACTGAAACGACGGCCACTGAGACAGATCTCGGACCGATCGCGCTTCAGAAGGCGTCGTGTGCGACGAATGCACTCTTCACGACGGTCATCTACTACGATGTACCGGCGACGTTGGGGGCCTCACCGGATGAATTCCTGACCGTTACCGCGGACGCATTGGTGAAGGGGAGCGGTTTCGTAGAAAAGGCAGCGCGGAAGAAGATCACGATTGACGGGCACCCGGGCGTGGAGATCATCGGCGAATCGCAGGACGCCTCATCCCACGTCAGGGCGCGGTACTACCTTGTGGGCAGCCGCGTTTACCTGGTCATGGTTGGGACAGCGATCTCCGATGCGGCGACTCCGGAGATAGACACCTTTTTCGGGTCGTTCAAGTTGAACTGATCCAGGGCGCCTTGCACCAGCCGGGCTTAATCGCGCGGCTGCACTCCTGGCCCTCTCCGGATTCTTCGCGCTCGATCGGGGGACGACCGCGGAGCGGTCAAAGGAAATAGCCGACGACCGCCTCGACAGCTCCGCGGTCGAGAATTCTGGCGGTGCCATCTCTGTGAACCAGTGGACTAGCCCATCCACGGATGCTGCTGCGGGGAATACTGCGGAGGCGCCTGAACCTGCGCCATCGGGAGATCCGGGAAGATCTGGCGGTAGGCCTGGTCGATCGCGGCAAAGCCGATAGGCATTACGAGAAATGCGCCAATGTAACAGAGTAGCAACCCGCCGAAGCTCATGAGCATGTTGAGCAGGACGAGGCCGAACACGCCCCCCAGGTTTCCCATCACCGCCTTCGCGCTCAGTACAACCGAGTCCCATCCGCCCAGCCGACGGTCCACGATGAGCTGATACGTGAAGAGGAAGATCATCGACACGGCCATGATCGCGAGCACGAGCAGAAACACCACGATCATCACGATCGGTAGGATCAGCCCGGCCTCCGGCGGAGCCTCGCCGGAAACGGCGCCGGCAAAACCGAAGAGACCGATGAAGAAGAAGATGAAGACGAGATAGATCGGCACGATGAGGATGATCATCGGGACGATCTGAATGAGCGTGGCGATCAGGCTCGGTCCGAAGAAATCGAACCCCTTGAACAACACGTCGAATCCGACTTTCTCACCGCGCTGCCGGCGCAGCAGGCACATGTGAAGGCCGCACATCATCGGTCCGAGCAGGATGCCCATCGGGCCGACGCTTCCGATGAGAATGGCGACGATGGAGAGTCCGAGGAAGAGCCAGTAGTCGTCCTTGATCGAGGCGAACCCCGCCTTGATGCACTCCACGGGTCGGACCACTCCGCGATTGAAGGAAGCCGGTTGTGCGCTCATCTGCGCATCTTCCGCGTTCGACGGGCGCGGCGTCAATGCATCGCGGGGGCCGGTGGTGGGTCATTTTCGATCTCGCTGCTCCCCTTGCGTCGTCGCGTCTTCCTTCGCGCCTTTGCGAGAAACAGACTCTGAGAAGGGCCCATTTGGACGTTGAGTTTCTCGCAAAGACGCAAATCGAAGACGCCGAGGCGCAGAGCAGCAACAGAGATGTGAATATGCAAGTCTTGCGATAGCAGTCGGACTGACCCGCTACCCGGCGCCCCGGGGCATTCGCCGCCACTCGCGGCGAATCGTCACACGAATAACGTCAGAAATCGTCACAAATCGTGTTGCCGACTTGACGGACCGTTGCGGCATGCACGAAGCTCGCAGCCATGGACGTGCTGAAACTCTCCGATGCCGCCCGGCATATCGGCGTCAGCCCGGCGACGCTCAAGCAGTGGATCTACAAGGGGCAAGCCAGGTCGATCAAGACTCCGGGCGGCCATCATCGGATCTCACGCGTCGAAGTTCAGCGCCTCGCCGGAACGCGACGGCTCGCGGGACCCCGGCGGAAGACGCCACTCGGGCTCGAGGCCATCAGCGGCCGCAACAAGCTCCAGGGCATCGTGTCGCACATCGAGATCGAAGGACTGCTCGCGCAGGTGACGATCGACATTGGCGGTCACGAGATTACGTCGATCATCACGCGCGACTCGTGTCGAGCCCTCGGCCTGAAAAAGGGAGTTCGAGCCTTCGCCCTCATCAAGGCCACCGAGGTCATGGTCATTCGGCCGTGAGGACCGTGCGCACAGTCGGTCGCCGGGCCGGATCGTGCACGATCCGGGGGTTGCGTTGGCTCGCGCTGGTGCTGGTCTGCGCGCTCTCGATCGGCTGTTCGTCGACGAGCGTCGGACTGCGAACGCTGTCGGTGGCGGCGGCCTCGGACCTGCAGTTCGCCTTGGAGGAACTCGCGACGGCATTCTCGGCCAGCCACCCGGGCGTCGCCGTCCTTCCGACCTTCGGAGCATCCGGAACGCTGACGGCGCAGATCGCCAGCGGCGCTCCATTCGACGTCTTCTTTTCGGCTGATCGTGCCTACCCCGAGCGACTCGTCGCGGACGGCCACGCCGACGGAGCGTCGCTCGTGAATTACGCGATCGGCCATATCGTGGTGTGGGTGCCGACTTCGTCTCCGCTCGATGTCGCACAGCTTGGGGAACGCGCCCTGGTCGATCCAAGGGTGCGGACCGTGGCCATCGCAAACCCCGATCACGCTCCTTACGGCCGCGCCGCCGTCGCGGCCATCGAATCGCTCGGGATCGCCGATGCAGTGCGGCCGAAACTCGTCTTTGGCGAGAACGTGGCGCAGGCGGCACAGTTTGCGCAGGCCGGCGCTGCCGACGTCGCCGTCATCGCGCGGTCGCTCGCCGTGTCGCCAAGAATGGCGACCTCGGGACGCTGGTGGGAGGTCCCGCCCGACCGGCATCCGAAACTCGAACAGGCGGCGGTCGTCACCTCCTTTGCGAGGGATCCCGCCGTCGCGCGTGACTTCATCGCGTTCGTGACGAGCGACACCGGTCGAGCCATTCTGGAGCGACACGGTCTCGGAGCGCCGTGACGGGAGAACCATCGATGGATTGGACGGCCATCTGGCTCAGCATTCGACTCGCCACGGCGACGGCGCTCGTGCTGCTCGTCATAGGTGTGCCGATCGCCTGGTGGCTGAGCGTCACGAAATGGCGCCTGAAGTTCCTCGTCGAGGCGGTCGTCGCCCTTCCCCTCGTGCTGCCGCCGACAGTCCTCGGATTCTACGTGCTCGTTGCCCTCGGACCACGTGGCCCGGTCGGCTCGGCGTTCGCAGCCGTTACGGGCGGGACTCTCGCCTTTTCGTTCACCGGCCTGCTCATGGCCTCCGTGCTCTACAGCCTGCCGTTCGCGGTCCAGCCGTTTGCAGCGGCATTCGGTGCGGTAGATCTGCGATTGTCGGAGGCATCGTGGACGCTCGGGCTCTCTCGCGCGGCCACGTTCGCCCGCGTGGTGCTTCCGCTGGCGTGGCCGGGTGTTCTTGCGGGCCTCGTGCTGAGCTTCGCCCACACGCTCGGCGAGTTCGGCGTCGTGCTCATGGTTGGGGGCAACCTGCCGGGCGTCACACGCACGGTGTCGATCTCGATCTACGACGACGTTCAGGCCCTAGACTACGGTTCCGCGGCATTGACGTCTGGCGTACTGCTCGTCGCATCGTTCGTCGTCCTTTCGGTAACGTACGGTCTCCAGCGGAGAATGGTCTCGGTATGGCTGCCGCGCTGAGCGTCGACATAGAGAAGCGCTTCCCCGGTGGCGGGTCCGTCCGGGCCGCCTTCGAAACGCCGGGTGAAGGCCCGTCGATCACCGTGATATTCGGCGCGTCGGGGGCCGGAAAAACGACGATTCTCCGCGCGGTAGCCGGGCTCGAACGCCCCGATCGGGGGACGATCCGGAGCGGAAGCGAGACGTGGCTCGATGTCGCCGCTGGCGTCTCGGTGCCTCCGCAGAAGCGTTCGGTAGGGTTCGTCTTTCAGGACTACGCGCTCTTCCCGCATCTCAGCGTCTCCGGAAACGTCGGGTTCGGACTCCGTGGCCGATCGTCGTCCGAGCGCAACGCTCGCGTCAGGACTCTGCTCGAGCAGTTCGACCTCGTCGAGCTGGCAGAGCGCGCGCCCCGCACTCTCTCAGGCGGCGAGCAGCAGCGCGTCGCCCTGGCGCGAGCGCTTGCGCGGGAGCCGCGCCTCCTTCTGCTCGACGAGCCGCTCGCGGCACTCGATGCGCCCCGGCGCGAGGCGTTGCGTCGCGAGCTGCGCCGGCTCCTGACAGGCGCGGCCGTCGACACCCTGCTCGTGACACACGATCGAACGGAGGCGCTCGCACTCGGGGATCGAATCGTAGTCGTGGACTGCGGCCGGGTCCGGCAGGTTGGCGACGTGGCGGACGTCTTCAGCCGGCCCGCAGATCTCGACGTCGCGCGCATCGTCGGAGTCGAAACGGTTGTCGAAGGCACTGTCGAGAGCATCGAGGACGGACTGGCCACCGTTTCGGTCGGCTCCGCGCACGTACTCGCCGTCGTTCGCGCAGCGGTCGGCCGTCGGGTAGCCGTCTGCATTCGCAGTGAGGACGTGACGCTCGAGCGCGGTGAGTCCGGGCAGAGCTCAGCGCGCAACCGATTGCCGTCGCGCATCGTCGACGTGCAGCGCGACGGACCGCTCGTTCGTCTGACGCTGGACTGCGGGTTCGCGCTGACGGCTGTGGTGACGCCCCATTCCCGCGAGGCGCTCGGGCTCGAGCTCGGCGCGGAAGTCACCGCCGTGCTCAAGGCACCGGCCATTCACCTCGTCCCGCGCGATTGATCGTTTCTGAAAGCTCGGGTGACACCTCAAGCACCGCAACGTCGGCCCGCAGCTTCAGAACCGCGGGCGGTAGCGAGCGGCCTGCGGACGGACGTCCGCCATGCGACCCTCGAGCTTCTCGCAATCGATGCGCGTCGATATTCCGCCTGTGTGCACGCCGGACGAATGGTCTCGTCTACGGCCCAGCATCGGAACCGCGAGCGCGAGTACGTCGAGCATCATTACCGGGCGCGGAAGCGCTCGGTTCTCTCGTTAGAAGTGTAGCCGCTGGTTACGATTGCGAGCAGATCAGACGTCGATGGTATCGAGGCGGACCCGAGCGCTACCGCGCCCGGTACTGATACGCGGCGGGCTCGATCCGGATACGACGAGTTGCCCACCTCCGCCCGCAGGCCGGATCGCCACCGCTGGCGGTTCTGATGGCGGTGGTTTCCTCACTTCACTCACCTGTCACGTCGTCTTGTAGCCGCTGCTACGAACGCGAAGAGCACGAGGAAAAGACCTATCGTGAGCGCCGCGAAACCTTGAGAGCCCATGCCCGCATTCTATAATGCGCCGATGCGGCCAACCGACACACTGTCCCATTCAGCGTGCTGGCTCGCAGCCGATGACGTTCGAGTCCACGCGCTCGTTCGCGAGGGGCCGCGGCCGGTTGTGTTCGTCCACGGCCTCTCGGCTTCGTCGGCCTATTTCTCGGAGGCACTGGAACGGCCCGAGCTGGACGGGCGCGGCATCGTGGCAATCGACCTTCCGGGGTTCGGCGCGACCGAGCCGCCCGCCGGGTACGGATTCTCGATGCGCGAACAGTCACGAGTACTTGCAGCCACGATCGAAACCGCCGGCCTGGTGGATGTCACACTCGTCGGTCACAGCATGGGCGGCACGATCTCGCTGATGGCCGCGCAGTCTCTCGCGCCGCGAGTCGCCGGACTCGTGCTCGCCGAAGCGATTCTCGTATTCGACGAAACACTCTGGAGCGAGCGGATCTCGGCGGTGTCGCTCGACGAGTACCGGATTGAGTTCGAGAGCATCTGCCGGCGCCCCGAGATCTACGCCCGCGGCGGTCTGCTGAGACGTCGAAAAGACGCCGTCGCCCGCATTGCACCGTGCATCACGCAGACGACTGCCGAGGCAATGCACGCGTCGGCCGTGGATCTGAAGGCGGAGGCGCGCGACCCACGGCTCTACGATTTATTCCTCGCGACACGGCCTCAACCGATCTACGTGTTCGGCGACCTGCACGACACGACGCGATTCTGTCGACAGGTGCGAGCCGATGGAGCGCGCGTGGCAATCGTGCCGGGGTCAGGGCACCTCATGATGCTGGACAATCCTGGCGCTTTCTACGAGATCGTGGCGTCGGCGAACGCCTGAACGTCGAAGGACGAAAGCTGCCGCCCGAACGGCGCCGCTTCGCCCACTCCTGCACCGGCAGCACGGCATAGATATTCCCGTTTCGGAAACTCGTCAAAGTGGACACGCGCCCCGCGTGACCTGAACTCCGCGCCAGCAGTGGCCCGTACCCGCAAGCGTCGTGGAATCCGGTAATTGCGTCGGTTCTCGGCGCTATGTTATCTTCACCGGGTTCTGCCCTTACAACCACTCGGACGCGGACCGGAGTCTTTTCGCAGGCCGGATTCCCGAATGGCGAAACAGATCAAAGCCTACGTCGAAGTCGATCCTTACGTCGAAGTCGGTCACGGACGTTCGGTCGACCCGGCGGCCTTGTTGTCTGCGGTGCTCTCCGTGGATGACATCGGCAATACGCTCGCGCACCTCGCCGAGGCCGCGACCGGAGTCGCCGCGCCTGCCCGCATCCTCTCGGGACCACACGGGGCGGGGAAGAGCACGTCGCTCGCCGTCATCAACGCGCTGGCGGCCAACCCGGACCTCCGTTCGCGCTCGCAGCACCACCAGATTCGCAACGCCGCGTCAGTCCTCGCCGGCACCAGGCTCATCCCCGTGTTCGTGGATCCGGCAGAGACGCCATCCGAGGACCTCGATACGGCGCTTCGCGAGGGATTCGCCGCGGCGACGACGATCGCGGCAGCCAGCGGCATCCCGGCTGCCGAATGGAACGCCGCGGCGGTCTCCGAGGAGCCATTCGAAAGGGCGTTTGGACTGATTCCGCCTGGCTGCAGGATGCTCCTGATCGTCGACGGATTGTCGACGTGGCTGCCGACGGCCGATCGAGAAGCAGTCCGGGGCGCGATCTCTACACTCTCGGCAATCGGCGAGAGGGCATCGTCGGACTCGCTCTCGATCCTCGTGGCGCTCGATGAGGAAAGCCTCAACGGAAACGCCGCCTGTCTTCCTCTCCTGAAGTGCTTCCAGGTCGAGTACCTTCCGATCTCGACCCTGGCAAAGCTCGTGGACCGCTTCATCTTCCGCAAGGACGCGAAGCAGCGGACGGAGCTCGTCAAGGTCTACGATGAGCTTCGCCGCATCCTGCCGACCTTTCGGTGGAGTTGCGAGGATACGACGACACTTTATCCGTTGCACCCGGCGACGATCGACGTGGCAGGAGTGCTGGGAAAGTACGCGCCGAGCTTCTCGTTTCTTCGATTCGCCTCGAATGCCGGCAACCGGGCCAAGGGACGACGCGAGCTCTCGCTCGTCGTCCTCGACGATCTCTTCGATTCGTGCGAGTACGAGTTGCGCAAGGCACCCGAACTGGCGAGCGGCTTCGAGATCTACGACGATTTCGTCAATGCGGCCGTTCCCAGGTTCACGGAGAGTCAGCAGCGTTTCTGGTCGAAGCTCGTTCTTAAGGGGCTGTTCCTCGAGTCGCTCGCCGGCCGATCCGTGACCGCACGCGACCTTTCCGACGTCATGATGCTCTACGAGGAGTCCGACCCGGACGCCGGCGAACGGATCGTCGAGGGCATCCTCCAGGCTTTCGCCTCGCACGCGCCGCGACAGATCGTGGTCGAGTCGACCGGAGGTGCGACGACATATAGATTGCCGGTCGCCGAGACCGGTTCCGGGACGCGGGTCGTCAACGAAATCGCGAGCGCCATTCGGGCCGATGATCCCCGGCTTGGCGACGTGCTGGTGGGTCTCGGTGCGGCCCGGTTTCCGGATTGGCCCGTCGATCTTTCGGACTCGGCCGGTTATGCCCATCTCGATGTGCCCTGGCGGGGCACCTGGCGGCTCGGACGTCTCGGCTTTCGCGTCGAGACCGAAATCGTCGAGATCCCGCCGCTGGACGCCATCGTTCCGCTCTCGGCCGTCGAGCCTTCGGAAGCCGGCGCTGGCGAGAATCCATCGGCCACGGCCGCAGCTCCGGCGGGTACGACGTCGCAAGTCACGTTCGCGCCAGCCGCGGACGTCTGTGAGCTCGACTGGGAGGTCTCGCTCGTCCCGATCGGTTCGCCGATCGATCTGCGGGGTGGACCGGCATCACTGGTGTTATGGGTGCCGGGCGAGCCCGACGAGAGCGACGTGCAGATCCTGCGAAGGCTCGCGGCGCTCCGCGCGCCCGATCCCCGGCTCGATGCTCCGGGACTCGATCGCGACGCGGTACTCGCCGAGGCCGAGGCCGAGGGCGGGCTCGTCTTCCATCACCTCTATCTCGAGAAGGGTCGGTTCCTGGGGCCTTCGTGGGAGGTCTCCGGTGCCGAGCAGGCCGTTCGCGAAACACTTGGCGGACTTCTCGCGCGTGTCCTCGATGCGCCGCTCGCGGAGCGGTATCCGCAGCACCCCGTGTTCGCCGGCGAGCTCGATGATGCCGCGACGCGGCTGCTCGTCGAGAAGTTCTTCGTAGGCGGTGCCGGCACGCCGAACGTCCAGCAGGCGGCCGCTTCGCTTGCGGCGCCGCTTGGCCTTGCGGAGGAGTCCGAACACGGCCACTACCGATTCAACCCGAGCAGCGAGATGGCGCTTTCGCTGCCCTGCAACATAGAGCCGCTCAGGCTTGCCGAGGCCGCCGGGGATGCGGGCGTTCCAATGGCCGCGGTCTACCAGGAACTGCGGCGCGAGCCGTACGGCCTTCAGCGTTCGGCGCAGAAACTGATCCTCGCCGCCATGGTGGCGAGCGGCCGGCTGAAGCTGGTTGGACCAAACGGCGAACTGACCGTCGAAGGGCTCGAGACGGCAGGGGATCTCGACGAATACACGCACGTCCTGCGTTCCGGCTTGACGCTCTATCCGAACGCGACGCTCCTCGAATGGAGCCGCCTCGTGACGGACACGGACGATCTCGACGACCTCGTGACCGCCGAGGGCCGCCAGGCGGTACGTCGAGCGCTCGAGCGCTGGCTAGAGCGCTGGCAGGAAATGGATCTGAAGGCACGCTTCTCTGAGGTGCCTCCGGAGGCCGCTACGCGTCGAACCTGGCAGCTGATCGCCGCTTCGAAGCAGTACTTCGATTCGAGCGCGAGGCAGATCCAGTCGATCCTCTCCGAGGAAGTCACGCTCGAGGACGGACTCGGCCGGATAGTCACGACTTTTGCAGCGAATCCGACGATCTACCAGCGCGCGCTTCGCGATCTGAGAACGCTGACGAGCTTCATCGACTGGACTCCGTATTTCGTTGGCGCGAAGGAATACGTGCTGAGCGCAGATCGCTCTTCTGAACCACGCATCGAGGCGGCGCGCGTCGAGCTCCTCGACTTCATCGCGTCGCCGCACAGACTGCTCGACGACAACAAGCGCCGCCGGTTCGAGACCGTCTACGAATCGTTTCAGAAGGACTACGCGGACTTCTACGTCGCGGCGCACGAAGTGCACGTCGGGTCGAGGTCGGATTTCGAGGCTCTGGACGCCTATCTGGACAGCAGTTCCTGGATGGGCTTCCAGCTCCTGTCGCACGTCCGCGTGGTGAACGAGCGTTATTACAGCCTCGCGACCGAGATGGTGCAGAACATTCGCGACATGGCCTGCGAGCTGCCGACGCGCGAGCTGCTCATCGAGCGCCCGTCGTGCGTGTGCGGCTTCCGACTCGGGAACGCCGACGGCATTGCCCGAATGATGGAGCGGCTTCGACTGATCGTCGACCGTGGCACGGCGCATCACATCGTGTCGCTCCGGCAGTTTCGTTCGTCGATTCTCTCGGGATTGCGGCAGGTGCAGTCGGACGCGGCCTACGCGGACGCGTCGGTGCCGCTCATCGCGTTGCTTTCGAGCTCGGAGGCCGCGTCCGTCGAGATCACGCCATCGACAATCGACCTGATCAACCGGTGTGTCGTGGATACGCCGGTCCCTCTGTCAGTGGCGGTGCCGCCGGTGCTCGAGTCGGGGCAGCCGATGACCAAAGAGACGCTGCGGACTCGGGTCCAGGAGTGGCTCGACGACCTGCCGGGAGAGGAAGGCGTGCTCATCGAGATCGGCCGTCTACTCCCGGCGACGCACGATGACTAGGCACAGGCCGAGGCTGGCGCTGGTCGGCGCGGGGCGCGTCGGCCGGGCGCTCGGATTCGTGCTTCGCAACGCCGGTTATCCGATCGGAAGTGTCGCCTGTCGAAAGGCGTCGTCGGCGCGGGACGCTGTCATGTTCATTGGCGGCGGAACAGCCCGGACGATCTCGCGATTGCGCGCGGTCGACGGAGACTTGGTCATCGTGGCGTCGCCTGACGACGCGATCGAAGATGTCGCTCGCCGGATTGCCCTGTTGCCCGAGCGCTTCGAGGGACGGACGATTCTGCACGTCAGCGGATCACTATCGTCGACGGTCCTTGGCGAGTTGAAGCGACGCGGGGCCTGGACGGGATCGTGCCATCCGCTGCAGAGCTTCCCGACGGCGGAACTTGGTGCGACGCGGATCGCCGGCAGCACTTTTGCCATCGAGGGCGACCGTGCCGCGGTCGCCCTCGCGATGAGGCTCGCACGCGATGCAGGCGGGCGCCCGATGAAACTGCGGGCGGCCGACAAGCCGCTGTATCACGCTGCTGCTGTGATGGCGTCGGGGCACGTCGCGGCGTTGCTCGATGCGAGCCTCGAGGCACTGCAGGCGGTGGGCATGAGTGAGGAGGATGCCCGTGAGGCCCTCATGCCGCTCGTCGAGGGGACGGTCGCGAACATACGCCGCACGGGAACTCGTGTGGCACTGACCGGGCCGTTTGCGAGGGGTGATGAAGCAACCATCGAGCGAAATCGCGCGGCGCTCATGGCCGTGAGCGAAGCGCTCGCGCGCGTATACGAAGAGCTCGGAGTCAGGAGCCGCGTAATGGCGCGCCGGTGACGTCGGCTGGCCGTCCCCGTTCCTCGAGCCGCGAGCGGTAGCGAGCGTCCCAAGGACAGTGCC
>CAZXLQ010000014.1:0-26222 GCA_964641945.1 uncultured Clostridia bacterium
GACCGAGACGTCGGTCGCCGACGTCTTCAGCCTCCACGAGCTCGCGCGGACCGAAGAGGGCTTCGCGTTCAACCCGATCGCGCTCGACGCGGGTGATGGCTTCCTATCGGATCCCCAATTCGTGAAGGAGTTCAAGGAGCTCTACCAGTACTACAAGGAAACCCGCCTGCTCCACCTGCGCCGTCCGCAGGGCAAGCTGCTCGCCGTCTTCCAGACCGGAGCCGCGATCACGGACGTCAAGGTTTTCCGCTGGTCGGTCGACGTCGCGGGACGGGTCACCTACATCGACAACCGCGGCGAGCGCGACAACGTCTTTCCGCCGAGCCACGACTTCGAGTGGACGCCGACGCGGCGCGAGAACTTCGTGCTCGGCCGTCACCCGCACATTTCGATTCTCGACGAGGTCTTCATCGACACGGTCGGCGGCGACATGACGATCAAGATCGAGAACAACACCGAGGACGGGCTCGGGATCTACCGCGAAGCCGTCGAGGAGCGCGATCAGGCGCTCGAGGACGCGCAGGTCTCGTACGCGAAGCTCGGCGGGCTGATCCTGCTCAGCGTGTTGCCGTATCGCGAGAAGGCGACGCGTTACCTCGTCTTCAACACGCGAACGCGCAAGGTGGACCGGATCGACGCCATCGGCCTGGCGTGCGTCCGGCTGCCCGAGGACCACGGGCTCATCTTCCCCGGCGGGTATTACCTGCAGAGCGGCGAAACGAAGATCTTCGACACGAGCGTCGAGGGCATGGAGTTCGAGTCGTCGCTTCGTTCGCCGAACGGCGAGGACGTGCTCTACACATTCCATCGCCGCACCGACGGCCTGTCAGTCCTGCTCACCTACAACATGATCCGCAAGCAGGTGCAGACGCCGATCGCCTGCCACGGCTTCAGCATTTTCGACGATGGCAAGATCGTCGTGTTCCGCGCACAGGAAGAGGCCACGCGCGTGCACACGATGCAGATCTGGCAGACGCCGTTCATGAGCGACGCGGTTGCGGCGGCTGCGCCGACGACGGGCTCGTACCTCGAACGGGTCGGAAACGCGGAGCTCGTCCGCGGAATCTCGGACTGCCTGAGCATCCGCCGCGCGATCGATGACCAGCAGCCGTCGACGCGGATCTACGAGGACCTCATCAAGTCGGTCGCTCGAATGCTCGACCAGTACCATTGGCTCGCGAACCCGGAGATCGGCGACCTAGCGGCGCCACTCGGCGAAATCCGGTCGACGGCCGAGCTCATCATCGACGAGTTCGAGAAGGTCGAGTCGCTGCGCAAACAGGCGATCGAGGCCGCGGACACCGCCGAGCGCACGCTCAAGGAGCTGACGCGCGACCTCGACTCGGACGACTGGACGTCGCTCGACATGTTCGTCGGAGCGATGGCGAAGCTCAGGTCGCACCGGGGCCAGATCATCACCCTGCGGGACGTGCGGTACGTCGACCGCGCGCGCCTCGATGCGCTCGAGACCGAAACGGTCGGACACTACGACGCGCTCGGGGCGCGGACGGTGGATTTCCTGCTCGGCGAGACGGCGCTGCAGCCGTACATCGACCGGATCGCAGCGCTCGAAGCGTCGGTCACGAAGCTCGAGCGCGTGTCGGAATGTCCGCCCATCTCCGAGGAGCTCGACCGCACCGGCACTGAGCTCGAACTGCTCACCGACGTCGTCGGTAACCTGAAGATCGACGACGCGACGCTTCGCACGCGGATTCTAGAGGGGATCTCCGAGGTGCTCGGAACGCTCAACCGCGCCCGCGCGCTGCTGCTCAACCGCCGCAAGGAGATGCTCTCGCGGGAGGGCGTCGCGGAGTTCGGCGCCCGGTTCAAGCTGTTCGGACAGAACGTCGCGAGCGCGCTCGCGCTCGCCGACACGCCGGAGAAGTGCGAGGAGCAGCTCTCGAAGACGATGCTGGCGCTCGAGGACCTCGAGGGGCGCTTCTCGGAGTTCGACGAGTTCCTCGCGCAGCTCGCGACGAAGCGCGAGGAGGTCTACGAGGCCTTCAGCAGCAAGCGGCAGGCGCTGCTCGACGAACGCCACCGCCGCGCCGACCACACGATGGAGGCGGCGCTGCGGATCCTGCAGGGCATCGCCCGCCGCGCGGCGACGTTTGCGACCGACGACGAGCTCAACGCGTACTTCGCTTCGGACGCGATGGTGATGAAGCTGCGCGAGCTGTCGGAGCGGTTGCGCGAGATCGGCGACTCGGTCCGGGCCGACGAGGTCGAGTCGAAGCTCAAGTCCGCGCGGTCCGATGCCGCGCGCGGCCTGCGCGACCGCCGCGACATCTTCGAGGAAGGCGCGTCGGTAATCCGGCTCGGCCGCCACCGATTCTCGGTCAACACTCAACCAATTGAGCTGACGATGATTCCCCGCGAGGGGCAGATGTGGGTGCACCTCGGGGGAACGGACTTCTACCAGCAGCTTGCCGATCCCGAGTTCGACGCCACACGTCCGTACTGGGATCAGACCATCGTCTCGGAATCGCCGGACGTCTACCGCGCCGAGTATCTGGCCGCCTGCATGCTCGCCGACGCCGAAGAACTGAAGAACAACCTCTCGATTCCGGATCTCGTGAAGGCATCGCTCGACCGCACGACGCTCGTCGATCTGGTCCGGAGTTACGCGCAGTCCCGCTACGACGAAGGCTACGAGCGCGGGATCCACGACGCCGACACCGCGGCGATTCTCGAAAAACTCGTCGGCCTCTACCAGACCGCGGACCTGCTGCGCTTCGCGCCTGCGGCGCGCGCGGCGGCGTGCCTCTTCTGGGGACTGCTCGACGATGCCGAACGACGCGAACGGTGGGAGCGCCGCGCGCGCAGCTTCTCGCGCCTCCGCAAGGCGTTCCAGCACAGTGCCGCCATCGCCGAACTCGTCGGCGAGCTGTCGACGGCGATCGCCGGGTTCCACGCAGAGAACCGGCTCGAGCTGCACCCGGACGACGCGCGGATGGCCGGCCAGTACCTCTTCGAGGAGATCGCGGGCTCGCCGGCGTCGTTCGTGACGAGCTCCGAGGCCGAGTCGCTGCGATCGGGCTTCGTCGCGCACCTCGATGCGGCGGGCGCGTATCGTGAATTCGTCGAAGACCTGCGCGTGCTCGGCACCGATTTGACGAGCCGACACCGCATCGCGCGCGCCTGGCTCGAGGGCTACGTCGCATCGGTCGAATCGGCGCGGGTCTACGCTCCGGCGCTCGACGAGGCGGTCGCGCTCGTTATCGTCGACAAGCGGCTGGATCGGACGGTTTCGAGCGCGCTCGGAGCGGTCGACGTCGACGGGCTTCTCGGCCAGCACCCGCGCGTCCAGGCCGGACGGTTGAACCTGCGGCTCGACGAGTTCCTGTCGCGGCTCGGCGCGTTCCGGCACGTGCGCGTGCCGGGTTTCCGCGACTACCAGGCGAAACGGACTGCCGTGCTCGAGCGCGAGCGCAAGCGGCTGCGGCTCTCCGAGTTCCAGCCGAACGTCATGAACTCGTTCGTGCGCAACCGGCTCATCAACGAGGTCTACCTGCCGGTGATCGGCGACAATCTCGCGAAGCAGATCGGAGCGCTCGGCGAGGGCAAGCGGACGGACCTGATGGGCATGCTGCTGCTCATCTCGCCGCCGGGGTACGGAAAGACGACGCTGATGGAGTACGTCGCGAACCGGCTAGGCATCGTGTTCGTGAAGGTGAACGGCCCGGCGCTCGGGCACGGCGTCGTCTCGCTCGATCCGGCGGAGGCGCCGAACGCGACCGCGCGGCAGGAAGTGCAGAAGATCAACCTCGCGCTCGAGATGGGCAACAACGTCCTGCTCTACCTCGACGACATCCAGCACACGAACCCCGAGCTGCTGCAGAAGTTCATCACGCTCTGCGACGCGCAACGGAAGATCGAGGGCGTCTGGAACGGCGAGACGAAGACGTACGACTTCCGCGGCAAGCGCTTCTACGTCTGCATGGCCGGCAACCCGTACACCGAGTCCGGCGAGCAGTTCAAGATCCCGGACATGCTCGCGAACCGGGCGGACACGTACAACCTCGGCGAGATTCTCGAGGGCAAGGACGACCTGTTCGCGCTCAGCTACATCGAAAACGCGCTGACGTCGAACTCGGTCCTCGCGCCGCTGACGACGCGCGGACAGGACGACATCGACAAGCTCGTGCGGATGGCGAAGGGCGAGGAGATCCAGCTCGACCAGCTCTCGCACGAATACTCTGCGGTCGAGCTCGGCGAGATCCGAAGCGTTCTGCAGAAGCTCGTCCGCATCCAGGAAGTGCTGCTCAAGGTGAACAAGCAGTACATCCTGTCGGCGTCGCAGACCGAGGCGTACCGCACCGAGCCTCCGTTCAAGCTCCAGGGCAGCTATCGCAACATGAACAAGCTGACGGAGAAGGTCGTGCCGGTGATGAACGACGCGGAGCTCGAATCGCTTATCGACGATCACTATCTCGGCGAGTCGCAGACGTTGACGACGGGAGCCGAGCACAACCTGCTCAAACTCGCCGAACTGCGCGGGAAGATGACTCCGGAACAGGCTGCGCGGTGGGACGAGATCAAGCGGTCCTTCGGACGGGTTCAGGTTTCGGGTGGCACGGATGCGGATCCGGTGACGAGGCTTACCGGGCATCTCTCGATGCTGACCGAGCGCGTCGAGGGCGTGGGCACTGTAATCGCGAAGTCGTTCGCCGATGCGGCGCAGAACGCGCCCGAGGTCGCGCCGGCACCGGACTACGGGCCAATGTTCGAACGCGTCGACCGGGCGATCGAGGCGATCGCGGCTTCGTCGTCTCGCAACGAGGACGCTTCACCCGCGGGCGAGAGGGCCGTTGTCGTTCTCGCGCAGCAGTTCGCAGCGATCGCGCAGCGGCTCGACCGGCTCAACGAGTCGATCCGCACGCTCGGGACCGAGGCTGCGGCAGCCGGCGCATCAGCGCCGTCGGCCGTGCCTGCCGCGTTGCCGGCGCAGGCGGCCGACATCACGGCGTATCTGGGCAAGCTCGACCAGACGCTTGCGGCGATGGCGGCGGCGCCGCGCGGAGGCGAGATCGTGCAGGTGCTTCCGCCGGGGATGAACGAGCTGATCGGGAGGATGATCGGGACGATCGAGGAAGCGCTGATACCGGTGACGCGGCAGCTCGGCCAGGAGCTGCAGGCGTCACAGCCGGCAACGGATCCGAAGATGACCTACCTGCTCGACAAGGCGCTGAAGAACTTCGACCTGCTGCGCGACCTGTTCGACGCGCTCAAGAAGATCGACACCTCTGCCCTCGTCGCCCCGAAGCGAACCCCCAGACGCCCGCCCGCCAAGGGATGAAGAAGGGCCACGGATTGGACGCCCACGAGAGCGCTCAGCACGGCCGGCCTGGCCGACGGGGGCCGCTCTCCCGACCGCCCATCCCAGAACCGCGAACGCAGTAAGCGGCCGGCTTTCCATCGCCCGCGAAGTGGCTGTACCGCACTCTCGATCCGATTGCATTACTGCACGTCGAGCGTCACCGTCGCCGATCGCGAGCGTCCGTCCGAGTCGGTCCCCGTGAACCTGAACGACGTCTGTCCCACGGGCGCATCCTGCTTGATCTTGAACTTGAGGACTAGCGAGTTCCCAGGTACGCTTGGCGACTTCTTCGGCGACTTGAAGCCCGGCACCTGGGCCGGGGGCTTCACCTTCACGTTGCCGTTAAATCCCCCGACGCGGTCGATCGACAACGTCACGCTGACTTTTGATCCCCGCTGTACCTGGACGGTCGGTTGCGCGAACGAGAGCGCGAAATCCGGCGCATCGGGGAACGGGCCGAACGGGGAGATCTTCACGAGGAACGCGTCGTTGCGGCCCTTGGGAATCGATTGAAAGGCGCCGGGCGTCGTGGGAAACGTCGTCGTGAGTGTAGTCAGTCCGCAGACGTAGACGTTGCCGGCCGCGTCGGTCGCAATGCTCGTCGGCAGGTCGAACCCGTCTCCGCCGAAGTAGCTCACCATCACCTTCCGGAGCGTGCCCGGCTCGAGCACGGCCAGGACGACATCGTCGTTCCCGCCGAACGCCGGCTGGATCGGATTGAGCGTGGTGACCCGATCCGCGTGGATGTCGCCGGCGATGTAGACGGCGTTCTGGCTGTCGCTGGTGCCAACGTCGAAGAAGAACTCGTGCAGGAGATCGAGGTCCGAATCCCCGACCTCGGCGAGCTGCGGGTCAAACGTGACGAGCGACGCCGCCCGGTCGCACGTTCCGTTCGACGGTGCCTCTGGACAATATCCCGTGACCAGGACGAAGGCGCCTGGCCCATCCGTTTCGCCCTGTGACTTGGTCGCTCTGAGAAGCTCCAGATAGAGCACCGTCCCGAGAATGGTCTTCTCGGTGCGATTGATGTTGCCGTTGGCGCCTCCCAGGGCCATGTAGAGGAAGAAAGCTCCCGAGATCTGCGGATCCCGTGTCATACGACCTCGTTCGTCCGGCGGACGCAACGCAGCCACGAAAGGCGTCTCGGGCTCGTCCTCATCAAATTCGACGTTCCCGGAAAGAAAGACATTCCCGCTCTCCGAGTCCACGAGAATCGAACTGACACGCTCCCTCCCGAAGCGTGGCCCGCCCTCCTGAACGCCGCCGTCGAAGAGGGTCGAATAGAGCAATGCGTTTCCCTCTGGCGAGATCACTGAAACGAAGCCGTCCGACTCTCCGCCGCCGTATTCGCCCTGTGCCGCGCTCACGCTCGGGAACGTGGCCGTCGTGCCGGACACGGGTTCCACTTCGCCCGTCACGTATGCTCGTCCCAGTGCGTCCACGGCGAGATCACGGACGCGATCGGTGCCGCTTCCCCCCAACCTAGTCGAGTAGACGATCTGGGAGCCGTCCGCGCTGATCTTCGTCACGAAGGCGTCCGCGGCGCCCCCGGGTATCGGCTGCGCCGCGTCCTTGATCGGAAAGTCGGGCGATCCCGTCAGGCCTGCGACGTAGATGGCTCCCGAGGAGTCGACCGCAACGGCTGCCGCCGAGTCGGCCTCGTCGCCACCGAGGAACGTCGAGAAGACGAGATCTCCGTCGGGATCGAACTTCGCGACAAACGCTTCCTGGCTTCCCTCGAACGACGACCGCAGTGCGTTCTTCGTCGGAAAGTCCTCCGATTCCGTTTGTCCGACGATGATTGCGTTGCCGGTCGCATCGACCGCGACGTCGATGGCAGCGTCGTAGTTCCCTGCTGCGCCACCGAGCAGCGTCGAGTAGACGACGTGCGGCGGCGTCCCGCGCTCGTTCGCACGCCGTGCAGGACGAGTTGGCGAGGCACCGGGCGCTGCGGCCGAGGATAAGCTGACCACGATGGCTGCAACGATGGCGACGGCACGGGCGGAACGAGTGCATTGGACTCTCATGATGACCTCCGATGATCGGCCCATCCGGAGAGTATTCCGTCATCGAGACGAGGGTCAACCAAGGAAGAAGGAGGGCCGATCGTGCCGATCGCAGTGGCCAAGGATTGGACGGATCTTACGGAGACGGACGGATCGGAACGTGGCCCTTCTTCTCTTCCGCGTCGTACGCCCGCGCCTCGCGGCCGATGAAATACCCCGCGACGAAGTCGTAGGCCGCGTGCACGACCATCGCCAGCACGAGCGTCCCCGTGAAGACGACGAGCGCGTGCATCGCGAGCGCCATGACGAAGATGACGACGCCGCTCTTCCAGCCCTGCACGGCGTGCGCAAGCGCGAAGGCGACGGCGCACAGCAGCGCCGCGGCCCACGGATTGCCGAGCGAATACCACAGGATCGAGAAGGCGACGCCTCGGTAGGCGGCCTCCTCGGCGATGCTCGCGACGAGTCCGGTCGCGCTCCATAGGATCCATTCGCGCCGCGTTCTCGGGGCAAGCAGAAAGACCACCATGGACCGCTTCTCTTCCTCGGAACGGATGACGCGCGATACCGAGCGAAGGACGAAGACGAAGACGAGCGTCGCGGCGGCCGCGGCAATTTCTGCGAGTCCGACACTGCGAATGGCGAAGATCTCGTAGTCGAAGCTGCGGCCGACCATCCACGCCAGCAGAAAGAGCACGCCCTGCGAGATGATCGTGCTCGTCCAGATGGCGTCACGGGTCGGCGTCGGGTGAGACGGCTGCGCCCCATCCGCCGGACGCAGCCGCCGCGCGCTGCGGACCGCCGCCAGCGGCAGCAGAATGAAGAGGTACGCCAGCAGAAAGAGGGATGGCAGGCCGGGAAACTTCATGACCGTTGCCCAAGGTAGCACGATGGCCGAGCCATGAAGACGGTATGCGTTGCGTCTTTGCGAGTCCTTCGCGCCTTTGCGAGTCCTTTGCGCCTTCGCGCCTTTGCGCCTTTGCGTGAGCCTTACTCGAAGTCGGGTTTCTCGCAAAGACGCAAAGGACTCGCAAAGTCGCAACCGCGTGAATCTTCACAATCCGCGTGCCTCTTCTCGCTTGACGGCGCGGGGACGCCCCGCCAGAGTTGCCGGCCAGACCGTGACGATCGAATCCTCAATGAAGGAACCAAGTACCCCGAGATCCGGACGCGACCTCGCGGCGATGGCGACCAACCTCATCTGGGTCGCCATGAGCGCGCTCGTCTTCGCCTACATCTGGAAATACGGCCGCAACTTCCCCTACATGGAAGACTGGGAGCTCGTGCCGACACTCACCGGCGCGACTCCCTTCCGCCTCGCGTGGCTGGTGGAGCAGACCGGCGAGCATCGCTACATTCTCGCGAAGGCGATCCTCTATCCGCTCTGGCAGCTCACGTACGACGGACGGTCTTCAATGCTGCTAAGCGCCTCGCTGCTCTCGGCGATCACCCTTGCGCTGATGATGACTGCGCGACGTCTTCGAGGGCACGGGTCTCTGGCGGACGCGTTTTTTCCGCTGGCGCTCCTGCACACTGGACACGCCGAGACGCTGATCTTCTTCATCCAGCTCTGCTTCGTCCTGCCGGTCGTGCTCTTCACGGTGGCGCTCCTGCTGATCGTCACCGGGCGATGGGAGCGCCAGCCTGCGGCGGCGTGGGCGATCGCCGGATGCGTCGTCCTGCTGCCGCTCAACGGCGCAATCGGACTTCTGCTCGCACCGGCGCTGGCAGCGTGGATGGCGTGGGTCGTCGTCACGCGCCGCACACCCGCCGTCTTCGGAGTCGCAGCACTTGCGACAACCGCACTCGCGGCGCTCTACTTCGTCGGATATCAGCGGCCATCCACGTTCGTCCCGCTCGAGCGAACGGTGCGCGGACTGCTGCGGACGCTCGTCGAAGTGTTCAGTGTCGGTTTCGGCCCCGGCGGAGCGTGGCTGTGGCCGTGGTCCGGCATCGCCATCGGTGGCGTGTTCGCGGCTGCCGCGATCGGTCTAGCCGTCGTCGCGCTGCGTCGACCGGACGAGCGCACGCGCGCGATCGGATTGCTGGCGTGCGTAGCCGCGATCGGCCTGCTCGTCGGAGGAATAGCGTGGGGTCGGACCGTGATCGGGCCGGGCGCCGGGATCCCGGCACGATATGCCCTCCTGGTCGCTCCGGGACTCTGCGCGGCGTTTCTCGCGTCGATCGTTTATGTATGGAGTCCGACGACCTCCCGAATCGTGCAGTTCGTTCTCGCGGCGTGCGCCGCGGGACTGCTCTGGTCGAACGTCGAGGTCGGGCGCGAGTACGGGCGTCCGCGCGTGGCCGCGGCCGACGTGGCCCGCGAGCGGCTCGCTGCCGGAACGCCGTCGTCGGTCGTAGCGGCGCGATACGCCGAGGGGATCTATCCGAACGTCGCTCCGCTGGCAGCCGCGCTAGAGATGTTGCGGGCGCAGCGCTCCGGGCCGTTCGTGGGCCTCGCTGATTCCGTTGCCGGCCGGTCGTGCCTGCCTGCTGAGGTTGCGCTCACACAATCCGGAGTGCACGACGCATCGATCGTCGACGGCCGGCTGGAGTGCCGCGGCGTCGACGGCTTCGCGGTCTACGCGCTTTCGGCGCCGGCGGACGTGTGCACGGTCACCGTGGTCTACGAGTTCGTTTCGGCGTCGTCGCCAGAAGCTGCGATGCAGATCTACTGGAGCCTCGACGGCGCGAACGGATTCGAGGAAATGCGTCGCAATCAGACGATGCCGGTGGCCGCGACACCCGGCGAACGGTCGGTGACTTTCGACGTCTACGACCGCCTCGACCGGCTGCGGCTCGACCCGGATCGAAGCCCGTGCGCGGTCCGCATCGTCCGGATCGACCTGACGGCGCGGCCGGATCAGAGCCGGTAGCGGTTCGAAAGTGTTGTGGACCGTTCGACCGTCCGTGGGACGCTCGCTACCGGTCCTGTCGCGCCTTGAACGTAAAGGTCAGGGTCCCAATGACGCGAACCGGGACGTTCTTGCGAACCGCTGGCGTGAACGTCCATTGACGGGCCGCGTCGATCGCCGCCCCTCGCAGCATCGGATGCCCAGACACCGCGCGCACCCGCTCGACTCGTCCCGACGCGTCCACGACGATTTCGACGACAACCTCGCCCTCGACGTTCAAGTCCGCCGGGGTCACGGGATTCACGCTACTGGTCGCGGTCTGCCGCAACCGAGCCTCGGACACGCGTAATGACGGCGGCGGGTCGTCACTTCGCGCCGCATCCGACCCCGGCTCCGTCGCGGGAGTCACGGCGCCGGTCGCCGGCGAGGTCCTTAGACACACGCGCGATGCGGCAGCCCTGAGCACAGCTACCTGCGCCTCCGGCACGTCGAAGCGCGGCAGATTCGCCGGCGGTTCCCCGAACACCCGTTCGTAGATGACCAAAGCCGCAAGCAGCGAGCCCGCAACCGTTGGATGGAAGCCGTCCTCCGAATACAGCGCGACCTTTGGGTCCGAGCCCAACACGTCCTTCCACGCCTCGCCAACAGGCAACAACAGGCCGTCCACCGCTTCGGCCGCCAGGCGGTACGACTCGCACACGCGGTCCATGTCGCCCGCCCGGCTCGCAGAGGGCCACACCTGGTAGAGCGCCGGACGGCCGCCCGCCTTTCGGATGTCGACGGCGAACCGCTTCGTGTGGTCGATGAGAATCTCGCGATTCTCGGGAGCGCCGGATGGGCCCTGCTGCATCACGACGAGGCTCCAGTTGCCCTTCGCGATCTCCTTCGCCGCGTCGCCCTTCTCGGCGTGGTCGAACAGGGCAAAGTCCGGGAACGCAATCGTCTTCGACTTGAAGCGCCGCTTGTTCTCCTTCGCGATTCGGCCGACCATCGCCGGCAGGTCGTTCCAGTACGTCAGGCTGTTGCCGACGAACAGAACTCGGAGTTCCGCCGGCGCCGCGGTCTCGTCGCCGCACACCATCGGTGCGTGTCCCGCTACGAGAATCGACATCGAGACGAGCCCGAAGGCCGCTGCGAGTCGGGCTCCGAACCGGCGCGGGGCCGTCATTGCGCCTTCAGCTGCTTGAGCATCGTGACCGCATTCGCATTGTTGGGATCGAGATCGAGTGAGCGCTGGTAGTTCTCGATCGCCTTCGCCTTGTCGCCAGAGCGCGCGTAGGCTTCGCCGAGGCTGTCGTAGGCGTTCGCCGACTGTGGCCACGCCTCGACGACCAGCGCAAGGACGGCAATCGACTCGGCCATCTTGCCCTGCCCCATCAGCGTGTATCCGAGGCCGTTCAGGTCGCCTTCGTTCACGAAGAGCTCTCCGAAGCCCTCGGTCTTGAGCCGGCGGTACTCGGCCAGGGCGGCGTCGATGCCCTTCGTATTGATGAGCTGAAGAAGGACCCCTGACAGGGCTTCGCCGCGGACTTCCACGAGCTCGACCACGAAGATGAGCGTTGCGTTTGCCGGAATCACGCCGCCGGCGCCCTTTGCGCCGTAACCGATCTGCGGCGGAATGACGAGGACCGCCCTGTCACCGACGCCGAGTTGCGCGATGCCCTCGTCCCATCCCTTGATGACCCGGCCCTTGCCGAGCGGAAATGCGATCGGCTCCTTGCGGTCGTGCGAAGAGTCGAACTTCGTGCCGTCCGTCAACGTGCCGGTGTAGTGCACGAGCACCGTCTGGCCGGTCGTCGGGCGCTTGCCGTTCGCGCGGTGGGTGATGACGTAGGTCAGCCCCGAAGCGGTGGTGACACCGGCCTGTGCAATCGGCGCCGGACGGGGCGCGGGCTTGCGCTTCTTCGAGCGCTGCGCCATTGCCGGCGCGGCGGTCAGGACGACGATGATCACGACCAGCAGACTAGGGACAAGCTTCATGCGGGCTCCTTCGATCAAGAGAAAATGACCACGGAAATACTTACGGGTCCGGTCATCGATCGGCGGCTCGGCAGGATCGGTACCGCGAGCGATAACGAGCGGGTCGAATTGACGAAGAGCACTCACGACAGGAACGACCCGCTCGCTATCGCTCGCGGTACTGATACGTGAGGCCTGCGTGCCATCAGGCCTCCAATGTGACGGGTCAATGAACGTCTCTGTAGGTCTCACGGATGAACGCGGATCTGACTCTCCGTTCAGATCCGCGTTCATCGGTGAGACCTCTGTTTATCTGCGGCCCGCCTGATCTGTCTAGCCTGCGAGGCGGCCCATCGGGACACCGGCCGCACGCGCGGCGTCGAGTCCGCCCTTCAGGACGAACGCGTTCGTGAAGCCCATCTGCTGAAGAGCTTCGACCGCCTGTATCGACAAACCGTCATCCTCGCACGTGCAGTAGGCGACGATAAGCGTGCTCTTCGGCAATCGCGCGGCCCACGCCGAGACGAGATCGGGCGTCACGTTGTAGGCGCCGTCGATCACCTCGCCGTCGATCGACGAGCGCGTGTCGAGAATCGTGATCTTCGCCTTCCGAAGCTGCTTCCTGCGTACCTGTTCGCCCGTCATCGTCCGCACCGCCGCTGCCGGAGACGCCGCGCTCGCGACACCCTCCACAATGCCTGCGTTCGGTACCATCGGCACCGCAAGCGCCATCACCGCGGCTGCCACCACCGTACGAGTCAATCGCATTCCGTTGATCACTCTCGTCCTCCAATCGTCCTGACGTCTGATCTCTCGCCGTGGCGAGCGAAGGTTTGTCGCGCCCGGCCTGCGTTCGTATGACACGCCTACGCGTCGTGACGTTGCCGCTATGGCGTCTGAACAACCGGATCATCCGGTCTCGGAGCGCCTCCTTCGTGATCGGCGCCGCGGATGACCCCGGTCTCGTCCATGTAGAACGAAGTGCGTCCAGTCGGGCCATATTCGACAGGCACGGCCATCGCGACGAAGCGCATGCCTCCGTCGAGAACGGTCACGTCGACCGTGTAGCTCCGGCCACCCTGCATCGTGTCGTTGATCAGCCCGGCCTTCACCAGGTCGGGCACGGTCGCGTACGTGCCCTGAATGGCGAAATGCGCCTGCTCGGCGTTGCGGACCATGACGAGTTGATAAAGCGCGAGATCCTCGCGGGCCCGCAGGTTTCCCGACGGCAGCGAGTTCGCGCCGGGCTGCACGGGGACCGGGACCGTCCCCGCCAGGCAGCCGGCCGTCACGAGGGCGCCCGACGCCAAAAGCCCGGCTCCGGCCAACCGACGCCACTGGTTCATCCAGGTGAACTGCCTTCGCATGCCATTGCTCCTTCCGAAACGCTCATGAGCTCGCCTTCGACCGTTCGTTTACGCCTCGCTCGAGAGTACTGTCAATTCGTACGGCCCGCCCGGAAGCACGTTTCGAGCCAAAAAAGCGGATCGCTTTGACGCTTGTGGTCATTGCGCTTAAGATACGTCAGTTTTTTGGCGAGTACCGAGCGACTCCGCCAGATCTGTCGGTGCAACCGCAACTTCACCTCGCTGTTGACGAAGGAATTCGCAATGAAGGCATGTACGGCGTGCGGACGGGAGTACTCGGATGACGTGCAGTTCTGTCCCGTGGACGGGCACTCGCTCGAGCCGAAGGCTGCCGCCGACGCCCCTTCAGCTGCCGATCCGCTGATCGGCACTGTCCTCGACGACAAATACCGTCTCGACAAGAAGATCGGCGAGGGTGGCATGGGCGCCGTCTACCGGGCGACGCACATCCACATGGACTCGCAGTTCGCGGTGAAGCTGCTTCACAAGACGATGGTTGCTGACCAGCAGGCCGTCGAGCGTTTCCGTCGCGAGGCGCGTGCGGCGGCACGGATCCGTCACGCAAACGCCGTGTCGGTGACGGACTTCGGCGTAACGAAGGACGGCACGGTCTACCTCGTGATGGAGTATCTCGAGGGCGGCGACCTGCGCGACAAACTCCGGAAGGTCAAGGCCTTCGGTCCGGTCGAGACCGTCCGGATCATGATGCAGACGTGCGCCGCAATCGACGAGGCGCATCGCAAGGGCATCGTTCACCGCGACCTCAAGCCCGACAACATCTGGTTGCTGAAGACCGAGAGCGCCCCCGACGAACAGGTCAAGGTGCTCGATTTCGGTATCGCGAAGCTCAAGACGGCGGGCCCCGGCGCGGCGAACCTCACGCAGCAGGGCATGATCGTCGGCACGCCCCATTACATGTCGCCGGAGCAGTGCCGCGGCGAAGAGCTCGATGCCCGTTCGGACATCTACTCGCTCGGGATCATTCTCTACGAGATGCTGACGGGCAGCGTCCCGTTCCGCGCTCCGACGCCGGTCGGCGTCGTCCTCAAACACGCGAACGAGATGCCGGTGCCATTGCGCGAGGTCAACCCGCAGATCCCCGAGCCGATCGAACGCGTCGTGATGCGCACGCTGTCGAAGAATCGCGAGGATCGGCCTCACTCGGCTGCCGAGCTCGGGCGAGAGCTTGCCGAGGCGCTTCATCAATCGGGTGGCGGCACGATCGATCTCTCGGGTTTCCCGTCGACCGGCGATCTTCCGGCCTACATCTCGACGACCGGCCAGAGGACGGCGCCCCAGTCCGAACACGGGACGGGCTCGCAGGGTCCGGGTCCGATTACCCAGCACGGTACGCGGGCCACCGACCCGCACAGGACCGGACAGGTCGGTGGGAGCGCGACGAACGCAATGACGTCGCACCAGGCGGGCCTTGCGCCGCCGCATACCGGTGCGCAGGTTGCCGGGGGCGACTCGACCCAGGTGATGTCGAGCAGGCCGAGCATCCCGCTTCCCGCGGTTCCGGGCTCCGGTTCGACTCCGCTCACCGTGCAGCAGTCGGGCGCGGGCGCAATTGCCGTCCCATCTTCGAACATCAAATACGTGGCGATCGCCGGAGTCGTGGTCGTCCTGATCGCGGTGGTTGCCGTCGGCATCTGGGCGATGCGCGGGACCGGCACGGTGACCAACTCGAACCAGCCCGTAGGGACGAATACGGGACCGACGAAGTCCGGTGGCGTGCCGGAAGGGATGGTGCTGATCAAGGGTGCGACTTTCAAGATGGGTACGGACGACCCGACGGCAGAAGACTCCGACAAGCCAGCGCACGACGTGACCGTAGGCGACTTCTACATCGACCAGAACGAGGTCACGAACGAGCAATACCAGCAGTTCGTCAAGCAGACGGGCCGCAAGCCCCCCGAGAACTGGTCCGGAACCGAATTTCCTCCCGGCGAAGGCAAGTTTCCGGTTCGCTTCGTTACCTGGCACGATGCAAAGGCATATGCGGGTTGGGCCGGCAAACGGCTGCCGACCGAGGCGGAGTGGGAGTTCGCAGCGCGGGGCACCGACGGACGATCGTATCCCTGGGGCAAGTCATGGTCGCCCCAGCTCTCGAATTCGCTCGAGGACAACCGAAAAGGTCCCATGGCGGTTGGATCCTATCCGCGGGGCGCGACCCCGGAGGGCGTGATGGATCTCGCCGGAAACGTGGCCGAATGGGTCGACGATCTCTGGATGCCGTACCCCGGAGGGAAGGCCGATCCCGGGCCGGCCTGTGCGGGCATTGACTGTCGCTCGTATCGGGGTGGTGCCTATTCGGCCCCGAAGGAACGTCTGCAGACGACCTATCGGTGGTGGGACGATCCGAACACCCGCCAGCCGTACCTGGGCTTCCGCTGCGCCCAGGATGTCGCCAAGTAGCGGAGTCGGTAGCTCATCGCGGATCGGACGGACTGTCTCGCCGCCATCGTTCCGCTGTGTCTCCGTGACTCGTTTACTCAGTGCGCGAAGCTCTTCTTTCGCACTGAAGTGCTTCGCACGCAGCGTCACCGGCCCGCGCAGTCACGGAGACTCAAATGCGCTTTCTGGCCAGATCGCGGTCTTCTGCACTATTCTGTCCAGCGAACGCGGCACCACCGCCCGGACGTCTACCCAACATGATCACGAAGCGCCTCCTCGCCTCCTCCCTGGCAGCACTTGCCGTTTCCATGGTTGTCGTCCGCCCAGGCGTCGCTCAACGGCGCGTGGTCGAGGACACGAGCTCCGTGCGTGTGGCCACACGCTCGACGAAGAAGATCACCCGCGGTCCGTCCCGTGTCGCCACCGCACAGGCGGCGACGAATGGCGTACTGGTCGTCCTCACCGACCCGCCCGGTGCCTCGGTTGCCATCGACGGCGCGCCAGCCGGCAAGTCCGATGCGGCAGGTGAGTTCCAGAAGGAGCTCCGTGCCGGCAAGTCCTACGTCGTCAAGGTCTCGGCCGGGCCCGAGTTCACCCCGGTGACCGAGACCATTCGACTTGCGGCCAAGCAGACCGAGATCTTCCGCGCACCGTTGGCCAACATCAACGCGGGCAAGTTCGGCCTGCTGAAGATCGGTCCGATGCTCGAGGGTGCGAAGATCTTCGTCGATGACGCAGCAACCCCGTGGTCGAACGTCACGATCGACCGCGAAGAGGGCCTGATGCTCGTCGACGGGCTGCAGCCCGGGAAGCGCAAGGTCCGTGTGGACCACCCGGACTACGTCATCGTCGAGAAGACGCTCGCCGCGGTGAAGGGCGGTGAGGAGTACTACTGGGTCTTCAAGCCCGAATTCGCGACGGTCCCGATGAAGGTCACGACCGATCCGGGCACGTCGGTTTACGTCGACGGCGACTTCCAGGGCGACGCGACCGAGAACGGGATTCTCGAGGTCAAGGACGTGCGAATCGGCCAGCACGAGGTGAAGCTCGTGAAGGACGGCTACGTCGAGTTCAAGGAGATGCGGACGTTCGACTTCGGCAAGCCGGTCGACGTGCTGCATCGGCTCGTCCCACTGCCGACGTCGGCCGAGTTCAGCGACGACTTCGACGTGAACCTGTCGAAGTGGGCGCAGCCTGCGGGGTGGAAGCTGGCGACCGGCCGGTTGGCGATCGCCAATTGCACGTCTCTCGGGTCGGCGAAGGGCATCACGTACCGCGACTTCGTCATGGCCTTTCACCTGCGGCTCGAGGACGGGCGCGGCGCGGCGTGGGCCGTGCGCGCGAAAGACGCTAACCACTATTACCTCTTCTACCTGTCGGGCCCGAAGGGACTGTTCCCGAACCGCTTCAGCACATACATCGTGAACGACGGCGTCTTCGACCCGACGAATCCGGTGCAGTCGGTCCCGGTCATCACCAATCTCATCGTGGGCGGTCAGTATCAGATCGAGATCCGGGGCACCAAGGACGTCATCGAGCACACGGTAACTCCGACCGAAACGGGCCGACCAGAGCCGCTCGGTGTCTTCCAGGATCCGAACAAGACGTATCTCTACGGAGGCATCGGCTTCCGCACGGTTGGTCCCGAGCAGTTCTCGATCGACGAACTGTACGTGCAGCCGGTGAAGTAGGGGCGCTGCGGAGGCTCGATGGAAATTCTCATATTTCTCCTGATAGGAGCCGTGGCGGGATGGCTCGCCGGCCTGATCATGGGTGGAGTCGGTTACGGACTGATCGGCGACATCGTCATCGGCGTGATCGGCAGTTTCATTGGCGGATACCTGTTCAAGTGGCTCAACTTCTCGGCTGGCGCGGGGTGGGTCGGATCACTTGTCACGGCTCTCGTCGGCGCGATCGTGCTGCTCGCCGTCATCCGGACGATCAAGCGGGCATAGCCGGGAATACCGGGTTCCTGACTCCGTGTCGCCGAGGCTCAGTGGCTCTGTGTGCGCAGCTCTTCGCGCAAATGAAGAGCTACGCGCACAGAGCCACTGAGCCTCGGAGACACCGAGAAAAAGCTTCTGCTTTTTTCGGCTCTATGCTAATTTGGCGGCGCGTCAAAGCCACTCAACGTTGGGTGGCTGTCCTCTCCGCCGATACTCGGGGCAGCAGGAACCGATTGAAGACGTCAGTGTTCACCGTGGATTTGCTTGCGCCCGTGCCCTGAAAGTTCTCTCGCAGACTCCAGCCGCTCGAGTTCCTCAGCCGATCCCTTTTCGAGAAGGATTACCGATTCATGAAGCTCTATGTTGGAAACCTGTCGTTTCGCACGACGGACACCGAACTGCAGGAACTGTTTTCGCAGGCTGGAACCGTCGATAGCTGCCGCATCATCACCGACCGTGACACGGGCCAGTCCCGTGGCTTCGGCTTCGTCGAGATGAGCTCGAAGGCCGAGGGCGAGGCTGCCATCGCTCAGTTCTCCGGCAAGGAGATCGACGGCCGCGCGCTCACGGTCAACGAGGCCAAGCCGATGGAGCCCCGCAATGGCGGCGGCGGCGGTGGCCGTGGCGGTGGTGGTGGCGGACGTCGCTGGTAACAGCGCCTTCCACACTCGGCAATGGAGCCCCGGAGAGTTCACGCTCTCCGGGGCTCTTGTCTTTGTTGTCAGCCGACGATGTCTTCGTGTCTCTGAGCCTCCGTGTCTCTGTGTGCGTAGCTCTTTCACGAGAAAAAGAGCTTCGCACGCGGAGGCACCGAGACACTGACGCACTGAGTCGACTGCCGAAAGCACCGGGACTGCCCACCTTGACACCCCTCGTACCCAGAGGGTAGAAACCATTGGAGTTACGTTCAGCTGCGGGGTCCTTCCCGTTGACCGGCCGGGCGTTACGCCCACCGAGGCTCTTCACTTCGTCATCTTGTAGGAGGAGACATGTTGTCCTCATTCCCCCTGCGCGCCAGGCAGTCGCTTGCGCTCGTCGCCATCGTCCTCGTCCTCGGCATCTACGCGACGCCGCGCGCTGCCGCACAAACGACATCGGGCACCCTCGTCGGAACGGTCTACAAGCCAACCGGCGAACCGCTCGGAGGCGCCCGCGTCACGGCCAGCAACGAACTGAACGGCAACTCGCGTTCGACACTCACGGCTGCGGACGGAAGCTATCGCATTCCGTTCATGCCTCCGGGACGTTACACGATCCGCGCGTCCTTCACCGGCTTCGGGGACAACCAGATCACCGGGTTCCCGATCCCGTTGAACTCGACGACGAACCTCGTGCCGCCGATCACGCTGCTCGACGCCGGCACGCCCGCGCCCACCGGTCCGGTCACCGGTCCAGGCGGCCAGACGGTCACGCCTTCGACTCGCACCGAAGGCGAAGGACGCGTCAGCCTCATCAACACCAACGATCCCACGCGCCGCGGCAACTTCTCGATCGAGCAGGTCAATTCTCTTCCGCTCGGCGGAACGACCGAGACGCGGACCTTCGACGAGCTCGCGCTGCTCGCACCGGGCGTTGCTGCCGCGCCGTACGTCCCGGGTGTCCGCGGCCCTGGCGTCGGCTTCGGCATCGGCACCGCGGGCCAGTTCTCGGTCAACGGCTCGCGCGCACGCGCGAACAACTTCACCGTCGACGGGTCTGACAACAACGACCCCGACGTTGGCGTCAGACGCCAGGGGTTCGTTTCGCTCGTGCCCCAGTCGATCGAGTCGGTGCAGGAATTCCAGCTCTCCACGCTCCTGTGGGACGCCGAGTCCGGCCGCAACGTCGGCTCTCAGGTCAACGCGGTCTCGCGCACCGGCGGCAACGAATTCCACGGAACGCTCTACGGCTTCTTCACCGATTCGAGCCTGAATGCCCGCAATGGCTTCGACTTCACGGGCGGCGCGTCGGGTGACGAGAGCCCCTACACGCGAGTCCAGGCCGGCTTCGTCATCGGCGGACCGATCGTGAAGGACCGCACCCAGTTCTTCGCGAGCTACGAACGCCAGGACATCAACGCATCGATCGAGCAGCACTTCTCGTCGCCGACACTCGACGCGCGGCGATTTCTCGGGCTGCCCGAATTCGGCGTCCTTCGGCCGATTCCGATTGATGCATTCGCCGAGATCGCCTACTCGACGACGTCGGGCTCGACGCCGCTCGGCGCGAACGTGCTCAGTCTGTATCCGCTGCCCAACAACCCCGGCGGCCCATACGGCGAGAACACATTCACTCAGGAGCTTCCGTCGAGCGGCGGCGGCAACATCGTCTCGTTCAAGGTAACGCACAAGTTCAACGAGACGAACGACCTGAACGTCCGGTACAACTTCACCGACGACGACCGGCTGCTCCCGGCCGTCAATCGCGCCATCAATTCGACGATCGGCGCCGAAACGCGAACCCACAACATCTCGCTCATCCTTGATACGGCCCTCTCCGACACGCTCTTCAACCAGGCGCGTTTCTCTTACGGCCGCACCGAGCTCGACTTCCCCGAACAGGCGGGCAGCCCGTTCATCTTCGAAGCGGCCTCGACGGTGCCGGTGCAGACACCCGGAGGCCCGGTGCTGTTCGGTTCCACTACCACGCCGATCGGCCAGCTCCTCATCGAGCCGTTCAGCCCGGTTGGCGTCGACGTCTTCACGTTCCCGCAGGGCCGGACTAACAACACGTTCCAGTTCGCCGACTCGATGTCGTGGACGGTCGGAAGGCACTCGATGAAGTTCGGCGGTGATTTCCGGCTCCAGCACCTCGACAGCTTCCAGGATCGGAACTATCGACCGCAGGTCGTCTACGGCAACGGCATCCAGGCCTTCGGACTGTTGACGACGACCGGGAACGAGAACTTCCCGTTCGGCTTCAATGCCCTGTCGAACATCCTGTCCCTCAGCGGACTGCAACTGGCGACGGTCGGCGTTCCATCGTCCGTGTTCCAGGTCATCTCGAAGGATGCGCCGGACTCGAACATCAACCTCAAGTACTGGGAGATGAACTTCTTCTTCAATGACTCGTGGAGGGTCGCGCCGAATTTCGTGCTCGATTACGGCGTCCGCTACGAATACAACTCGGTGCCGAGCGATGACCGCATCGAAACCGCGCTGTCGCTCAGCACGGTCCCGGCGACGGGCGGTTCCGCGGTCGACAACGCCGGCTCGACGTTCTTCTACAACAGTGCCGTGAACTCCGTCGCCGGCTTCTACGGCGGACGCGAGAAGATCTACGAAAACGATCCGAACAATTTCGGACCCCACTTCGGATTCGCGTGGGACCCCTGGTCGAACGGCCGAACGTCGCTGCGAGGCGGCTACGGCGTCTACTTCGATTCGATTCTCGGGGCGGTCGTCAGCCAGTCGCGGAACATCTTTCCGAACGAGGTGCCGATCAACGTCGACCCGTCCTTCCTCGGAACGAACGTCTTCAACCTGCCTGCGCCATCCACGCTCGTCCTGACGCGAGGCGGAACGTCCGTCCCGCTCATCAGGCCGGGCACGATCAACCAGTTCGGCGGCTCGCAGGCAGACTTCGGAGCGCTGATCGGAACACTCGTGGCGCAGAACTTCGGCGTCGGCGGTATCGCGATCACGCTTCCAGAGCTGGACATCGCCACGCCGTACGTTCAGCAGTGGCACCTGACCTTCGAGCAGCAGTTCCTCAACGACTACACGATCTCTGCTGCATACGTCGGCACCAAGGGTACGAAGCTCACGCGTCTGACGACGCCGAACCTCGGCCCGAACGTGACTCCGTTCCTTCCGACGGTCGTTTCGGCGCCCGGCACGCCTTACCCGCAGGGACCGCCGCTCGTCGTCGCCGACGTCGTGCAGTCGCTGCTGAGAAGCCGGCCGGATCCGTTCCTGGGAGCGATCCAGCGGTTCGAGAACTCGGCGAATTCGAACTACCACGCGTTGCAGATCGAGGCGAAGAAGCGGTACGCGAACGGCTACACCTACACGTTCGCCTACACCTGGTCGCACGCCATCGACGACGTCTCTGACGTCTTCCCGATCGCGGGCTCGCCTGTCATCGCGCAGGACTCGTTCAATCTCGCGCTCGAGCGCGCTTCCGCGAGCTTCGACGTGAGACATCGCTTTGCGGCGTCGCTCATCTGGGACCTGCCGCTCTATCGTGACGTCACGTCACCGGAGGTCGACGACGCGGCGTTCTGGCTCGGCGGTTGGCAGCTCTCGACGATTGCGCAGGGCGCGACGGGTCAGCCCTTCACGCTCAACGTGCCGTTCGATTCCAACCTCGACGGCAACCTCACGGATCGTCCGCTCACTACGAACGGCCTTACGTTCATCGACAGCCACGGTCCTCAGCGGGTGGACCTCACCGAGAACTTCACGTTGACGGACTATGTGTCCTACGACTTCTTCTTCGGACCGAACGGCCAGCTCTTCCTCTTCGGACAGAATGGTGCGGTTGGCCGCAACACGGTCCGGGCCGACGGTCAGCTCAACTGGGACGCGGCCATCACGAAGCGTTTCCAGTTCACCGAAAACCAGAACCTCGAGTTCCGGACCGAGGTCTTCAACCTTCTGAATCGAACGAACTACGGCATCCCGATCCGGACGATGTTCAACCCGGGCTTCGGCTCGTCGATCGAGACGTCGAGCCCGAACCGGGTGATTCAGTTCGCGTTGAAGTACACGTTCTAGTGACTCTGTGACTCCGTGTCTCTGTGACTCTGCGTGCGCAGCTCTATTTCGCGTTGAAGAGCTGCGCACACGGAGGCACTGAGGCACGGAGTCACCGAGCTACCGCTGGGACGCCCGTTAGAAAACCGGCACCTCATCGATCGCGCCGACGATGTGCGTCCAGCCCGGCTGCATGGCGAACTGCTGACGGAAGACGACCGGTTCGTGCTTGCCCCAGACCAGGCGTCGCGACACGGGAACCGAGTACATCGTGAGCGTCATCGCCGAACCGTCGTAGGTGCTGTAGAGCAGCAGCACGTCCTTCACGCGCTCGATGTGCGTCCAGTACTGGCCGAGTGAGCTGTAGGCCCACATCGGCCGGCCCGCGGGACTCACGTCCGGCTGCCGGTCGGTGATCGTGCCGCCGGTGTCGATGTCGGCGACCACGTACTGGCCGGTGCCGATGTTGTAGAAGAGCACGCCGTCCTTCGTGTCGACGATCGACGACCAGCCGGGCGCGATGTACTGCGCCGGCCTGAGCTGCCGGCAGCGGATCTCCGTCAGCGTGCGGAAGAGGCCGTCGGCCTGGCCGTAGATCTCGTCGAGCACGCAGACCGCCGCGACGCCCGTGTTCTGGTTGTAGAAGAGCAGGCGGCCCTGCGCGTTCACGATGTGCGTCCACCAGAGAGAGAAGCCCGTCCGGTAGCCGTACTGCGTGAAACCAAGCGGCCCCGTGAACCGGCCCATCGCCGCCTCGCCCGTCGCCTCGTTGTAGAAGAAGACGTTGCCATCCATCGCCACGATGTGGCTCCAGCCGCTTCCGAGGAACCCGGGATGGAAGATGTGCGTCGTGTGGTGATCGCCGTTCGCGTCGAGGTGCCCGATCGCGGCCAGCGCGGTGTCACGGTTGTAGTAGAGGATGTCCGTTCCGAGGCGAACGATGGAGGTCCAGCCGTTCGCGAAGGACGAGGCGCCGTAGGTCGTCAGGTTGTCGAAGCCGTACTCCGGGTTCACGCGACCGGTCTGCGCGGAACCGTCGTAGGATGCGTACGCGAGCGTTTTCCAGGTCGAGAAGTCGTCCGCCGGGCGCTCGCCTTCGAGCACGCCCACCGCCTGCCAGGCCGTCCGCACTGCCTTGTACTGCTTCGAGTTGTAGCCGTAGAGGTCCGTCGCGCCGCTGAGCGTGGCGTGGGCCATCCGGTAGAAGTTCGTGCCTGCGAACATGTGGCGCGACATGGCCTCGTAGAAGATGTCCTCTGCCACTTCGCGGCCGATCTTCGGGACTTTGACCCCGCTGACTGCGTGCGTGCCGCCGACCGACAGCAGGTAGAACACGTTGTTCACGATGCCGCTGTTCGTGTGCACGCCGCAGTTGTCGTTGTCCCCGTCGGGCGAACAGCCGCCGGCGTAGACCTTCTGCGACAGGTGCGAGACCGTCGGATTCGACATGTCGCGGAAGTTCGTTCGCGGATGACCCGACCGAACGACGTCCTCGCCAATGAAGAAGTCGGGATTGCGCCCGGATCGGAACTCGACGGCCGTGCCGAAGATGTCACACAGGGCTTCGTCGATTGCGCCACCCTCGCCGCTGTAGGGCACTCCGGACGTCGCCTGGACGACGCTGTGCGTGAACTCGTGGGCGACGACGTCGAGCGCGGCGAACGAGCCATAAGATACGCCGTCACCGTCACCGAGGACGATCACGCTGTCCGCGCCCGACGCGTTGTTGTATTCGCTGCCGAAGTGGACGAAGGTCTTGATCCGCGTGCCGTTGCCGTCGGCGCCGAGGCGGCCGTGACGGTCGCGGTAGTAGCGCCAGGTTTCGTTGACCGCGAAGTGCGCGTCGACGGCGGCCGTGACGGCGTCGGCCGGGTTGCCGTCGCCCCATACGTTGGCCGAGTTGTTCTCGAAGAGGTGATCCTCGAGATCTTCGGTGTTGTTGTATGCGTCGTGTACTTCCGAGTTGCCGGCCGACGAATCGATCATCCGGTACCAGCCTTCCTCGTATTCGTCCGTGATGATCGTCACGCGACCGCTGTATTCGCCGTAGCCGACGCCGCTGGCGTGCGGTGTCGTGCCGAAACGCCAGACGATCAGGCCCGAGCGCGCGTCGACGAAAATCTTCTTGCCACGCTCGATGTTGCGGTCCGAGCCGGCGAAATGCACCTCGTAGGCCAGCGTTCCGCCTCGCTCGTCGTCGTTGTCGTGCATGAGCGCGTTCGGCACGAGCACGAGACGCGACGAGACCGTCAGACCCTCGAGACGGCCCGCGGCGGCGGACGCAATCCGGATGGCCGAGGCCTCGTCGATCTGGGGCGCAGTGGCGGCGCCGGCGACGTCGAATACGTGGCCGCCGACTGATGAAACACGCGAGGTGGTGTCGAGACGGACGATGAGCTGGCCGCCGATCACGTCGACGCCGCCGTGTCGCTGGTCGAGGCGCACGTCGCTTCTTCCGAGCTCGTCGCGATCGACGCCGAACAGCCGTACTTCGTCTGCTGACGCGAGGCCAAATGCCCGTGGTCGCTCGGCGATCTGCGACATGACGGTTTCTTCGGCGGCGATCGCCCAGTCCGGACGCACCTTCGCGGCCGTACCGTCGGCCGGCCTCATCCGGAACGAATCCGTGATCCTCGGCGCACGCGCGCGAACGGCCGGAACGGCGTTGTCCGGCCCGGCTGACGGGGCGGAAGCGAGCGCCTGCGGCGCCGGTGGGATGAACTGTGCGCCAAGCAGCGCTGCCAGCAGTGTTGCGAAAAGTCGATTCCGATTCATGGTCCTGCTCCTTTTTCACGCCAGATGCGTTTCCTGATGGAGAAGGCGACGTCGTCGCGACAAACCCGCAAAGAAAATTTCGGTCGTAAAGAAGGCGTGGCCGTACAGGGAGCACAGAGCTGCAGAGATCACGGAAATCGGTTCGATTTTCCGTGCACTCTGTGTCGGTGTGCTGCCTGTACGGCCACGCCTTCTGTAGACTGGCGCTGAGGGCGATGTCTCGCCTTGGAGCCCCGCCGTGGAGGATCGAACGGGAATCGTGACCGGATTGCTCAGGGAGCTTCGCGACGGTCGACGCGACGCCTTCGACGAAGTCCTTCCCCTTGTCTACGACGAGTTGAAGGCCATCGCCGCGCGCCACATGCGCCGCGAGCGCGATGGCCACACGCTCGGCGCGACCGCCGTGGTCAACGAGGCGTACTTCAAACTCGTCGACCAGTCGCGGATCGACTGGCAGGGAAAGACGCACTTCCTCGCCATCGCCTCGTCAGCCATGCGCAGGCTGCTCGTCGACCACGCGCGGGCGAAGCTCCGCGACAAGCGCGGAGGCGTTCGGCACCAGGTCGATCTCGAGGAGGCTCTCGCCGTCGACGATCCGGACGTCGACGCTATACTCGCCGTCCACGAGGCACTCGAGCGGCTCGCGGCCCTCGATGGCCGGCAGGCGCGAGTCGTGGAGCTGCGGTACTTTGGCGGCCTGAGCGTCGACGAAACGGCCGAACATCTCGGCATTTCACGCCGCACCGTCGAGCTCGAGTGGACCCACGCGAAAGCGTGGCTCCGGCGCGAACTGGAGCATCAGTACCGTGCGCGGTAGCGGCGTTATCTCACGCCTCGGGATCAGGCCCCTCGCGTTCGCTCGGGGTTCTGGCTGTCGTAGCGAGAACCGGCGGTCTGCCCCACAACAACCAGAACCCCGAG
>CAZXLQ010000014.1:26322-31126 GCA_964641945.1 uncultured Clostridia bacterium
CTGCCCCACAACAACCAGAACCCCGAGCGAACGCGAGGGGCCTGACTGGACAGCCGAACGCACTTAGCCGGTCACGAGGGCAAACAACGGTCGCCACAACCCTCCTCCCTCCTCAGGCGATTCGTCGGCTCCATATCACGACAGTGCGGCCTCTGGCTGTCGTAGCGAGAACCGGCGGTCTGCCCCACAACAACCAGAACCCCGAGCGAACGCGAGGGGCCTGACTGGACAGCCTCACGGAGCCGGAACACGAGGATGACCGGACCGGAGCGCTCGCGACGGGTGAGGGCCGACCAGGGAGCCGATGCGCTCACGCGTCGAACGACGGGAACACCCGCACCGTCGAGCTCGAGCCGGCCGTGGTCGTCGGCGAACGGCGAAAAGGACGCGACGCGTTCGGCGGATGCGAGCAGGTCGCGATAGAACGCCGCCTGTCTTGGATAGAGGTCCGGGGCCCTGAGGTACCTGCGGTAGAGCCGGTCGGTCACGGCGACGTATTCGATGCCATCCGCGCGCAGTTGCGCGACGTCGTATTCGACCGGCGACGATTCGGCGACGTCGAACCGGACGGGTCGGCGCGGAATGGACTTCCATTCGACCGCAATCCGGTCGCCCGGCCGGCGCAGGACCGAATTCACCCAGGTCCACGCTTCGGTCCGCGTGTCCGCCGCCGAAAAAAGCGCTAGCCGGTGCGCGACAAGCCAGGCGGGCAGTGTGAGTGCGGCCATCAGCGCGGCGGCGACCAGCGCGGATCGTGCGCGCCCGCGCCTCCGCGACAGGACGCCCGAGATCGTGACGATCGCGTGCGCTCCCAGCAGCGCCGCGACCGGAAGCATCGGAATGAGATACCTCGCGAAGAGCACGTTCGACGACGCGGCGAAGAGCGCAAGACTCGCGAGCGTCACGGCGAGAGTGCGACCCAGGACGTCCCGCCACACGACCGCCGTCGCGGCGCCAGCAGCGGCGAGCGCGAGGAGCGCGATGTTCCCGGACTCCAGCACGTTCGCGAACATCTCGGCCCAGTGGTTCTGCACGAGCTCGAATCCGAGGTGCCCCTCGCGCATGTGCGCCGCCTCGGCGCCGAGGTCGCGAACGAACGTCCGCCAATCGAGCAGCACGTACGGCGAGCCGGCGACGAATGCCGCAACTGACGCGGCTCCCGCGACGGGAAGTCGACGGTCGCGCCATCGCGAGATCCGGTCGGCCCCGCCTCTCCATTCGAAGCGCTGGACGGCGACGGCCAGTATGGCTACCGCGAACAGGGCGCCCGGATACTTGAACGAAGCCGCGATGCCGACGAACGCACCGGCGACGGCGTATTCTCGCGCGGAGCCTCCGCCGGGCGCCGATGCCAGCCGGGCGACGGCGAGCAGCGCACCGGCCGCGGCCAGGGTCATCGGCACGTCGGCCGTGACGTAATGACCGTGCTCGACCTGCAGCAGTTCGACGGTCACGAGCGCGGCAGCGACGATGCCGGCAAGCTCCCGGCCGGTCCGGCCTAGCGACGCGAATCGCCGTCCTGCCGCGCCGACGACCGCAATCGTTGCGGCCCCGAACGCAGCGGTCACCGTCCGGCCAAGGGTGTAGACGGAGGTCGGGTCGAGCGTCGCGGCGTCGGCGAATGCGGCATAAGAGGTCGAACCGCCCGTTAGCCTCGTCACAGCCCAGAGGACGGAGTAGACAGACGCCTGAACGTAGACGGCGAGCGTCGGGTATTGGAACCACCCCGGGCTCGGCCCTTCGATCGGCATCCGCAGGGCTCGCCGGACGATTTCGCCCTCATCCTCGTGGTAGAGGAACGGAAGCCCGAACTGGTTCCCCCAGACACGAAGGACGAATCCCGCGACGACGAGCAGGGCGATCGTGGCGTGAAACAGGCTGGGTCGGGTGCGGAACCGTTTGATCATCGGCGATTCGGCGGATTCTTGCGAAGCTCGGGCAGGAACACCTTCGCACGGCGTCGCGGGTTCGCACAAAGGCCTGAACTGCCCCAATCCGCGTGTTCCCTTTCGGGAAGACTCGGATTAGAATGCGCGCGGGTTTGCGGCCTACTACCACGGCGTACCACCACGAGCGAGGGATCATGTCGAGCGACTCCGTCCAGGAGATCCTCTTTACCGAGCTACTCCAGAACGACATGCTCGTGATGGAGACTGGCCGCAGCGTGTATACCTTCACCGTCGTTGATCGCTCGAATCGCCGGGGCGCCCTGACCGGTGGCAACGTTCCGCAGCCCCGCGACGCGGTCTTTTCGGGATCGCTGTTGCCGACCCGCGATATCTGGGAGGCCGGCGTAAGGCTTGGCGCCCGCGCCGCGTTCTTCCTGACGGTGCCAACGGACAAATCAGGATTCAGCCAGGTCATCACGTCGCCGCTCGTGCGCATCAGCGTGCGCCGCGGCGGCGTCGCCTGAGAACCGCCGTGCGCTGGCTTGCCGCCACCGGCGTTACGATCGCCCTCGTGCTGACCGCGCTGCCCTGCTCGGCGCAATCCGGTCGCCGGATTCCGACCCGCCGCACCAGTCCGCCTCCGCCCGCCGCGCCCGCGCCGGCCGAGCCCGCGACGACGCCGGCAGCGGAGACGCCGGCGCCTCCCGCGATTCGCGACGACGAGAAGATCGCGGTCTCGACGGCGAAGTACCTCTCCGTGTTCAGCATCCGGCCCGACGTGTGCGATGCCGTAGTCGCGGCGTGCGCGCGCGAGCTTGGCGAGTCGAGCATTGCCCGACCTCTGCCGAGCGGGGACCTTACCCGCAAGCAGGCCATCGACCTTTCGAAGCGCAACACCGAGGGCTACGTCCTGTGGTTCCAGTTCTCGATCGACGGCGTCGATGACGACCCGATGGCCGTTTCGACGAACCGGGATCCGCTGCTCGTCGCAACCTACGTCCTCTATGAGCCGGCCACGGCGAAGATCCGGACGCAGGGACGGTACTACTTTTCATCCTACGACTCGTATTCGCGCGGCGGTCCGTCCGTGGGAGGCGTCAATCGCGGCTCGCGAGGCCTGACGCCCACCGAGACGGGTCTGAAGATCGCGGCCAACGTCCTCGGCGCGCTCGAGAAGGACCTGCTGCCGCGCCCGTAGCGGGTAGTGGGTAGTGGGTAGTGGGTAGTGGGTAGTGGGTAGTGGGGCTTACGATCTGGCTGCTCATCCTGCGTCTTTGCGTCTTCCCTTTGCGCCTCTGCGAGAAACTGACTATCGAAAGAACCCGCTTGAACGTTGAGTTTCCCGCAGAGACGCAAAGGGAGACGCAAAGTCGCAAAGTCAAACCGACCCGCTACCCCGAAGCGCTCAATTGCGCGGCTGGCCGCGCGTCTGCTACGGTTCGGCCCGAGCCTATGATTGTCTGACTCCGTCGCACTCCGTTCCGCTGCCGAGGCGGGAGACGTGTGTCTCGGGACCGTCGGTCCCTTTGACAGGAGATGACTGACGTGGAGTTGGACCCATTTGGATGGCGCGCGTGCTTTCAGGCCGCAATGGCTGAGCACGCGACGGATGGAAGTTTACCGGGCAGGGTCGTCGCGCAGGACCGCGGCGTCAACCGGCTCGTGACACAAGGCGGCGAGGTCGCCGCAACGGTAAGCGCCGGACTGCGGCGAGAGGCCTCGGATCGAACCGACCTTCCGGCCGTGGGCGACTGGGTGGCGGTCAGGCCGGCCGGGGACGGATGGTCCATCGTCGCCGTGCTTCCCAGGGAAACGGCGTTCGTGCGAAAGGCGGCCGGCGCGCGCGCCGAGCCGCAGGTGGTCGCGGCGAACGTCGACACGGTGTTCCTGGTGACAGGACTCGACGGCGATTTCAACCTTCGACGCATCGAGCGGTACGTCGCCGTCGCGCAGGCAAGCGGCGCGCGCCCGGTCATCGTGCTCAACAAGGCGGACGTGTGCGAGGACCTCGATTCGACGATGGCGTCGGTTCGCTCGAGAGCCGGCGGCGCGCAGGCCGTAGCCATGAGCGCCCGCGACGACGACCCTGGCTCGTTGCTCGCTCCGTGGCTGACGGCGGGCGAGACGGTGGCGCTCATCGGATCGTCGGGTGTCGGCAAGTCGACGATCGCGAATCGGCTGCTCGGGACCGATGCGCTTCGAACGGGTGAGGTTCGGGAGCACGACCAGCGCGGCATGCACACGACGACGCGACGAGAGCTCGTGAAGCTGCCGGGTGGCGCGCTGCTGATCGACACGCCGGGGATGCGTGAGCTGTCGGTGTGGTCCGACGAGGAGAGCATCCGCGCGGCCTTCGACGATGTGGCGGAGGTGGCCGCGGGTTGCCGTTTTGCGGACTGCCGGCACGATGGCGAGCCGGGATGCGCGGTGGCCGAGGCAATTGCGGACGGGCGAATGGACGCGGACCGCTTCGCGCACTTCCGCTCCCTCGAGAAGGAAGCGGCGTTCCTCGAGACCCGCCGCGACGCAACCGCGCAGCTCGTCCAGCGCCGCAAGTGGAAGGCCATCCACAAGTCCATGCGCGATCACGACAAGCGGCGGTAGGCCTTGCTGGCGAACCTCCGTGTTTCTGCGCCTCCGTGTACCTGTGTGCGAAGCTCTTCATGAGCTCGAGGAGAGCTTCGCACGCAGAGACACGGAGGCGCAGAGGCACGGAGACGCCTGAGAACGACAAGGGGCCGCCGAATGGCAGCCTCTTTGCGCGTTTTCGAAATTGATGGGGCGGGCAACCGGGTTTGAACCGGTGACCTCCTGATCCACAGTCAGGCGCTCTAACCAGCTGAGCTATGCCCGCCACAGGCGGCGACGCGTGGTCGAGCGTCGCACTACAAGCCGAGCATGTATAGCGAACGGGT
>CAZXLQ010000015.1:0-21834 GCA_964641945.1 uncultured Clostridia bacterium
TACCGCTCGCGGCTCAAAGAACGGAGGCCGCCCGCAACATGTACTACCAGGCAGGACGCTCCGCCCGTTCCCGTTCCCGTTCCTCGAGCCGCGAGCTGTAGCGAGCGGCCCACGGACGGTGCCTGAGACCGCGGACTCGTCTTTGCGGCAGGACGGAAGCGATCGGAACCGTTCGACCGTCCGTGGGACGCTCGCTGCCGCTCGCGGCATCTGACGACTCTTGAGTTTCCCGTCGGTTTGAAGCTACGTTGCGCGGGGAGGGAGGCGATGGCGTACCGACTCGAAGGTGCAACGACCTTGCTCGAGGTCTTCGACATGCCGACGTCCATCCGTTTCTACCGGGATGTGCTCGGCTTTGAAGTCGTCATGTCATCCGGTGAAGGCGACGACGTCGGCTGGGCGCTGCTTCGGCGCGACGACGCCGAGATCATGCTCAACACGGCCTACGAGACTAACGACGAACGTCCGCAAGGTCCCGATCCCGCACGCCAGGCGGCACACGCCGACACGACGATCTTCTTCGGCTGCCGCGACGTCGACGGGGTCTATCGCGATCTCCTCGCGCACGGTATCGAGCTCGACGGACCGGTCGTTCGCGACTACGGAATGAAGCAGCTTTCGCTCAGTGATCCGGACGGTTACGGCATCTGCTTTCAGTGGACTGCCTCGTGACGGCACTTCGACACGCACGGCGGAAGCTGGCGCTGGGCGTGAGTCTTGCGCTCCTGGTGCTCGCCTCATCGCATTGCACCCTAATCAACCCGAAGATCAAGGTCACTGTCACGAACTCGCAGGAGGAGCTCATGCACGACGTGACCGTCACCGTGACGGGAGCGCATTACGAGCTCGGAGACATCGTGGCGGAAGCGTCCAAGAGCGTCGTCGTCGAACCGACCGGTGAATCGGACGCCGTCATCAGGTATCGCGAGGCCGATGGACGGGTCGTCGAAATCGAGGCAGGCGCGTACATGGAGCCCGGCTACAATGGCACGATCGCGCTGACGGTCTATCCCGGTGGAGATTCCAGGCTCGATGTGCGCGTGAGGCCGTGATCTCCTGAAACGTAGGCAAGCGGATCGGGCGGATCCGAACGATTGAACCGGATCCGAGGTGAAAGGCCGTGAACGATCGAGAGCGGAAGTTGATGGTTGCGTTCGAGACGCACGATGTTGATGGCATCCGGGAGATGCTCGACGCCGGGGTCGATCCGGTCGCGCCAATTGACGGTAAGCTGCCGATCGACTGGCTGACGGAGATGTACTTTCGGTCGGACCGGTTTCCGTCGTGCCTGCGGCTTATGCTCGAGCGCGGGGTACGACTTGCCGATCCGGACGCCGAAGCGGTGTTGCTCGATGACGCCGACGCGGTTCGCGCCAACCCGGCGCTCGCCTCGCATCGGACGACGATGGTCTCCTGCTTCACCCCGCTCGTCGACGTGACACTGCTGCACGTGGCGGCGGAGTACGGCAACCTGGGTGCCGCACGTGCCCTCATCGAGAGTGGCGCGGAAGTGAACGCGAGGGCCGGCGCGGATGCCGACGGGCTTGGTGGACACACGCCGATCTTCCATACCGTCAATTCGTGGGCAAATCGTTCGCGACCGCTGCTGGAGCTCCTGCTCGAAGCGGGAGCGGTGACGGACGTTCGTGTTGCGGGCCTGACCTGGGGGAAGGGCTTCGACTGGGAGACCACGCTCTTCGACCTCACGCCGGTTTCGTATTGCCAGTTCGGGTTGCTGCCGCAGATGCACCGGGCCGAAGCCGACATCATCGCGAACGTGAGGCTCCTGCTCGAGGCCGCCGGCCGTACCGTTCCTTCGATGGAGAACGTGCCGAACAGGTACCTTCAGCCAAAGAGCACGACGGACCGGTAGCGGGTCAGTCCGACTTTGCGCCTTTGCGTCTTCCTCTGCGCCTTTGCGAGAACTTCTTCGACGGCCTGAAGAGTTTCTCGAATGCGGACTCTGATCCGGTCAGGCTCATTGCATCGGATCTTTACTGACCCACGTTCAGTGTTAATTATCCAATTTTGTTATTTACGGCAGCAGTTTACGCGCATTCGTCCATACTCGATCTGAGGCACCCCTATGCAGGTATAAGTTTCTGTTGCACAACGCCGTTTTTTCGCTTGACAGGTATAGGGTCTCGGAGTAATGTCTGCCGCACGTGGAGCAACGTCGAGCGAAGTCGATTCGCTTGTAGCGATTAGGGGCAGCAACTAAAGTCTTACTTGAGGTCGTCGGTTGAGTTCTTCCACCCGGGAGGGTCGCCGATTTGCGTCTCGAGGGTCTGATCGGAAGTCCGATTGCGAACCTCGGGTCTGTAAAGGAACGGTTCGAGGACGTTCCCGATCCCGGACGCTTGCCGAATCGTGACAGGTACATCGGCGAATCAGGCATCACGGATCCTTCGGTAACGGACATTCTTCGCATGGACAGGGTAGCGAACTGGATACGCGCGAACCGCTCGTGAGCGGCAAGCCCCTGCGAAACCGCTCTTTCCGGAGCATTCGGGCCGCGAACGCGGCCGACCGATTTTTGACACGCTTAACGATCCAGTTGGGAGTCTGATCGTGGACGCCGCCGAGCGACACGTTCCGGTTCTGCTCGCCGAAGTGCTCGATTACCTCGAGCCGGCGCGCGGCGGACTCTACGTCGATTGCACTCTCGGAATGGGTGGGCACACCGAGGCGTTGCTCGACGCCAGCCCGTCGGTTGTCGTGATCGGGATGGATCGCGATGCCGAGAGCCTGAAACTCGCCCGGGAACGGCTCAGCCGTTTCGGCGACCGGTTCACGGCCGTTCACGCTGACTACCGCGGCATCGCCGAGGTCCTTCGCGAACGGGCGCCCGGCCGGGGGGCGACCGGCGTCCTCGCGGACCTCGGCGTTTCGAGCCACCAGCTCAACGAGGCCGAACGGGGGTTCGCTTTTTCGAAAGAGGCTCCGCTCGACATGCGGATGGACCGGTCAACCGGTGACACGGCCGCCGACCTCGTCGCCCAGCTCGACGAAGAAGAGCTCGCCCATATCATTTATATATATGGGGAGGAGACGCGGTCCCGCCGAATCGCCCGCGCCATCTGCCGGGAGCGGCAGCGCGAACCCATCGCGACCACGACACGGCTCGCCGAGATCGTCGCACGCGCCTCCGGAATCCCGCGCCACAAGCAGCGCATCCATCCGGCAACGAAGACCTTCCAGGCACTTCGAATTGCCGTGAACTCGGAACTGGACAAATTGGACCACTTCCTGCGCGACGCGGTCGACGTGCTCGCGCCGGGGGGCCGGCTGGCGGTGATCGCCTTCCACTCGCTCGAAGATCGGATCGTCAAGCAGACATTCAAAGCTCTTTCAGGTCACTGCTCGTGTCCGCCGGGACTGCCGGTTTGCGGATGTGGTGCCGTTCGGCGGGTAACCCTCCTGACCCGCCGCCCGGTCGTTCCGACGGAACACGAGATTTCGGTCAATCCCAGGTCGCGCAGCGCGAAGCTGCGGGTTGCCGAACGCTTCGACAACAAGACAACTACAACGGTCGACGACTTCCGATGACGCAGCCCTACATCTACAACAAGCGAATCCGCAACGCTCCGATCCGACGCCGGCTCGACCGCCGCTTCGTGTCGTGGGTGATGATCAGTGCGACCATCGGGACCTTCGTCGCATCGGGATTCGTCTTCAGCGCCCGGTGTCACTTCGAGGCAGTCGCCCTCGGATACGAAACACAGCAGAAGCGCGTCCTCATCGAGGAACACGAGAAAGAGCGCCGCCAGCTCGAGCACGAGCGATCGAAGGCCCTGTCGCCCGAGGAGCTCGAACAGCGTGCCCGCAAGATCGGCCTGAGAGCGCCGGAACTCAGACAGTTCGAACCGGCAGACACGACGACGGCCGCCGTTCGAAGCCGGCCCGCCGGCCAGAGGATCAGATGAAAGCCCGCCCCCTCACAACCCAGGAGCGCCTGACCGTCATCGCGGCGGTGCTGCTCATCTGGGGAGTCGGCATCGGGGCGCGCCTCGCGCACCTCCAGGTCGTGGATCACACGTGGTACGTCGACCGCGCGATCCGTCAGCAGGAGCGCACCGTCGAAGTCTCGGCCACGCGCGGACGCATTCTCGATGCAAACGGCCGCGAACTGGCTCGCTCGATCGAAGCGCGCTCGGTCTACGCGACCGTCAGCGAGATCAAGGACCCTGCGAGCACCGCACGCCGCCTTGCGGCATTGCTCGAAGTCGACGAGAAGACACTGCTCGATCGCCTGACATCGGACCGCGACTTCGTCTGCCTCAAGCGAAAACTCGACATCGAGGCCGCCGAAAAGGTCGCGGCACTCGAAATCGACGGCATCGATTTCGTCACCGAGAACAAGCGCGTCTATCCGAAGGGCGAGCTCGCCTCGCACGTCCTCGGATTCTGCGGGGTGGACGAAAACGGACTCAGCGGGCTCGAACTGACGTTCGACGAGGCGATGCGCGGGCAGAACGGACGCGTCGTCCTCGCCACCGACGCCCGACGCAAGATCTACGATTCGGCAGAGATCGCTCCGACGCCCGGTGGCGACCTGCACCTGACGATCGACGAGGTCGCGCAGTACCGCGTAGAGCAGGCGCTCGCGAAAGGCGTGCGCGAATCGGGCGCGAACTGGGGCATCGCCATCGTCATCCGGCCGCGGACGGGCGAGGTCGTCGCGATGGCGAACTACCCGACCTTCGACGCGAACGCGTTCGGCAAGACGTCGGGTGAAGTCAGGCGCAACCGCGCCGTCGAAGCCGTCTTCGAACCCGGTTCAGTATTCAAGATCGTTCCGTTCTCGGGATGCATCGAGGACGGCCTCATCGCTCCGACGACGATGGTCGACTGCCAGTACGGGCAGATCAACGTGAGCGGCCGCATCGTCCACGACACGCCGTACGGCGTGCTGAAGGCATCGGACGCCCTCGCGTACAGCTCGAACGTGGCGGCGATCAAGATGGGGCAGAAGCTCGGGAACCTCCGGCTCTACGACTACATCAGGAACTACGGCTTCGGCCGCAAGACCGGGATCGAGCTGCCAGGAGAGTCGTCCGGACTCGTCCAGCCCGTCGAGCAGTGGCAGCCGACGACGATCGGATCGATTCCGATGGGGCACGAGATCGGCGTGACGGCGCTGCAGGAAGTTGCGGCGGTCGCCGCTCTCGCGAACGGCGGAGAGTGGGTGCAGCCGCACCTCGTGTCGCGCGTCGTGGCGCCCGACGGAATCATCACCCGGGCGGCGGCACCGGATCGACGGCGCGTCGTGAGCCCCGAAACGGCGCGGATGATGACGGGAATGCTCGAGGGCGTCGTGATCAAGGGCACGGCGAAACACGCGGGACTCGGCGAATTGAGCGCCGCCGGCAAGACCGGCACCTCCCAGAAGATCGATCCGCGGACGAAGACCTACTCGCATTCGAAGTACGTTGCGTCGTTCTGCGGATACGCCCCGGCCGAGAATCCGGAGCTCGCCTGTATCGTCGTGCTCGACGAGCCGAAGAACGGCGGCCACACGGGCGGCGCCGCGGCGGCACCGATCTTCGGGCGAATCCTCGAAGAATTGTTCAGCGACTACGCCATTCCGACGAACTCCGCGCCGGTCGAGATCGCCTCGGCGAACCCGTCGCGCGCCGGAGGCACACAGCTCGCGGCAGTCGAGTCGGTCCCGCCGGCAGCTCCGCCGGCGCCGGTAGCCCCGGAAATCGCCGTTGTCGAAGCGAAGCCCGGAACCCGAGGCGTCATCGTCCCTGACCTGGCCGGAAAGGGACTGCGGTCCGCGCTCCAGATTGGCGCCGATTCGGGCCTTCTTATCGAAGCGAACGGCTCAGGCATCGTTCGAAAACAGTCACCTCAGGCCGGTGCGGTGGTCGCGCCGGGGACGGTCCTGACCGTCGAACTGAAACGCTAATAGATTCTTGAATTCGCGGCTTCGGCCGCACCCGCATACTGCGCGGCTCGAGGGGCGGTCCCGTTCTCGCTCACGTCCGTAACCCCGAAGCTGAGGGGTCGCCTCCGAGCCGCGCGGTCGATATCGACAGCATGAAACAGCACGAGTACGGTCGCAAGTGCGCCGGCGCCACAAACGCCGGCCGCGGACACGACCCGTGTCGCAAGGGGCGCGAAGGCGCGCCACGGCTCGACGAAAGGGGGTTCGCCAATGGCGAGGACGGTTGAGCAGATCGCGGAAGAACTAAAGGCCGACGCGTCCGGACCGCTCGAGGCCACCGTCAGCGACGTCACTCACGACTCGCGTCGCGCCGGACGCGGCGCGCTCTTCGTCGCCATCACCGGACTGCACCACGACGGCAACACGTTCGTCGACGCCGCCATGGAATCCGGCGCCGTTGGCGTGATCTCGGAGCAGCCCGCCCCCGAGGGCTTCACCGGCGCGTGGCTGCGCGTCGACGATGCGCGCCGCGCGCTGCCGCGCGCCGCCGCGATCGTCTTCGGCCGTCCGTCCGAGTGGCTGCGGCTCGTCGGTATCACCGGCACGAACGGAAAGACGACGACCGCATACCTCGTCGACCGTATTGTGCGCGAGGCAGAGGACATCTCGGCCCTGCTCGGCACGGTCACCTACACCGTCGGCAGGCGGAAGATCAAGGCCGACCGCACGACGCCCGAGGCAGCCGACATCCAGCGCCTCCTGCGCGAAGCCATCAACGAAGGATGCTCGACGGCGGTAATGGAAGCGTCGTCGCACGCCATCGACCTCGGACGCGTCGACGGGCTTCGGTTCGAAGTCGCCGTCTTCACCAACCTCACCCAAGACCACCTCGATTATCACGGAACGATGGAAGAGTACTTCGCCGTGAAGCGAAGGCTCTTCGAAGGCGGCACCGGCTCGCGACCCCGTTGGGCGATCATCAACGCCGACGACGAGTTCGGGCGGCGCCTCGCCTCCGAGCACGACGGTCCGATGCTGCGCTTCGGCTTCGATCGATCGTCGGATGTACGGGCAGAGTCGTTCGAGCTTTCGCTCGACGGATTGCACCTCGAGCTCGCGACGCCGCTCGGTCCGATGACGCTCAACTCGCCGCTTATCGGCAAGCCCTACGTCTACAACCTAATGGCCGCGACGAGCACGGCGCTCGCGCTCGGCTTCTCGCTCGAGACGATCTGCAAGGCACTGATGCACTGCTCGGGCGCACCTGGACGATTCGAGACGATCGCTAACACGGGCGGATTCGCCGTGGTGGTCGACTATGCACATTCACCCGACGCCGTGACGAAGGTGCTCGAGACGGCGCGCGAAGTGACGAAGGGCCGTGTCATCTGCGTATTCGGCTGTGGTGGGGACCGCGACCGGACGAAGCGAGCGCCAATGGGAGAGGCCGCCGGCGCAGGCTGCGATCTCGCCATCGTGACCTCCGACAATCCGCGCAGCGAAGATCCCGCCCAGATCATTGTCGACGCCGAGGTCGGACTGAAAGCCGCAGGGAGGCCGTACCTCGCAATCGCCGACCGCCGCGAAGCAATTTTCCGCGCCATAGACGAAGCCGTTGCGGGCGACATCGTCGTCATTGCCGGCAAGGGTCACGAGGACTACCAGATCTTCGCCGACCGTACGATCCACTTCGACGACCGCGAGGTCGCCCGTGAGGCTCTCGAGGCGCGCGGGCTCGGCATGGGAGCGATTCGATGAACGTGGCCGAGGCGGCGCGCCTGATGCGCGTCGACACGCCGCCCGTCGCGATCGCTTCGATCGACATCGGCGGCTATTCGATCGACTCGCGCACGGCGCGGGCAGGAGATCTGTTCTTTGCCCTGCGCGGCGAGAACCACGACGGCCACGATCACGTGGGCTCGGCCCTCGAGCGCGGCGCGGTCGCCGCCGTCGTCGAGCGTGAAGTTGCCGGCGCATCGCCGGACCAGCTGGTGCGTGTCCCAGACTCGCTCGAAGCACTGCAGCAGCTCGCGAAGAACCTTCTCACCGAATGGGGCGGCCCCATTGTCGGCGTGACCGGCAGCGCCGGAAAAACGACGACCAAGGACCTTACGGCGCGCGTATTGTCGGCCGCCGGCCCGACGCACAAGTCCTTCGGCAACCTCAACAACGCGTTCGGCCTGCCGAAATCGGTGCTCGAAATGGCCACCGACGGACGCACGCCGTCCGGCTATCGCTTCTGTGTGCTCGAGATGGGCATGAGCACTCCTGGCGAGATCCGGCGGCTGACCGAGATCGCTCCGCCGACGGTCGGCGTCGTGACGATCGTTGCGCCGGTTCACACCGAGTTCTTCGAGGACGGCATCGAAGGCGTCGCCGATGCGAAGGCGGAGCTGATCGACGGACTCAAGCCCGGCGGCACGGCCGTGCTGAACGCGGACGATCCGCGCGTGGCGCGAATGCGCGATCGGCGCGACGACATCACGGCGCTGACCTATGGTTTCGCCGATACTGCGGACGTACGCGCAACAGACCTCGAGGCCGAGGGACTCTCCGGATCGCGTTTTCGCGTCGACACTCCCGCTGGATCCGCGGATGTCCATTTGCCGCTCGTCGGACGGCACAACGTCGGCAACGCGCTGGCGGCCATTGCCGCTGGCCTTGCGCTCGACGTTCCGCTCGGCGCCGCGGTCGACGCGCTCGCCGACGCCGAGCCGTCGAAAATGCGCGGCCAGGTCGTGCGGCTCGCGAACGGAGTGACGATTCTCGACGATTCCTACAACTCGAGCCCGAAGGCATTCGAAGCGATGGTCACGGCGCTCTCTGAAATCGTCGACGCGAAGCGGCGGATCGTCGTCGCAGGCGAAATGCTCGAGCTCGGTGCCGAGTCTGCCGAAATGCACGCAGCGTGCGGACGCGCGGTGGCAGCGGCGGGGATCGACCTGCTCGCCGGCGTGCGCGGCGACGCGCGGGCGCTCGTCGATGCGGCGCGAGATGCCGGCATGGGCGATCGGACGCTTTTCCTCGACACGCCCGAAGCCGCTGCCGAATGGCTCGCAGGCGAACTGCGCGACGGCGACGTCGTGCTCGTGAAGGGTTCGCGCGGCGTGGCGACCGACCGAGTCGTCGCGGCGCTCGTCGAGCGTTTCGGCACTGGAGGATCGAACTGATGTTCTACTACCTCCACCTGCTCAACGACATTCACGAGAGCCTCTCGTGGCTGCGCGTATTCGAATACATCACGTTCAGGACGGCGCAGGCGTCGCTCACGGCTCTGCTCATCTCGCTCTTCTTCGGCGGGAAGCTCATCCGGACGCTCCAGAAATTCCAGATCGGCCAGCAGATCCGGGAGGAAGGCCCGAAGTCGCACCAGGCGAAGCGCGGGACGCCGACGATGGGCGGCGTGTTGATTCTCGCCGCGGTCGTCTCGTCGACGCTGCTCTGGTCGAATCTGGGAAACCCGTACGTCTGGATCGCCCTGTTCGGAATGATGTCGTTTGGCGCCATCGGCTTCGCGGACGACTACCGGAAGATCCTGCGCAAGCACAACCTCGGGCTCACGGGTCGACAGAAGCTGCTGCTGCAGTTCGCGTCGGCAGCCGTGATCGGCCTGATGCTCTTTCTACTGACGCCATACACGTCGGCCCTGCAGTTTCCGTTCATCACGGTCGACTGGTTCAGTCCGGTGCAGTTCTGGCCGATCTACGTGCTCTTCCTGATGTTCGTCATCGTGGGCTGCTCGAATGCGGTGAACCTGACGGACGGGCTCGACGGACTGGCGATCTCGGTCACGTTCATCACGGCGACGGCGCTGACGGGCTTCACGTACGTGACGAGCCACCAGACGTTCGCGGACTACCTGGGGCTCGCGCACAACCCCCAGGTCGGCGAACTGACGATCTTCTGCGGGGCGCTGGTGGGCGCAAGCCTCGGATTCCTGTGGTTCAACGCGCCGCCGGCAGAGGTCTTCATGGGCGACGTCGGATCGCTCGCGATAGGCGGAGCGATAGGGACGGTGGCGGTGATCATCAAGCAGGAGTTCACGCTCGTGCTCATCGGCGGCGTGTTCGTCATCGAGGCGCTCTCCGTGATGATCCAGGTCACGACGTTCCGGATGTTCGGGAAGCGGCTGTTCAAGATGTCGCCGATCCACCATCACTTCGAGCTGCTGGGGTGGAAGGAATCGAAGATCGTGTTCCGGTTCATGATCGTGGCGATTCTGTTCGCGTTGCTGAGTTTGACGACGCTGAAGTTGAGGTAGGGAGAGAAGAGTTTCTCGCAGAGACGCAGAGGGAAGACGCAGATACGCAAAGACAAAAATGGAATTGAACGGGCTCAAGGTGTTGGTGGTCGGGATGGCGCGCAGCGGCGTGGCGGCGGCGAGGTTTGCCGCGTCGCGCGGCGCCGTCGTGACCGTCAACGACGCCCGGCCGGTTGACGCGCTCGGTGCGGATGCGGCGGAGCTGGAGCGTGAAGGGATGACCGTGGTTGCGGGCGGGCATCCGACTGAGTTGTTCACGGGCGCGGATCTCGTCGTCGTCAGTCCCGGAGTGCCGGCCGATGCTGCGCCGCTCGCCGCGGCGCGCGGAGCCGGGGTTCCCGTCATCAGCGAGGTCGAACTGGCATCGCGGTTCCTGCGCGGACGGATCTGCGGAATCACGGGCTCGAACGGCAAGACCACGACGACGACGCTCATCGGACAGATTCTTGCCGACGCCGGATTGACGGTCTCCGTCGCCGGCAACATCGGAACGCCGCTCGTCGCCACGGTCGATGCGTCGACCGACGACACGTGGCACGTCGTCGAGTTTTCGAGCTTCCAGCTCGAGCTCATCGACACGATGCGCGTTCACCGGGCGGTTGTCCTGAACATCACTCCCGATCACCTCGACCGTCACCGGACGCTCGGCGCCTACGCCGCCGCGAAGGCGCGAATCGTCGAGAACCAGACGACCGAGGATCTCGCCGTGCTCAACGCCGACGATCCGCTCGTCGCCGAGCTCGCCGACGCGACGCCCGCGCGCGTGACCTTCTTCAGCCGCGCCGGCGACCTGGGCGCCGGCGTCTGCCGCCGCGACGACCGCCTCGTCTGGCGCGCCGCCGGCGGTATCGTCGAGGACCTGATCGACATCGCCGACATCCCGCTGTTCGGCGAGCACAACCTCGAGAACGTCTGCGCGGCTCTTGCCGTCGGCCGGGACCTCGGCATTCCGACCGAGCGCATGGTCGCCACGATCTCGGCGTTCGCGGGTGTCGAGCACCGACTCGAGCGCACGGTCGACATCGACGGCGTTGCGTTCTTCAACGACTCGAAGGCTACGAACACCGACGCCGCGATCAAGGCGATCGAGGCCTTCGACGGACGCCCGGGCCGGACCGTCGCCATTCTGGGCGGCATCGGCAAGGGACAGGATTTTTCCGTGCTCGCGCCCGTCGCGCGCGGGCGCGTCCGCCACGCCGTGCTCATCGGCGAGGCAGCCGACGAAATCGATCGCGCGCTCGCGGGCGTCTGCCCGACGACGCGCGCCAGTTCAATGGGCGATGCCGTCCGGCTCGCCAGGGAAATTGCCGAGCCGGGCGATCGCGTGGTGCTCGCACCGGCGTGTTCCAGTTTCGACATGTTCGAGAACTTCGAACATCGAGGACGCATTTTCAAACAGGAGGTGGAAGCTCTCGCACGGGTGAGAGCCTGAAACGATCGGGACCGGAGTCCCGAGGCCAGAGAACACTCACACACTGAATAGCTCGCGTGCCGGCTCACGTTCCTGCTCCTGCTCAACCTGCTCATGTTCCTGCACTGACCGCGCGCCGACCGGGCTTGAAGCGACGTCATTCCCTTTTTTGGACTCCATCGGGTGGGGACCGTTTGACGTCGTCGACAGCACGGCCGACTCGCAGTCGCTCCTGCAGACCTCCTGCTCACGCTCACGTTCCCGCTCCACGCTCACGTTCACGATCCAGTGCCGTTCTCTGGCTTCGGGTCTCCGGTTCGGACCGGATTCCACCGGAGCCTTCACAACCATGGTTCGCACGGGAAACTCGGACAAACTGCTCTTCGCGTCGGTCGTCGGACTCGTGCTGTTCGGATTGATCATGATCCACAGCGCGTCGGCCATCGTCGCGACGGACCAGTTCGGCTCGCCCTATTTCTTCGTTCGCCGGCAGGCGATCTTTGCAGGTCTCGGGCTCGTCGGAATGCTCGTCGCCATGCAGGTCGACTACCGGATCTACAACCGGAAGTGGATCGTCTACGGCGCACTCGGCGTCGTCACCGTGCTCCTCGTCGCAGTCTTCGCTTTTCCCGAAGTCAACGGCGCGCACCGCTGGATCAAATACGGCGGATTCCAGCTGCAGCCGTCAGAGCTCGCAAAGCTCGCGAGCATCCTCTTTCTCGCATTCTGGCTCGACAGACACGACGATCGCAGCGACGTGAAGCACGTGTTGCTGCCGTGCGCGGCTGTCGCCGGCGGCCTCGCGGTGCTCGTGGTTGCGGAACCGGACCTCGGCACAGCGCTCGGAATCGGCACGGCGCTCGTAGTCATGCTTTTCGCCGCGAGCGTTCCGGTCTCGAAGATTCTCTATCTGCCGCTTGCGGCGTCGCCATTCATCATCGGTCTGCTCGTGCTCGTGCCGTTCCGCATGAAGCGGATCGGCGCGTTCATGGATCCATGGTCGGACCCGATGGGCTCGGGCTATCACGTCATCCAGTCGCTGCTGGCGATCGGGTCGGGCGGACTGTCGGGAATCGGGCTCTCGCAGGGACGGCAGAAGCTCTACTACCTGCCCGAGCCGCACACGGACTTCATCTTCGCGGTCATCGGCGAAGAGCTGGGGATGATCGGTGCCCTGGCCGTCGTGTCGGTTTTCGTCGTGCTCGCCTGGCGCGGACTGCGTGCGGCAGGCCGAGCGCCGGACGAGTTTGGCGCGCTGCTGGCGACCGGCCTCACGGTGATGATCGTCACCCAGGCGCTCTTCAACATTTCGGTAACGCTCGGACTCGTGCCGACGAAGGGCATTCCGCTGCCGTTCGTAAGCTATGGGGGCTCGTCGCTGTGCATCTCGATGTCGGCAATGGGCGTGCTGCTCAACATCTCTCAGGGGAAATAGACCCGGAACCGCGCGCGGTAGATACAGTACCGCGAGCGGCAGCGAGCGGGTCGCGCAGACAAGAATGATTCAGTACCGCGAGCGGTAGCGAGCGGGTCGCACGTGTGGACTTACAACGTAACGGAATGCGAATGATCATCTCAGCAGGAGGAACCGGCGGGCACATCTACCCCGGCGTTGCGGTGGCGAGGGAGTTCCTCGCGCGCGACGCATCGGGCGAAGTGCTGTTCGTCGGGACCGCCCGCGGGCTCGAGACGACGATCGTTCCGCGCGAGGGCTTCAGGCTCGAGACTCTCGAGGCCGCCGCGCTCAAGGGCGTCTCGATGGTGAAGCGCCTTGCGAGTCTCGCGCGGCTGCCGAAGGGCTTCCTCGAGGCACTTGGAATCCTGCGCCGCTTCAGGCCCGACGTCGTGGTCGGCGTCGGCGGATACGCGTCGGGCCCCATCCTGCTGATGGCGTCGCTCTCGCGCTATCCGACTATGGTCATCGAGCCGAACGCGATGCCGGGATTCACGAACCGTGTCCTTGCGCGATTCGTCCGCGCCGCGGCGGTGACGTTCGAGGAGTCGCTCGCTTGGTTTGGAAAGCGCGGCGTCGTGACCGGCAACCCCGTTCGGTCGGACTTTGTCGGGCTCGCGAAGAAGCAGCGCGGCGACCGAACGCACCTGCTCGTCTTCGGCGGATCGCAGGGCTCGCGGGCCCTCAACAACGCCATGATCGCGGCGTTGCCGCATCTCGCCGAAGCGATCGGCGCCGGCCGGCTCACGATCACGCACCAGACCGGGCCCCGCGAACACGACGCCGTACGCGACGCCTACGCGGCGGCCGGTGTCGACGCCGACGTGCGGCCGTACATCGACCGCATGGTCGACGCTTTCGCCGGGGCCGACCTGTTGCTTTGCCGTGCAGGGGCGACGACGGTCGCCGAGGTCGCGGTGGCGGGCAAGGCGGCGATATTCGTTCCGTTCCCGCAGGCCTCCGACGACCACCAGCGCAAGAACGCCGAGGCGTTCGTTCGCGCGGGCGCCGGACGGATGCTGCTCGAGCGCGACCTCACGGGCGAGCGTGTCGCCCGCGAAATTCTCGATCTTGGAAGCGATCCGGTCGCGATCGACCGGATGGAAGAGGCCAGCCGCGCGCTGGCCAGAACCGACGCGGCGGCTCGAGCGGTCGACCTCGCCATGTCTCTCGTGAAGGCCTGACCTTCGCGACAAACGGTCTTTGCAGCGGTTCGACGGTGGAGGCGGTGCGGCGCACTCGTTACAGGGTGTGGATTGGGCTTCAGAGGCAGCTTGCTTGTAACAGATGCGAACCCGTAGCCTGCGGTTTTTGACCCCGAATTTGTGCCCTGTAACTAGTGGGCCGCATCGCTCCAATCAGTTTCGCGCGCGGTAGCAAGCGGGTAGTACGGGAGATCGGACGGGTGATCAGTACCGCGAGCCATAGCGAGCGGGTAGCATCTCGGCGAGCAGGTATCGATATGTTTCGCGACGTTCACAGAATTCACATGATCGGCATCGGCGGCATCGGCATGTCCGGTATCGCCGAGGTCCTGCTGCAGCTCGGCGGCCTGATAAAGGTCACCGGGTCTGACGCAAAGCTGTCGCCGATCACCGAGCGGCTGACCGGACTCGGCGCCGAGATTCTCGAGGGCCACGCCGCCGGGCACGTCGAGGGCGCCGACCTCGTCGTGACGAGCAGCGCCGTGCGCAAGGACAACCCCGAAGTCATAGCGGCGCGCAACGCCAAGATTCCGATCATCCCGCGTGCCGAGATGCTCGCCGAGCTCATGCGGCTCTTCCGCTACGGCATCGCGATCGGCGGCTCGCACGGCAAGACGACGACGACCTCGATGGTCGCGACGATCATGCAGCATGCGAAGTTCGACCCGACGGTCGTCGTCGGCGGAAAGCTCGCGCTGCTCGGTTCGAACGCGCGATTCGGCAAGGGACAATACATGGTCGTCGAGGCGGACGAGTCCGACGGCTCGCTCGTGATCCTCCAGCCGACGATCGCGGTACTGACGAACGCCGATGCCGAGCACCTCGACCACTTCAAGGGGATCGAGGACATCTGCCGCTGCTTCACCGAGTTCGCGAACAAGGTGCCGTTCTTCGGCACGGTGATTCTCTGCCTCGACGATGCGAACGTGCAGTCGATGATCCCGAACGTGAAGCGGCGCACCATCACCTACGGGTTCCTGCCGCAGGCGGACCTCGTCGCGCGCGACGTCGTAGAGGATCCGGCTTTCGGCAGCGAGTTCACGATCGTGTGGAGGGGCGAAGAGCTCGGGCGCGTGCGCATCAACGTTCCCGGACGCCACAACGTCCTGAACGCGCTCGGCGCATCCGCCGTCGCGCTCGATCTCAGGATTGGCTTCGACCACATCTCGGAAGCCCTCGGCGAGTTTCGCGGCGCCGACCGCCGATTCCAGATCAAGGGCGAGTCGGGCGGCGTGCTCGTCGTCGACGACTACGGCCACCACCCGACCGAGATCCAGGCGACGCTGTCGGCGGCCGCCTCGTCGGGCCGTCGCGTCGTCGTGCTCTACCAGCCGCATCGCTATTCGCGGACGCAGCACCTGCTCGAAGAATTCGGACGGGCGTTCTATTCGGCGGACGTCGTTCTGGTGACCGATATTTATGCTGCGAGCGAGGATCCGATTCCGGGCATCACCGGCGAGTCTTTCGCCGAATCGGTCCAGCAGCACGGCCACAAACACGTCGAATACGTCGGCACGGTCGGCAATGGCGCGGCGCGCCTCGCCGAAATCGCGCAGCCTGGAGATCTCGTCCTGACGATGGGCGCCGGCAGCGTGTCTCTCGCGGGCGACGACGTCCTGCGGCGACTGGAGGAAAAGGCATCGTGAGCGACCGTCAGCAGAACATCTCGCCGAGGGCCCGCAAGCCCGCCGCCCGGCCGAAGCGGAGCGCGCCAGTCGCGTCGAACCGCCGAAAGTCCGATCCGCGGCGGTGGTTCAGGCTCGCGCTCATCGGCATGGCGATCATCGCGCCGGTCGCGGCGGTCGCGGTCATCGCGCGCTCCGAGGCGTTCGCGCTCCGTCGCGTCGACGTCGTCGGCGCGAAGCGGACGTCGGCTGAGAAGATCGAGCAACTCGTCCGGAAGGCAGGCGGGGAAACCGGCATCTTCAGTCTCGACCTCGACGAGATCCGGAAATCGGTCGAGTCGGAACGCTACGTGCGGACGGCGGCGGTGGTCCGGGTGCTGCCGGATACGATCCTCGTGCGCATCGAGGAGCGCGAGCCGGCGATCGTCGCACGCCTGGCGAGCGGAAAGCTCGTGTGGGTGGATACCGAGGCGCACGTTCTCGACGAGTACCGCGCCGAGCGCGGTGCAACGGTTCCGCCTCCGCTTGCCGGATTCGAGGACGGAGACGCGACGGAACGGGTCACGGCCGAGAACCGGGATCGCATCGCGGCCTACGAGAAGATCCGCGAGGCGCTCGCGCCCGATGACCTGTGGAACCGGATCGACGAGGTCGACCTGCGGTTCATCAAGGACGCGAGCGTACAGCTCGCCGACAACGCCATCGTGGTTCGGCTCGGGGAAGGGGAATACCACCCGCGGCTCACTCGGGCGCTCGTCCTGCTCGAAGCCGCCCGGCGCGGCGACACCGAGACACTCGCCCGGTACCGCGTTCCCGACGTCGGAACGCTGCTCGCGTCGGCTGACTCGATCAACCAGATCGACATGACGCGAGCGAACGGCAGCGTGACGTTCTCGTTCTCCAAGAGGAAGAACGTGGTCGATGGCGCCGTTCCGGCGACCACGTCGCCGGCGACGGCCGCTCCGCCAACCGCCCCCGCCACCGCTCCGTCCGGCACGAAGCCCGAATCCAAGCCGCCGGCGAAGCCCGAAGCCAAACCCAAACCGGCCACGACGCCGGAAACCAAGCCGAAGCCGGCCGAACCCGGCACCGAGCGTCGACGCACGGTCACCAAGCCGACCGCATTGCTGCTCCAACCCAATGACGCTCGTACGCAGATCAGGAGGACGTAAGAACATGGCCAGAAACGATCCGCATATCGTCGGACTCGACCTCGGAACCACCGAGGTGCGCGCGATCATCGGCGAAGTCGTCGGCGAGGGGAGACTCGAGGTCGTCGGCATCGGCCGCGCCGAGTCGCGCGGCGTGCGCAAGGGCGTCGTCGTCAACCTCGAGGCGACTACCGACGCGGTGCGACGGGCGATCGAAGAGGCCGAGCTCATGTCCGGCGTCCAGATCGACTCGGCCTACGTCGGCATCGCTGGCGCCCAGGTGAAGGGGCACAACTCCCGGGGTGTCATTGCCGTCTCGCGGCGCAACCGCGAGATTGCCCGCGCCGACGTCGACCGGGTCATCGAGCAGGCGCGATCGATCGCCCTGCCGGCGGACCGCGAGATCATCGACGTGATTCCGCAGGAATTCACCGTCGACGGACAGGACGGCATCTCGAACCCGATGGGGTTCCTCGGGATGCGCCTCGAAGCCACGGTGCATCTCGTCAGCTCGCCGATCACGGCGCGCCAGAACGTCATCACGAGCGTGAACCGGGCCGGCATCCTCGTGCTCGACACGGTGCTCGAGCACTGGGCGTCGGCCGAGGCCGTGCTCACCGACGACGAGAAGGAGTTCGGGACGGCGCTCGTCGACATCGGCGGCGAGACGACGAACCTCGCCATCTACCACAAGGGCGCAGTGCGTCACACGACCGTGCTGCCGATCGGCGGCAGCCACTTCACGAGCGACATCGCCGTCGGGTTGCGAACGCCGATTCCGGAGGCGGAACGGATCAAGCGCGCGCACGGTTGCGCGATTGCGTCGCTGATGGACGACCGGTCCCGATCGACGGCGGTCGAGGTGCCGAGCGTCGGCGGGCGGCCGCCGCGGATGCTCTCGCGGCAGGTGCTCTGCGAGATCCTGCAGCCGCGGGCCGAAGAGATCTTTTCGCACGTGTACGAGGAGATCGAAAAGAACGGCTTCGACCGGAAGCTTTCGAGCGGCGTCGTCATCGTCGGCGGAGGCGCGCTCATGGACGGAACCATCGAGATCGCCGAGCACGTGCTCGACCTGCCGGCGCGGTGCGGGGTGCCTCGCGGCATCGGCGGACTGTCGGGCGAGATCGACTCGCCGACGTGCGCGACGGCAGCGGGTTTGCTGCTGTTCGGCTACCGGAAGCAGAACGGCTCGGGCGGCATCTACACGAACTCGGAGATGGAGGAGAGCCGGATGGGACGCGTGCGCGGCATGGTCCGCCGGTTGTTCAAATAATGCACCCACAATCGTCCATTTCGGGGCCTTCTGGCCCAACAAATGAATTGTCGAAGGTTTTGCCCTGTGCTACTATGCGGCGTACCTTGGCGGGAAGCACGCACAACATCTAGTAGAAACGGTCAGATCTTCCGAATTGCCCGAGCCGGTGACGATAGGGCTTTTCAGGACTTCGTCCTGAGCGCCTGCGGGGGGCCGTCCCGGAGCCGGAGCACTTGGGGGACACACGAGAATGGCAGCGGACGGGAGCAACATGGACAGCGGTATCAGATTCAGGCTTGAGGATTCGCCCTCGATCAACGGCGCGAGTATCAAGGTCATTGGCATCGGCGGTGGAGGCGGCAACGCCGTGAACCGCATGATCGAGGCCGGAATCGAAGGCGTCCAGTTCCTGGTTGCGAACACGGACGTCCAGGCGCTGAAGCGATCGAACGCACCAATCAAACTTCAGATCGGCGACAAGCTCACGAAGGGGCTTGGCGCTGGCGGTAACCCGAACGTCGGGCGAGAGTCCGCGCTCGAGGACACGGAGAAGATCATCGAGGTGCTCGAGGGCGCCGACATGGTGTTCATCACGACGGGACTTGGCGGCGGAACTGGCACGGGTGCGGGGCCGATCGTGGCGTCGCTGGCGACCGAGCTCGGTGCGCTGACCGTTGCGGTCGTGACGAAACCCTTCCCGTTCGAGGGACGCAAGAGGATGCGGCAGTCCGAGCAGGGGCTCGACGAACTGCGCGGCTGCGTCGACACGGTCATCACGATTCCGAACGAGCGCCTGCTGAGCGCCGTCGAGAGAAACACACCGCTACCCGAGGCGTTCCGCGCTGCGGACGACGTACTCCGGCAGGCGGTGCAGGGCATATCGGACCTGATCACGGTTCCGGGACTCATTAACCTCGACTTCGCGGACGTGAAGTCGATCATGCAGGGCATGGGCGTGGCGCTGATGGGCACCGGCCGGGCTAACGGTGAGAACCGGGCGCTCGAGTCGACGCAGCGTGCGATTTCCAGCCCTCTGCTGGAGGAGGCGTCGATCCAGGGAGCGCGCGGACTGCTCATAAACGTTACGGGCGGGCCGGACCTCACGCTCTTCGAGGTCAACGAGGCGATGTCGATCATCCACGAGGCGGCCGACGAGGATGCGAACATCATCTTCGGCGCGGTGCTCGACGAACGAATGCAGGCGGAGATGAAGATCACGGTCATCGCGACCGGGTTCGATCACGCGGGTTCCGCATTCGGGGATATCGAACAGACCGCTCCGCTGCGCACTTTCCCGACGAAGACGACGGCGCCGCTCAACCATCCGATCCGAAACGACGTGAATACGCCCGTCGCGAACGATCCGATGCGGCCCGACATCAACGTCCCGGCTTTTCTCCGCAAGAAGGCGGATTAACGAGACCGATCGCTGCTGCTACCTCCTTCTACGACGGCCGTCACCGCGGGGTGACGGCCGCTTTTTCGTCCTTGCGTGCTCTGCGAGACCTCTGCGTCTCTGCGAGAAACGCGGCCTCACGACAGGTTCTCGCAGAGAAGCAAAGGCGCAGTGCGCCGATCGGTTGCGAGCATCCGACGTCGTCAGGCGCGCATCTTGCCGCATCATGAAAAAGCGCTGGATTCTGGTGACGGTGATCGCCGTCCTTGCCCTTGGCATCGTCGGGCTGTGGTACCTCAGCAAGTCGCGGACGTTCCAGCTCTACGGCGGTCTCGTCTCGCGCGTCGACACTGACGACCGGATTGTCGCGCTCACGTTCGATGATGGCCCGACCCCTGAAGGCGTCGACGAGATCTTGCCCGTTCTCATCGCCTCGGGCGTGCGAGCGACCTTCTTTGTCACCGGCGGCGAACTCGAGCGAAATCCCGATGCGGGACGCCGGCTCGTCGAAGCAGGCCACGAACTCGGCAATCATTCCTATTCCCACGCGACGATGATCTTCCGCTCGCCCTCGTTCATCGCGGATGAGATCGAGCGTACGGATGTGCTCATCCGCGAGACAGGCTATACCGGCCCGATCACGTTTCGTCCTCCATACGGGAAGCGGCTCTTTCTGCTTCCGCGGTACCTGCACCAGACAGGCCGGACGACACTGCTCTGGGACGTCGAACCGGAGTCCTATCCCGACGTCGTTGTGAGCGCGGAGAGCATCGCCGAACACGTCCTCGAGAACACGCGGCCAGGCTCCATCATCTTGCTGCATGTGATGTATCGCAGCCGTGCCGAGTCCCGGCGTGCGGTACCGCTCATCATCGACGGTCTTCGGGATCGCGGCTATCGATTCGTGACGGTCTCGGAGCTCGTCGGCGCGTGAGGGTGCCGCGACCTCCGGACTCGCCGAGCCGGCGAATTCCAACTAGACTCCGCCTCCGACGGCGGCAGCATCCTCGCCGGACGTCTCGTGGAGACGCAGGACGGCCGTCGTCCGTCATCAACGACTGAGACATCGAACAAGGAGACCCAGATGAGTGCGCATCTGAACCCCGAGAAGATCCTGCAGACGGGCCTGGCGTTCTGGCCTTCGAAGACGCTGCTGAGCGCAATCGAGATGGGCCTGTTCACCGAGCTGGCACACGGCCCTGAGAGCTTCGATTCACTCAGCGGACGAATTGGCCTGCATCCTCGCTCCGCACGAGACTTCCTCGACGCGCTCGTGGCGCTGGGCTTCCTCGAGCGATCTGGTGACACATACTCCAACACCCCCGAGACGGACCTCTTCCTCGACCGGAAGAAGCCGTCCTACATCGGCGGGATTCTCGAGATGGCCAACACGCGGCTCTACCCATTCTGGGGACATCTCACCGAGGCGCTGCGCACCGGCCAGCCGCAGAACGAGTACAAGTCGGGCGGAGCCGGGCTCTTCGAGACGCTCTACGCCGACCCGGCTCGGCTCGCGCAGTTCCTCGCTGCGATGACCGGGATCAGTCACGGCGCGAACATGGCGATCGCGCAACAGTTTCCGTGGAAGGACTACGGCACTTTCGTGGACGTCGGAACGGCGCAAGGCGATCTCGCCGCGCAGATCGCGCTCGCCAATCCTCATCTGCGCGGGCAGGGATTCGACCTTCCTGAGGTCGCGCCGATCTTCGAGGAGTACGTTGCAGCGGTTGGGGTGGCGGACCGGCTGACCTTCGCGCCCGGCAGCTTCTTCGAGCAGGACATTCCGAAGGCCGACGTCGTGCTGATGGGGCACATCCTGCATGACTGGGACCTGCCGACGAAGCAGATGCTGATCGGGAAGGCACACGATGCGATCCCAACCGGCGGAGCGCTCGTGGTCTACGAGTCCATCATCGACGACGACCGTTCGAAGAACGCCTTCGGGCTGATGATGAGCCTCAACATGCTCATCGAGACACCGGGAGGATTCGACTACACGGGAGCGGACTGCGAGGGGTGGATGCGTGCGGCCGGATTCTCGGCGACACGGGTCGAACCGCTGGTCGGGCCGGACTCGATGGTGATCGGGATCAAGTAGCGGGGGTCGGACTTTGCGCCTTTGCGAGTCCTCTGCGCCTCTGCGAGAAACGCGGCCTCACGACAGGTTCTCGCAGAGGCGCAGAG